>NZ_QHJQ01000012.1 GCF_003185655.1 Coraliomargarita sinensis | reverse complement strand
AACGTTCGAACTCGCACGTCTTGAGGCACAGCTACGCCACCCACCTGCTGGAGAACGGAAGCAACATCCGCACGGTCCAGGAGCTTCTGGGGCATACCTGCGTCGAGACGACCATGATCTACCTGCACGTGATGGAAGATGAAAAGGATCAGACGCCGAGCCCGCTGGACGCGCTTTAAGGGCAGCGTATCATCCGTCTGACGAGCGGATGCGACCGGGTGCTACACCCTCTCTAAGGACTGAGTGCTAATCGCATAGCTACGTGAAGAGAAAGGACGGGACTTAAAACGGTTGTGAGCCTTCGGCGGCCTTCATCACAGGTTTGCCGCTTTCGCGGCTGAAGCGCATGGAGAGGAGCGTCGAGACGCCCTTTTCCGGCATGGTTACGCCGAAGACGGTGTCGGCGTTGGAGATGGTGCGCTTGTTGTGGGTAATGATGAGGAACTGCGACTTATCGGTAAAACCGTGCAGTGTATCGCAGAAGCGGCCGATATTGGCGTCGTCGAGCGCGGCATCGATTTCGTCGAGCACACAGAATGGGCTGGGCTTGACCATATAGATACCGAAGAGGAGCGCCACGGCCGCCATGGTGCGCTGGCCACCGGAAAGCAGGGTTACGCTCTTGAGGCGGGTACCGGGAGGGCGAGCAATGATCTCGATCCCGGACTCGAGCGGATCCTCGGAGTCGACGAGCTGGAGGTCGGACTCCCCTCCCCCCGAGATCTTCTCGTAGGTAAAGGCAAAGTTTTTACGCACCTGTTCGAAGGTATCACGGAAGAGGGTCTGCGAGGTCTCGTTGATCTCGTCGATGGTTTCCACAAGTTTGTTCTTTGAATTCCAAAGGTCTTCGCTCTGGCCCTTGAGGAAGTCGTGCCGTTCCTTGAGATCGGCATACTCGCTGATGGCATCGAGATTGACCGGGCCCATGTTGGCGATACGGCCCTTGAGCTCACCGACTTCCTCCTCGATGGCGGACCAGTCGGTCCGGTCCATCTCGGCGAGTTCTTCTTCGTTGGGGTCGCGACGTTCGCCCTTGGGCTGAGCGGCGATCTTGTCGGGGTCGTCCAGGTCGTCGAGGTTGACCCGTTTTTCGAACTCGATGTTGGCCTCCCAGAGTTCGGCCTTCCAGTCGATCTCGCTGAGCTCGGTCTGGTAATCGTCCTGAGCGGTGCTCTGGATAAAGCCGAGCTGTGAACGCTCCTCGGCGAGGCGTACTTCCAGCTTTGTCATTTCCTGATCGAAATTCCGCCCTTCGCTGCGGCGACCGGCGAGGCCCCCGTCGATCTCGGCAATCTCGGCGTCGAGCTTTTTCACTTTCTCGCGGTCGGTATCCAGCTGCTCGGTAGCGACGGCGAGTGTCTTCTCCAGTTCCTCGGTCTTGGCCTGCTCGGCGGACGAGGTCTGCTTGAATTCTTCGATCTGTTCGTTGAGGGTATCGATTTCCTGATTCCGGCGGAGGATGCGATGTTGCAGGTTGGCGGTCTCACGCTGCACTTCGCTCAGGGCGCGGTCGGCGGACTCCAGACGTTGCTTTTTCTCGGCCAGCTCCAAGCGCACATCGGCGAGGGCTTCGCGCTTCTGGTCGCGCACTTCACGGGCGCGGTTAATCTCCTCTTCCAAATCGGTGCCGTTCTGACGGGCATCACCCAGCCCCTTTTCAGCCGCGGCGAGATCCTCTCTGGCGGTTTCCAGTTCCTTGACGGAGTCGCCGTGCTTGGCATCCAGCTTGGCCAGTTCGTCTTCGCTCTCGCTGCGATTGCGGGCGTTTTGCTCGATTTTCTGCTGCTGGTTGCGCTCCTCGGCAACGAGGCCCGAGACCTCGCTGGCCAGTTCCCCCTGACGCTGGCGCTGCTCTTCCACCGTTGCTTCGGCCGCGTTGCGCTTATCCTCGAGGGCGCTGGCTTCTTCGCGGAGGGCATTGAGCTGCTTGCGCTCCGCCTCGATTTCGGTACGGAGTTTGCGAATTTCCGCCTCCCGCTCCAATAAGCTGGAGGACTTCTGCCCGGAATCCTTACCCCCGTGAATCAGGCCACGGCAATCGATCAACTCCCCGTTCTTGGTCGCGACCAACAGGAAGTGAAATTCCGGATTAGCCTTCCAGAATTCAATAAAGCTTTCAAGATTCTCGGCGAAATAACAGTCGCGAAGCAGGCTCTGAACCGGTGACTCAACCGATTCATGGCGGGCCTGGATGACGCTGCCGGCCGCAACGAGGCCATCCGGCAGGTCCTTGACGCCGGCCTTCGCAGCCGCATCCACTGAGACCTGCAGGCAGGCGCGCCCGAGCAAGGCGGAATCCAGCTTACCGATAACCGATAAGGCTTTGGCCGCGTCGCCGATGTAGAGTGCGTCGACCGACGAGCCCAGAAGCGCTTCCAGCGCGCCGGTGTAAGCCGGGTCCACTTTCAACTCCTTGGAGAGAATGGTGACCGCATCCTTGGATACGATATCGCCGAGCTTATCGCCGAGGATCGCCTTGGCGCCCTCGCCGAAGCCTTCGAACTTGGCCTGTAAGCCTTCAAGCACGTTGAGCTGAGCGGTCTTGCGGGCGATGCCCCTGTCCTGCTCCTGGATGCGCTCCTGCAGGCCGCGAAACTGCCCCACAATCTCGCGGGAATCGTTACGCGCCTGCTCGACGGCCGCTTCGCTGGCCGTTTGCTCCGCGCGGCGCTTGGCCAGAAGGCGCTGAATTTCGCTCAAGGCCTGCTCGAGGGATTTCGCCTCTTCCTTGAGCGTAAGGATATTCTCGGTCAAGGAGGCGTGCTTCACCTGGTAGGTCTTCAGATCGACTTCAAGTGTGGTGCACTGGGAACGCGCCCGATTGATCCGGTTTTCGGCATGAAGCACTTCCTGGCGGCGGTTTTGCAGCTCAGCCTCCATCTCACCCAGCTTTTCCTGGGCGGCGACCAGATCATTATTCCGGTCACGGAAGATACGGTCCGAATCATCCACCACGCCGAGGTGCATTTGCTTGTTCTCGGTCTCGCTCTTGGCCTTTTCGGCAAGCTCGGTCTTCTGGGCTTCGAGCTCGGAAATTTCCTTCTTAAACTCGACGATGCGGTTTTCCAGGTCCTTGGCACGAATGCCGGAAAACTCGGACTGGTTCTCCGCATTCTCCTTTTCCGAGCGCAGGGCATAGACCCGCTGCTGCAGCTCTTCCATCTTGTGCGCCAGCTCGGCACGGGTCACTTTCTTCTCCGTGAGCACCGATTCGTCGGACTCCAGGGATTCGGTGTGCGATTCGAGTTTTTTCTTCAGCTCCTCCGCCCGGGTGGCCACCGATTCGATGGACTCGTTCAACTGGGCATAGCGGTAGGCGTTAAAGGAAAGGTCGAGGTGGGTTAAGCGATGCTTGAGGCGCTGATAGCGAAGGGCCTTACTAGCCTGGCGCTTGAGCGAGCCGATCTGGCGGCTCACCTCCTCGATCACGTCGGTCACGCGGGCGAGGTTGGCGTCGACCAGGGCAAGCTTGTTCAACGCTTCTTTACGCTGCGCTTTATAGAGAGTGATACCGGCGGCTTCCTCGAAAATCGTGCGGCGCTCCGCCGGATTGGTGGAGAGAATCTGGTCGATCTGCCCCTGCAGCATGAAAGAGTAGGAAACGCGCCCCACCCCGGTATTGGCAAAAAGCCGCTGGATGTCTTTCAGGCGGGAAACTTTGCCGTTGATGTAGTAATCGCTGCCGCCGTCACGCGTGACCCGGCGGGAGATTTCCACCTCGTTGAACTGGGTGCCGAGTTCGGCCTCGCAGTCGGTGAATGTCAGGGCCACCTCACAGGTGGGCAGTGCCTTGCGCTTATCCGTGCCCTCGAAAATAACATCCTGCATGGACGCACCGCGCAGGGCTTTGGCACTCTGCTCGCCGAGCACCCAGCGAATGGCATCGACGATATTACTCTTCCCGCACCCATTGGGGCCCACCACGGCGGTGACGCCGGGACGAAGGTCGAAGCGGGTGCGGTCCGCAAAACTTTTAAAACCACTGATGACGATCTCTTTGAGATACATGAATACTTAAAAATAGCTGCTTATAGGGTAGAAAAGCCGACAAGAAGAAGCCTCGAAAGCGGACCCCGCAACCCTAAAAGAAGCGACAGAAACAGTTGCCAGTAGGAATTCGGGCAATAGCGTGCAACATACTAAGATTTCACAACTGCAAGATGAGCTTACCCAGAGATTGTTCCCGCGATGAATGGCCCCTCAAGGCCTATAAAAACCTCGATTTCCTCAACAGCGATGCCGCACGCAACATCCGTGTCTTGTGTGAGATGACCGAACCGGGGCTGCGCTTTGCCGAAGAATCGATCCAGGACACCATCGTGCTCTTCGGCTCGGCCCGTCTCCAGCCCGAAGCGGATGCCAAGGAGGCCCTGGAAACGCTGGTGGCCAGCTTTGAGAATCCGGAAGCGCCGACGGAAGCGGAAAAGTTTTCCCAACTGCGCGCGGAATCCGGGGTCAAGTCGGCCCACTACTACAGTTCCGCGGTGGAGCTGGCAGAGAAGCTAACGCGCTGGTCCCTGAAGCGGGAAGCCGAAGGTAAACCCTCCTACACGATCTGCTCCGGTGGCGGACCGGGCATCATGGAGGCGGCCAACCTCGGCGCGAAAAAAGCAGGGGGTAAATCCATCGGGCTGGGCATCAGCCTGCCCTTCGAACAGGGGGTCAATGATAGCGTCCCGGAGGAACTCAAGTTCGAGTTCCACTACTTCTTTGTTCGTAAATTCTGGTTCGTTTCCATGGCCAAGGTCCTGGTCGCATTTCCCGGCGGTTTCGGCACGCTCGACGAACTCTTCGAAACACTGACCCTGGTGCAGACCAAAAAGATCGAGGAAAAACCGATCATCGTTCTTTTTGGCAGTAAATTCTGGAACAGTGTGATCAACTTCGAAGCCCTTGTCGAATGGGGCACCATCTCCCCCGGAGATCTCCACCTCTTCAAAATCATCGATGATGTCGATGAGGCGGCGAAATACATCATCGACGGCCTGACCAAATCCTAGCCGACCTCATCACGCATCCCGCATCCCGTATCCCGCATCCCAGGGGCAGCCCCTACGACTTGCTCAGGAAAGCCCGGGCTGGTAAGCGTCGTGCAAGCGCAGTAGGCCGACCAGCTGCCCGGAATCACGGCCCACCACCGGAAGCACGGAAATCTGGGAGGAACGTTCTTCCATCAGCCGCAGCGCGTCTCCCAGACTTTTCTCCGGTTGGGTCGCAATCGGCGAAACCGTCATACAGGTGCCCGCTTCACGGGCGAGAATATCGCCATCCTCGGAAAGCAAACGGCGCACGTCGCCATCGGTAATCAAGCCTTCCAGCTGGCCCGCCTGATCCACAATACAGGCCGCACCCAGGGGGTGCTTCGTCATGCGTATGACCACTTCGCGCAAGGTATCCCCGGCAGAGGCACAGGCGACCTGATCGACTTTGTGCATGACTTCCGCAACTGTCATCGAGAGGTTTCGCCCTAGTTGCCCGCCGGGATGGTAGGTGGCGAATTCCTCGGCCGTAAAATCACGGGCACGGACCAGGGCAGCCGCCAGGGCATCGCCGATGGCCAAACTCACCGTCGAACTTGAGGTGGGCATGAGGTTGAGCGGGTCCGCCTCCTTTTCGACACTGGAATCGATCACGATGTCAGCCGCCGCCGCAATCGGGGACTTGGTGTTACCCACGATCGCAATCACCGGCGAGTCGAACTTCTTAAACATGGGCATGAGCCGAAGCACTTCTTCCGTGCTGCCACTCTTGGATAAGACGATGGTGGGATCACCCGGCTTGTAGACACCGAGATCCCCGTGAATCGCTTCCGCGGCGTGAAGAAAGACCGCAGGCATGCCCGAACTGGAAAACGTCGCGGCAAGTTTACCCCCAATGTGACCGGACTTGCCGATCCCACAAATCACGAGTTTGGACTTACAGGCCAGGAGCGTCTCAACGGCCTGCTCAAATGAAGCATCCATCCGTTCGGCTGCAATCTGTATCGCAGTCGCCTCGGCCTGCATAGCCTGACGGCCTGTTTCCAGACTGGATGCTGCACGCTCTGACATGATCGATAAAAAAGCCGCTCCCGGGAAATCGAAAGCGGCCTGAAAATAAGTTACAATTTCACCCTAGTAATCCTTGAGAGTAACAAGTCCCCAGAGGAGTGTTACCCGATCACCGGAAAAGTTTTTGCGCTTGTAAAGCTCGTCTGTATGCACCGCAAATGTGTTGGCCGTGGTGGGGCCGTAGTTGTCTTTTTCAATCTTTGCGATGCCAAGCAAATTGGATTCACGGCTGCCCATTTGCGCGCGGCCTTGATCGCAACCGGTAAACCAAAGGGCAGCAGTGGAGAGTGCTAGAAGAGTAACTATTTTAATACGCATAATATAATAAGGGGATTCTTGATGCTTTAAAAGTGGGTGTTCGGATGGTGCTTTGCAAGCGGTTTTTGAATTATTCTTCGTCCAGTAAACCTTCCGTCAGGTCCATGTTGTCGTGCACGGCTTTGACGTCTTCGAGGTCGTCGAGTTTCTCGATCAATTGCAGTACTTTTCGGGCGGTATCCTTGTCTTCGACCGGCACAAGAATATTCGGCAGGTAGGCCAGATCAGAAGATTCGGTCTCAATTTCCTTATCACTCAGAGCCTGGGAAAGTGAATCGTAGTCCGCCATGGGGCAAATGACCTCGTAATGGTCCTCCTGATTCTTGATGTCTTCAGCCCCGGCTTCGAGGGCGACCTCCATCAGTGCCTCCTCGTCGATTTGCTTGGCATCGATGATAAACTGTCCTTTGCGCTCGAACTGAAAGGCCACCGCCCCGACTCCGGCAAGATTACCGCCGTGCTTCGACATCGTGCTGCGTACTTCAGAAGCCGAGCGATTCTTGTTGTCGGTCGTGACCTCGACAATCAGACCGACACCGCCCGCCGCGTAACCTTCGTAGACAATTTCCTCGTAGGTGACCCCGGGCAACTCGCCGGTGCCCTTCTTGATCGCACGGTCAATATTGTCGGCCGGCATATTGGCCTGTTTTGCTTTCTGGATACAGGTCCGCAGGCGGGGATTAAAATCCGCATCGCCGCCGCCATCGCGTGCGGCCAGCGTGAGGTCTTTACTGAGAACGCTGAAAAGCTTGCCGCGCTTGGCATCGGCAGCGCCCTTCGCGCGTTTGATCGTGGCCCATTTACTGTGTCCTGACATAGCTAATAAAAAAACTGATTACTTGTGAACTGAGAACCGGAAAACCGACTAGGTTACTTCTTTTTCCGCGCCTTGCCTCCGTGCTTGGTTTTAGGTTTGGCAGCAGCGGCCTCGGCGACCACCGGTTCGGGGTCGGGACGGCTGTTGATGTATTTTTGCTGCAGAATGGTGAGGATATTCTGCACCGTCCAGTACAGAGTAAGGCCGGAGGAGAAATTGTAGAGAAAGACCAGAAAGATCGCCGGCATGAATTTGAAGATCTTCTGCTGCATGGGGTCCGCCGTCGGCGAGACGGGCATCATGTGCATCTGCAGGAACATCGTCAGACCCATCAGGATCGGCAGGAGGTTGAGCGGGAACCCTCCGATCTCCATAATCGTGTCCGGTTGCGATAGGTCGGACACCCAGAGGAAGGGTTCGTGGCGTAGCTCCGAAGCCGTGCGCAGCATGTAGAAAAGCCCGAGGAAGATCGGCATCTGTATGATCATGGGCAGGCAGCCTGCCAGCGGATTGACCTGATGTTCCTTGAAGAGCTTCAAGGTCTCCTGCTGCATCTTCTGGGGGTTGTCCTTGTACTTTTCCTTAAGCTCGGACATCGGCCCCTGGATCGACGCCATCCGCTTCTGCGAACGACTGGCTTTGGCGGTCAGTGGAAGGAAAATTGTCTTGATGCAGATCGTCATAATCACGATCGACCACCCCCAGCTTGGAACCACGGAGTGGATCGCATACATGAAGGCGAGCAAGAGCTTGCTGAAGAAACCGAGGAAACCGAACTGCATGACGAGGTCCTGCTCGTTACCCAGCGACTGCAGGCGCTTGAATTCCTTCGGCCCCACATAGTATTCGAAGGCAAGCTCGCTGCTGTTTCCGGCGGAAACCGTGCCCAGAGTATAGCCGACACTTCCGGAGATGCCGGGGCTGTCCGGTATGCCATCGCCGTTAGCCTGTACTTCGACCGGGTAAATAAAGACTTCACCGGCAGTTTGCTCGGAAGAAAGCACGCTGGCAAAAAACTGGTTTTTCACAGAGGACCACTCGATCCGGGCGCGTTTGGAAATCTCGTCCTGGGGTGAACTGGCCCCGATTCCCAAAAATCCGGCGCTGCCGGTCAGCTTATTGATGGGGATAAAGTCGGCATCCTCCCCATTGTAGAAGCCCACGTTCAGGTAGTTCGGCTGACTGGACTTGGAGATCGGGCGCGCCGTGCCCAGGTTGAGATAAATCGTGGAAAGCGCTTTGGGCGAATCACTGCGGTTATTGAACGTGGTGCTGTGCTCGATCACGTAGGGATCCTGCCCGTTTTCACCGGAAGCGATTTTGTAGGACCGCCGGATCACCAGGCCGTCACCGGCATCCAGGCCAAAAGTGATGGAATCGCGGGTCTGGCTTTCGATGGTGTAATCGAGATTGAACTCACGCATGGCACCTTCTCCCGCAGCCAGACTCAGACTCAGTGCGGGCAGGTAGCCGCCCTCATTGAAGACGTAATCGTCTTTTTCACCGCGTTTGGTTTGCAGGAAATGTACCTTGCGAATCGCCCCTCCGCGTGTGGTGAACTCGGCCTGAATGTAGTCATTGGAGAGCTCAACCGTCTTCTCTTCAGCCCGGGGCATTGATGACACACTGCTGGCAGCGGGCTCCTCCACTTCCTGCGCGAGCAGGTCCAGCATGGTGCCTGTTGCAGGTTCCGCTTCGACCGTGACCGGAGCCTCCGCAACTGTATTTGCCGGCTCTTCAGATTCGGTCTGCCCGGACGCGGGTATCGGCTCCGTTTGCTCCTGCAGCGCCTGCTCTCGGCGCTGCTCCTGAAGCTGCTGGCTCTGCCAGAACATAAATCCGATCCCCGCAGCAATGAAGACTATGCCTAAAATTGTATTCTTTTTATCCATCTAGATGAGTTTTAAAGTTTGGGGCTATGCCCTGCCTGTTCCCTGTTTTCAAGTCCGGAACAGGATCATAGCCACCTGAGTTCCATGGGTGGCAGCGTAGAATGCGCCCCAACGCCAGGCGACAACCGGAAAAAAAACCGTGCTTAAAGAGTGCCTCACGGGCGTAGCAGGAACAGGTCGGTTGAAAACGGCAGCCACAACCTGCGCCGAAAATCGCATGGATCGCCGGCGACACCGTCAATTGATAGGCCCTGACGCAAAGGGCCGCAATCCGGACGGGCACGCTGAGCTTATTCCTCGGCTGGCTCATTTGGAAGCCTCTCCCGCTTCAGTCCGGCGTACAATTTTCGCACAGGCCCGGGCAAAATGAGCTTCAAGCTCGGCAAAGCTGTAACGATCGAAACCGGAACGCAGAACCACCACGTAGCGGCTACCTGGAGGCAATGTCCCCGCGCTGCGGCGAAAAATCTCCCGCACCAGACGCTTGCCCCGGTTGCGCTTGACCGCATTCCCCACGCGACGACTGGCAATCACCCCGAGCATGGGCCGCGAAGCGCTAGCCTCTCCACCCGGCTGACATTGCACAACAAAAGGCCCGCAGTGGATACGATGCTCCGATCTGCGGACCTGTTGAAAATCGCTCTGTTTGCGCAGGCGCTGTGAAGCCGGTATGCCCATGCTTCTCAAAAACCACGCGACTCGCTGCCAACCTTATACGGAGGCAGACAAACGGTAGCGACCCTTGGCGCGACGTGCAGCCAGCACTTTGCGGCCGCTGTGTGTTTTGTTGCGAGCACGGAAGCCGAACTTGCGTGCGCGCTTGAGCTTGGAAGGTCTGTAGGTTGGTTTCATAACTATATAAGCTTGGAAATTGGAAAAGCGGGAGAGGAAAAACTTTGCCTCCCCTACTGTCAAGGCCTCAGAGCCTGGTTTTTCGTCATTTTTCCCGGACAGGAGCCGTATCTTAAAAAGACGTAAATCCTTGATCCTCAGACTTGTTACTTGCTTATACTTTAATGGCTTATAGCAATAAGGATACAAGATATCGAATCATGGCAAATCTAAGCTCCAAATCAGGATCCTCCGGCAAAGCCGGCAAGAAGCGTAGTTTCATGGAAGGGCAAAGGCTCGCGAAGCAGAAGTCCTACGAAAAACAGGCCAAGCGTAAAAAAGTCAAACTGGAGGAGTTGACCGTTTTCACGCAGCAGCTCGCCGCCATGCTGGAAGCCGGCCTACCTCTGGTGGGAGCCCTGGAAGCGCTGGAAGAACAAACGGAAAACCCGGTGTTTCAAATTATTATTCGCAACGTAAAGAACGAAGTGTCGGCCGGCCGCTCCTTCTCCGACTCTTGTTCCGATTACCCGAGAGCGTTTCCCAATCTTTTCGTCTCCATGGTTGAAGCTGGTGAAGCCAGCGGTAGTCTCGCCGAGATTCTGGATAAGACCTCGACCTACTTTGAGGATACGGTCAAACTGATGAAGCAGGTTAAAGGCGCATTGGTCTACCCGGCTGTCGTGATCGGCCTGGCCATCATTCTGGTGAATGTCCTGCTGGTCTTCGTGATTCCCGTCTTCGCCGACATGTTTACCGACTTCGGGGCGGAACTGCCCAAACCCACTCAGTTCCTCATTGGACTGAGCGATTTCCTCAAGTCCTACATCATCTTCCTGCTTGTCGGGATGTTTGGTGTTTTCTGGATGATTAAACGATTCTGCGCCACACCCAAAGGCCGTGTGATCAAAGACAATGTGATCACCAAGCTCCCCGTGATCGGAGAACTCGTACGGAAAGTGAATCTTTCCCGTTTCTGCCGTACCTACGCCATTCTCATGCGTTCGGGCGTCCCGATCCTGAAGACTTTGGAAATCACTTCCTCTGCCTCCGGAAATACGTTTGTCGAGCGGGCGTGTAAAAACATCGCCAAGCATATTAGTGCGGGTGGCCAGGTCTCCGAAATTGTCGCGGAAGACCCCTACTTCCCGCCCATGGTCAAACACATGAGCCGCGCAGGTGAGCAAACCGGTAATGTCGACGGCATGCTGGTTAAAGTCGCTGATTTCTACGACGCGGAAGTCGAAACCCTGGTCGCCGCCCTTACCTCCCTGATGGAGCCCTTGCTGATCACCTTCCTCGGTGTTGTCATCGGTGGTATCGTTATGGCCATGTTCCTGCCGATCTTCCAGCTCTCCAGCGTGGTCGGCTAATACCACACCTATTTCACGCCCGGCAACCGCATCGAAAGCAAGGGGCCAGGGGACTGGCTCTACTACATCTAAATGTAGCTATGGCAGTCCACTGCCGTCTCTATGGCTAGCTTTCTGTAAGGAGCCAGGGGACTCGCTCTGCTACATAAAACTATTTAAGCCAGAATTAAATCGAAGCGGTTTTATACCAGTGCCGAACTTTTATCGGTAATACGAACCCCCGAAACAGAGTTTGCTCCGCCATCTCGGTAAAAACTTCGTCGAGGCCACGTGGCCTCGCTTGTCAAAGCGGGGTGTTCGAGATGCGACATTTGTCTTTTTGTCAGTAAAAGTCAGTCGATGGTATTGGAAAGTTTGTCCTTGTAGCGACCTTGCGAGAACAAGGTCGCTAGATCTATGCCAGCGATAATCGACGGCACTATCGTGCCATCGCGACAAGCGAGCCTACAGCAGTTGGGCACTTGAAGCTTTCAGCACAGGGGTAGCGGAAAAAGCGCGTTTTCCTGCTGCTGGACGTAGGTGACCCGCTTCAGCCGGTCACCCGGACTGGAAAGTGCTGCCGTTTGGCCGATTCGAGTCGCACGGCTATAAGCAGAGCGACTACATTAAATACGCTTATTTTAGTGCCATTCGGCCTAAGCGGCGTTCGCCGAGCCACCCTTCTCGTCGGACTTCGACGCATTGCTCTTCTTACCGCCTTTGCGAATTTTGAGCTTGGGCTTACCACGGCCTTCCACCACCGAACGGTTGATCACAACTTTCTCGACATTCTCGACCTGTGGCAGGTCATACATGACGTCCAGCATGATCCGCTCCATGATGGAACGTAAGGCGCGGGCGCCCGTCTTGAGCGTAATGGCCTTTTCCGCGATCGCAGCCACGGCATCCCGAGTAAAATGAAGGTCCGCGCCTTCCATGGAGAAGAGCTTGGAGTACTGCTTGACCAAAGAATTCTTGGTATTGCGTAAAATATGCTCCAAATCTGAACGACTCAGTTCATCCAGCACGGCCACCATGGGCAGACGACCAATGAATTCGGGAATCATACCGAAATGAACGAGGTCTTCGGGTTGGGTCTCGCGCAGAAGTTCGCTTACCGGCACTTCGCTTTGATGGCGGTTATGCATGGTATCAAAGCCCATCGCTTTGGAACCGATCCGGCTTTGAACAATCTTATCGAGATCGACAAAGGCACCGCCGCAAATGAAAAGTATGTTGGAAGTATCCAACTGGATATACTCCTGGTTCGGGTGCTTACGCCCGCCCTGAGGCGGCACATTACAAACCGTACCTTCCAGAATCTTGAGAAGTGCTTGCTGGACGCCCTCACCGGAAACATCCCGCGTAATCGACACATTGTCAGTCTTGCGGCCGATCTTGTCGATTTCGTCGACGTAAATAATTCCGCATTCGGCTTTTTTCACGTCGTTGTCGGCCGCCTGGAGAAGACGCAGCACGATGTTCTCGACGTCTTCGCCCACATAGCCAGCTTCCGTCAGTGTCGTCGCGTCGGCGATGGCAAATGGCACATCGAGCATTTTGGCCATGGTGCGGGCCAGTAAAGTCTTACCGCTGCCCGTGGGCCCAAGTAAGAGGATATTACTCTTCTCGATCTGAACATCCGCAAACTCATCGTCTTTGCCGTTTAATCCCGATGCGGGCTCGTCGGACCGGAGGCGCTTGTAGTGGTTGTAGACTGCGACAGCCAGAGCCTTCTTTGCGTAGTTCTGCCCGATGATATGTTCGTCGAGCCGGGCTGTGATTTCAGCAGGCTTGAGCAGATTGAAGCGCTCGCCACGCTTGCCCCCCTGCTGCTGCGCGGCTTCCTGACCATCGGAAAGCTCGCGATCAATGATGGTTTTACACACGGATACACAGGAATCGCAGATGTGCACGCCGGCAGGGCCGGCAATCATCTTACGAACTTCGTTCTGCGCTTTTCCGCAGAACGAGCAAAAAGTCATGCGTGTGGATTTAGCCATGATGAAATGATACGAAAAATAAACCTGCTTGTGAAGGCCCGACTTGAAGTCGACTTCAGGACTAGGCCGAGTGCTTGCTCTCAATCACCTTGTCGACGATGCCGTATTCCAGTGCGTCCTGCGCGGTCAGGTAAAAATCGCGATCCGAGTCGGCGGCAATTTCTTCCGCCGTCTTCTTGGTGTGGCTCGCAATCAATTCATTCATCCGCTCGCGCCAGCGAACGATCTCGCGGGCGGCTATTGAAATATCGGAGGTCTGCCCGGTGGCGCCACCTGTCGGTTGGTGCATCATCACGCGACTGTTGGGCAGCGCGTAACGTTTCCCTTTCGTGCCGGCAGCCAGCAGCAGGGTCGACATGCTCGCGGCCTGCCCGACACAATAGGTCACGACATCGCACTGAAGAAAGTTCATGGTGTCGTAGATCGCCATTCCGTCGGTCACACTGCCGCCGGGGGAGTTGATGTAGAGGCTGATATCCTTCTTCGGATCCTCCATCTGCAGAAAAAGCATCTGCGCGATCACGGCATTGGCCACGAAATCATTGATCGGGGTGCCGATGAAGATGATACGGTCGCGAAGCAGGCGACTGTAGATATCCCATGCGCGCTCGGTGCGACCCTCGCGTTCATAGACTGTTGGTAATGGAACGTAACTCACGCAGTCAACATGTAGAGAGGCCGAAGCGAATATCAACTGCTTTTACAAATTCTGTGGCAAAGAACTACTTCTCGCTGTCTTCAACCGACGGCTCGACCGTTGCACGCTCAGCCTTATCCACCAGAAGATCCATGGTTTTGCCCAGAACAATCTCACTGCGCATACGGTTGATCCGGCTTTGGTCCTTTTGGAGTTCCTTCACCAGCTTTTCGGGCTTCTGGCCGGTATTCTGAGCTTCCATCATGATCATGCGGCTGAAATCATCCTGTTCGGCTTTGATCTTCTCCTTCTCCGCAATCTTGCTCAGAATAAGGCGGGATTTCAGGCGGTCATGTGCCGCCTTGCTGGCCCCTTCGTGGAGCTGCTCCTTGTGCTTTTCGAATTCCTCCGCGGAGACGCCCTGCTGCATGTTGCGCTGCATGAAGTCGCGCAGCACTTCTTCCGTCTCGCTTTGCACGCCGCTTTCGGGGACCGGAAAATCAACCGCTTTAATCAGGGCTTCGGTCACCTGTTGACGCTCGCCGTTCGCGTTTTGCTGCTTCTTCTGGTTCTCGATGTTTTCGGCAATCGCCTTGCGCAGACCGGCCTCATCTTCGACGCCGAGACTCTTCAATAGCTCGTCGTTGAGTTCGGGGAGTACCTTCTCACGCACCTCCTCAGCCTTCAAGCTGTAAGTAGCGGTCTTTCCGGCGAGAGCCTCGGGCTTGAAATCCTCGGGAAATTCCATGGTGACTTCCTTTTCGTCCCCTGCGCTCATCCCGACCAGACCGTCGACCACGGCGCGCACACCGGGCGCATCTTCAGATCCGGCTTCCTCCCAGGTGACTTTCTGGGTGCCGAACATGGGCGTATCCGGCACAAGGTCAGCGACAAACTCGTCACCGATTTTGCCTTCGTAGGAGCAACGTACGTAGTCCCCTTTCTCTGCCGCCTTCTCCACAACATTGTACTCGGCACGCTGGTTGAGAATCTGGGTCAGCATCTTGTCGATGTCCTCCTCGGTGGCCTCAGTCGGTTCACTGGTGACACGGATCCCCTCGTACTCAGGCAGCTCGAATTCGGGCACCACATCGACGGTAAAGATGATCTTGGCATCCGAACCAGGGGCGATTTCCCCATCCTCGAGGTCGACGATGTTGAACACTTCGAAGTCAGCTCCGCCGACACCCTCCTGGTGCGCCTGTGAGATGACCCGCTGCTTGAGTTCCTGGTTAATATCCTTGGCGAAGCGGGAGCGCACCATTTTCTCGGGTGCCTTGCCCGGACGGAAGCCGGGGATCTTCGCCTGACGTTGAAAGTCCTTTACCAGAGCAGCCTCCTGCTCGGTCACCTCTTCGGAAGTGAAGCTCACGGTAATAGTCTTGCGGGTCTCGTTGATGTCTTTGACGTCGGTTTTCACGGTGCTCATAATTTAAAGTTAGCGGATCCGGCAAACTGGGTTCCCCGGAGAAAAGCGGAGCAATAAAGGGGAAAGGCATTTTTCGGTCAATGCCTATTGCGCTTAATTTTACTGAGGCCGATGGTATCCTCTAATCGAGCAATTCCTCGGCGTGAGCACGGGCCGAGGCGGAATTGCGGTCCCCCAACATGCGCGCCAGTTCGGCGAGACGATCCTCGCGGGTCGCGTGAATCGGGGCAATGGCCACCGTGGTGGAGTCCTCGTCCTGCGATTTGGTGACGATAAAGTGATTCTGCGCCAGCGAGGCGACTTGCGGCAGGTGGGTCACACAAAGCACCTGATGTTCCGCAGCCAAGCGGGCCAGTTCGGCACCGACCGCACGGCCCACTTCGCCGCCGACGTTGGCGTCCACCTCGTCGAAGACCAGCAGCGGCGTGGCATCGGCCTCGGCCAACACGGTCTTCAGCGCCAGCATGACGCGAGCCGTCTCGCCACTGGAGGCGATTTTGTTCAGAGGCAACAACTCCTGACCGGCGTTGGGCGAAAAGACAAAGCGGCAATGGCTGTCGCCCCGCTCGTGCAGTCCTGCATCACGCAGCACCTCAATCCCCAGTTTGGCTTTTTTGAATCCAAGTGCCTGCAGCAACTTGGCCGCTTTCTCGCCGAGCGACTTGGCCGCTTTTTCACGGGTCCCGGTCAATTTCGCAGCGGCTTTAGCCAGATCTTTCTCCATCTTGGCTGCAGCGTCGCGCTTCTCCTTTAAAACGCCTTCGATATCGCCCTGAATGGCGATCTTCCCGGCCAGTTCTTCGCGCTTGGCCAGGACGGATTCGACACTGCCCCCGTACTTCCGCCGGACTTCCTGCCAGAGGTTCATGCGTTCGTTCACGGCTTCCACCTCTTCCGGATCAAAGTCCAAATCACCCGCCATACGCTCGACTTCCGAGCCGAGGTCCTGCAACTCGATCTGCAAACTGCGGGCGCGCTCCAAGAGAGACGCCGATTCGTTATCGAGCTCGGCCAATGCCTCCATCCGCCCGACCACGGTCATGAGTTGCTCACTCACACCCTGTTCGCCAACCATGCCCTCGGCGCACTCGCTGGCGATGGCCGTCAATTCCTGCGCACTCGACATCCGCGTGTAATCCCGCTCCAGCGCTTCGATCGAATCCTCACTCACCTCAACAGCGTCGATCCTGGCGATCTGTTTGCGCACAAAGTCGAGTTCGTCCTCATCCAGGCGCTCGCTGCCCTCAAGCTCATCAATTTCCTTCAAGGCCTCGCGCCAGGCACGAAAATCGGCGGTGTATTCTTCCACTGCCTTTAAATTACCGGAGTATGCGTCCAGCATTTCCAACTGACGCTTCTCCTGAAACAGCTTCTGCGGTTCCCCGGGACCATGGAAATCGATCCATGACTCACCGAGTGATTGCAACTGAGTGAGGGTGGCCATGTTGCCGTTAATCTGCACCCGTGGCATCTTACTGCGGTGGATACTGCGATAGAGCAGGAGCACACCGTCTTCGCAGATCGGCAAGCCCGCGGCTTCAAGCAGCGCATCGATGGCTGCGGTGTCGTCAAAATATAAGGCCGCCTCAACCTCCAGCCGATCCTGTCCCTGCCGCACCAGAGACTTGTCCGTACGGGCCCCGGAGAGTAGACTCAACGCCCCGAGTAAAACGCTCTTACCCGCGCCTGTCTCCCCTGTCACCGCAGTGAAGCCGGGCTCGAACTCAAGCCGCACCTCATCAAGCAGCGCGAGGTTTTTTATGCGAATATATTGAAGCATGGGATGCGTTAAGTCTTAGGAAGAGGAATCACGAAGTTTTTCAAAATAAAATTTTCCAACAAGCCTTAACACGCATCGCCAGCAAAATCCGGCCCCAAGGTAATCGCTGCCCATCCGCCTAACCGCCACAAGCAGGTCAACAACGTACTCGCACCGCTTTCCTGTCCGCCGTAGCTATATGTGAAGGCGGAAGCCATGCGAACCGAATCGGCCTTGCGGAACCGATTGTCCGATCGGTTGACCGGCTAAAGCAGGTCAACGACAGGAGCAGCATTTACGGCGCCTCCGGACCAGGAACGCCGAAAAACAACTGCATGACGAACGTGAGCGGAAAAATACTCACGAGAAACGTTAAGATCAGACAGAAAAACGCTTTCATTAATGAGAGGCGGAGCGCGACCGCCAAACATGAAAGTAAAATGACAAAGCCATAGACAATCGCAGCAAAGAACAGGGGAAACATCTGCCGGGCATCGCCACTGGTTGCGGTTACCAGAACAAGTAAAAGTCCGAAGAGCCCGGCCCAGGGCAAAAGTCCCCACCCCAATGCGGTGCGGACATCGACCAGCTCAGCCCCTCCCCCGAACCAGCGACTGAAATTCCGGAGCAACCAGCTGAAAAGATAAAGCCCAGCCACCCCGACAAAAGCACCGAGCAGCAGCAAGCCCGGGCGAGCAGAGCCCTGCGCGGCAAATGCCGGCCAGACTTGCACCACGCCAAATATGGCCGCGATGAACACAGCGACGCTTCGCCCCTTGCCAGAGGCAATTAGACCTTGCAAGGTCTGACCCGGCTTATACCAGAGCGTGATCAAGGGATTTGGACTGCTCGTTTCTGTCATTTCTTTTTTTTTGCAGGCAAACCGCTCTGCCCACGCCTAGCAAGCCTCTGTCCCGATAAAAATCTGTATGCTTACCATTTCACAAATCAGCAAAGGCTTCGGCCCGAAAGTCCTGTTCAGCGATATTTCCTTTCGTTTGCAGCGCGGCGAGCGTGTCGGCCTCGTCGGCCCGAACGGTGCCGGGAAAACCACGCTGTTCAATATCGTGCTCGGGCAAAGCGAGCCGGACTCGGGGGAAATCGAGACAGAGCGCGACCTGCGCATCGGCTACCTGCCTCAGGAGAGTGCTCCCGCCGGGGATGAAACCGTGACCGAGCTCGCCAGCTCCATCACACCGGAGTTGTGCGAGATCTACAAAACCCTCCGCCAATTTCCCGACCCCGAAGCACCCGAGCGACTGTCTGCGATGGAGCGCTTTGTCGAACTGGACGGCTATAAACTGGAAGCACGGACCAAGCGCATTCTCGCCGGGCTCGCCTTCCGCTCCGACGACTGCGACAAGCCCGCCCATACTCTCAGCGGGGGCTGGATCATGCGCGCGCACCTGGCCCGGCTGCTCGTCATGGAGCCGGACCTGCTCATGCTGGACGAGCCCACCAACCACCTCGACCTGGAAACACTGGGCTGGTTTCAAAACCAGCTCAAGCGCTACCCCGGGGCTATTCTGACCATCTCGCACGACCGCGAATTTTTAAATGCGGTTTGCGACGGCATCGCCGAGATCGCCCATGGCAAGCTGCACCGCTATACCGGCAACTACGAACATTACCTGAAAGAAAAAGCCGAACGGGAAGCCCAGCAACTGGCCGCCTACAAAAACCAGCAGCGTGAGATCGCCCACCTTGAAGACTTTGTCCGCCGTTTCCGGGCCAAGGCGACCAAAGCCAGTCAGGCCCAGGCGCGCCTCAAGCAGCTCGAGAAAATGGAGCGGATCGAAGCTCCGGAAAGTGCCGCCGACACCATTCATTTCAAGTTCCCCCAACCCGACCGCAGTGGCCAACGGGTCGCCACACTCGAAAAGGTGGATCAAGCCTATGGTGACCACCGGGTCTACTCCGGTCTCGACCTGAAAATTGAAAAAGGCCAGCGCATCGTGCTGGTCGGACCAAACGGCGCGGGTAAATCCACTCTGCTTAAAATCCTCGCCGAGCAGGTGCCGATTCAAGCGGGTACCCGGGAGCTCGGGCTCAATGTGAGCGTGGGCTACTTCTCCCAGCAACGCGTGGAGGTGCTCGATCTCGAACGCACGGTCCTGGACGAGGCCATGGAACGGGTGGAGGGAGGCATGAACGAGCAAAGCGTTCGTACGGTCCTCGGCGCTTTCCTTTTCCGCGGAGATGAAGTTTTCAAGAAGGTCAAAGTTCTCAGCGGGGGTGAGAAAAGCCGGTTGGCACTGGTGAAGCTGCTTCTGGCCCCACCCAATCTGCTTTTACTCGACGAGCCCACCACCCACCTGGACATGCCGAGTATCGACGCCCTCGTCTCCGCCCTGAAAGACTACAGCGGCACCCTCCTCTTCGTGAGTCACGACGTGCACTTCATCCGCGCCATTGCCGAGGAGACCATCCAAATCCAGGCGGGAAAAATCACCCACTATCCCGGTGACTATGATTATTACCTGCGCAAATCCGGAACCAGTTCCGAACAGGAAGGCCTGGTCGCAGGCCTGAAAAACGCCCGCCCGGATGGCAGCCTGGCGACCGAGGGCGAGCACAAAGCACTCAGCGCCAAGGAGCGCAGGCGAATCGCGGCCGAAGAACGCAAGGCCGCCTCCGCCGCCCGCAAGGATATTGAACGAAGAGTCAATCGCCTGGAGGCGGAAATTATGGAGCTCGAAGAGCAACAGGGCGAAATCTCCAAGCAACTGGAGGACCCCTCCAGCTACAGCGACCCCGAGGCCGCCAAAGAGCTCAATGTTAAAGCCGGACGTGTGGCAAAATACCTGGAAGAAAAAAATTACGAATGGGAAATCGCCGCCGGTGAACTCAGTGCGCTGCAGTCCTAGGTATTAATTTCCTGCGATGAAGAGGACGGATTTGGCAGACGGTAAAGCGCCACCTGCATGGGTTTCATCATGCCTCACCATAAGCGATCGTAGCGGCTGCGCTTGCGCATGCCAGTGCCTACTTGAGGAACATCCAGAAAATGTTTCCGAAGCCCAGACTCCTAAACGCAACACATCAAGGGGATGAAATATATCCAGATTATCCAGTTCCCATACTGGCACAGGTAATGCGCAGCCCCTACGCGAGCGTCAGGAGGCAAAATTAATATGAACTTGGACAGATCGGAGAATTGGGTTAGTTTGCGCCATCATGCAAGAAGACGGAAATTTAGACTCCTTTCGCTCCGCGTTGAATGACAACCACGATTGGCCCTGCCATTACACCTTTAAGTTCATCGTACCGAAAAAACAGTCGGAAACGGTGCTCGACCTCTTTGCCGACGACCCGGTGCAGGCCAATGAGTCCTCCAGCGGTCGCTTCATCGCCTACACGATGGAAATATACGTACACTCCTGCGACGAAGTTATCGCCCTTTACCAGCGTGTTTCTGCCGTCCCCGGAGTGATTTCCCTGTAAGGATTCGGGAACAAATTCTGTTTGGTCCGCCTCAAACCTTCATGAGAAAACGTTTACTACCATCATTCGGCCTGCTGTCCCTGATTCTCTCGCTATCACTTTCCTGCACGGCCCAGGAAAAAGAATCTCCCAATACCATGTTGTCTGAAGAAGAAAAAGCCTCGCTCGAAACCGCAACCTTTGGCGCCGGATGTTTCTGGTGCGTGGAAGCCGTTTTTGAAAACCTCGACGGCGTCAAGTCCGTTGAATCAGGTTATATGGGTGGCGAGACCGAAAATCCGACTTACCGGGAAGTGAGTATGGGGAATACCGGACATGCGGAAGTCACCCGGATTTATTACGACCCGAAAGTGATCTCCTACAAGACTCTGCTTGATTGGCTCTGGCGCTCACACGACCCGACGACTTTGAATCGCCAGGGAGCCGATGTCGGCACACAATATCGCTCGGCAATCTTCTACCACAGCGATGAGCAGCGCGAGATTGCCGAAGCTTCCAAGGAAACGGCTCAAAGTATGTTTGACTCGCCCATCGTGACCGAGATCACAGCGGCGTCGGAATTCTACATCGCGGAAGACTACCATCAGGATTATTACAAACTGAACAAGTCCGCGCCCTATTGCCAAATGGTGATCCGTCCGAAGCTGAAGAAATTGGATTTGGAGTAAGTGGGGTCATTTAGCCTATGCCTTACAAAACTGAGTGGCGAAACCGTGGCGTCTGCTGGACCTACACCGGTACAGTGAGCGGCGAGGATATTCTAAAGTCCAATTTAGACATCTACGGCGACGAACGATTTGACGATCTGAAATACCAGATCGTCAACTTGCTGGAGGCTGAAAAAATAGAGGTCAGTGAACGGCACATGCAAAAAGTCGCCCACTTGGATGCGGCCGCGGCACGAACAAATAAAAGAGTTCGAGTCGCTGTGGTTGCGGCTGACAAAGATGCAAGGTTACTGCACGAGCTCTACGTCAAACATCTAAGCGATGGCGGTTGGACTTCGAAGTTATTCGACTCGATCGAATCCGCCGAGGCTTGGGTCAAGTGATCCCGCCCCAGACACCTCGAAACCCAAAAGAGGCTGCCACTAGTACGACTTGGCGAAAACGACGCGTTTGCCCGGCTTGCCAGTAAAGATACAAGGGACCTCCTCGTCTGCCGTTGCGTTGGGGATACAGCGAACGGTGACTTTGTGCTCTTTGGCAATCTTGTCTTCCAGTTCCGGGTCGCAACAGAAACCGACTGAAGCAAAACCTGCATGAATCTCCGGGTCTTCCCGGTTTTTCGGCGTGAAGAACTCGACGAAGTCAGCCTCGCTGGTGATCTCACGCGAATGCTCATCGCGGAAGGCTTTGGCTTTTGCCAGAAGGTTGTTCTGAATTTCCTCGAGTAAGGCTCCAATCCCGCCGACAAATTCGTCGCGGTTGATGGCCTCCTTGTCTTTGGGCGCGCGGTCACGACGCCCCACGAAGACGGCGTTTTTCTCCATATCACGGGGACCGACCTCGACGCGGACCGGGATGCCCTTTTTCACCCAGCCCCAGGTCTTCTCGCCGCCACGGATATCGCGGTCGTCAAGTTCGACTTTGACCCGGCCATCGAGGAAAGGCTGTGCTTCAAGATCCTTCTGCAATTTCTGACAGTATTCCAGCACGGCGGCACGGGTCTCTTCCTTTGGCGTGACCGGAATAATGACGAGGTGCGCTGGCGCGATCCGTGGAGGAAGGACCAGTCCATCGTCGTCGGAATGGGTCATAATCAAGCCACCAACCAGACGTGTCGAGACGCCCCAGGACGTGGTCCAGGCATATTCCTCCTGCCCCTCGGCACTGAGATATTTAATCTGGCTGGATTTGGCAAAGTTCTGCCCGAGGAAGTGCGACGTGCCAGCCTGTAGCGCCTTGCGATCCTGCATCATCGCCTCGATCGCGTAAGTCACATCAGCACCGGGAAAGCGCTCGGCTTCGGTTTTTTCCCCGGTGATCACCGGCATGGCCAGGAACTCCTCCGCAAAATCCGCATAGATATCGAGAATTTTGCGGGTTTCTTCCATGGCCTCGTCTGCGGTGGCATGCACGGTATGCCCCTCCTGCCAGAGAAACTCGGCAGTGCGGAGAAAGAGGCGCGTGCGCATCTCCCAGCGGACGACATTGGCCCACTGGTTGATCAGGAGCGGAAGGTCACGGTAGGACTGCACCCACTTGGAAAAGAGTTCTCCGATAATGGTTTCGGAAGTTGGTCGTACGATGAGTGGTTCTTCAAGTGGCCCGGCCGGTTGTAGTTTCCCCTCGTCATCCGCCTCCAGACGCGAGTGCGTGACCACGGCACATTCTTTCGCGAAGCCCTCGACATGGTCGGCCTCCTTCTGGAGATAGCTCATGGGGATAAAGAGCGGGAAGTAGGCATTGCGGTGACCGCTCTCCTTGAACCGGCGGTCGAGTTCGCGCTGGATATTCTCCCAGATAGCGTAGCCCCATGGCTTGATGACCATACAGCCTCTGACCGGAGAGGTTTCCGCCAGATCGGCGGCTTTGACCACCTGTTGATACCATTCGGGATAATCTTCCGAGCGCGTGGGAGAAATTGCGTTTTTAGCCTGCTTCGCCATAGAAATTGTATTTTTGAAATATAGTCTTGGTTGGTTAGGGGTTACGCTAGCGGATGTCCAGTCTGGAGGAACTGCAAGGCACTCGAGGCATCTCATACAGGCGGGACGTCTGTTCTACGTCGCACAGGCGTCCCGCCTGTGTCACACTGGAACGACCGAGTTACCAGGGCTTGTCCGGACGGTGCTCGCCCAGCCATCCCCCGCGAATAAAGTCGGCAATCGGCTCGGCAATACCAGGAAAGAACTTGGCGATCAAAAAAACGCAGGCGCAGAAAGCGGCGAAGAGTAACAAGCCCTTGCCCGCGCTCTTGAGAATTTTGATAAAAAGAATCAACAGGACAACGAGTATGATCCACCCGATCAGGTTACCCGAAAAAATCAGCTCTTTAATACTGTCCATGCCTAGTAAGTCTCTAAGTCCTCGGTTATATGGCAAGTCTACAGCTTTACGCCCGCGATTCGCCGATATATTCCTGTTTCATCCAGTATTGCAGGCATTCCGGCACTTTCACGCGTCCGTCGGCCTGTAAATTATTTTCTAAAATTGCGGCCAGTACTCTCGGGACAGCCAAGCCGGAACCATTCAGGGTGTGCACGGTCACCGGCTTGCCATCCGCACCGCGGTAACGAATCCCGGCACGGCGCGCCTGAAAATCGGTAAAGTTGGAGCAGCTTGAAACTTCCAGCCAACGCTTCTGACCGGCCGCAAAAACTTCCAAGTCATATTGCTTGGCGTGCGGGAAGCCGATATCGCCCGTGCACATGCGCAGAACACGATACGGCAGATCAAGCTTTTGCAGCGTCCCTTCCACGTTCTCACGAAGCTTTTCCAACTCGTCCATCGAGCTCTCCGCATCCGTCCACTTGACGAGTTCGACCTTGTCGAACTGGTGCAGGCGGTTGAGGCCCCGGACATGCGCCCCCCAGCTTCCGGCCTCGCGGCGAAAACATGGCGTGTAAGCGCAGCGGTAAACCGGAAGCTGGTCGGCTTCCAGAATCTCGTCGCGGTAAAAATTTGTCACGGGAACTTCGGCAGTCGGAATCAGGTAAAGGCCCTCGTTCTCATCGACATACATCTGTCCTTCTTTGTCGGGCAACTGCCCGGTAGCGGTCGCACTATCGGCGTTGACCACGATTGGCGGAAGCACCTCCTCGTAACCGTTGCTGTGAGCTTCCTCCAGAAAGAAGTTGACCAGGGCACGAACCAAACGGGACATTTCGCCGACGTAGAATGGAAACCCGGCACCGGTTGCTTTCACCCCACGCGCAAAATCGATGCGGGATTCAAACCAGGGGATATCAAAGTGAGGCAAAGCATGGGGAAAGTCCGCGTCCGCATCACCCCAGGTCGAAGCCACCACGTTCTCGTCTTCGCCCTTCCCCACCGGCACGGATGCGTCGGGCAGATTCGGGATTTCGAGAAAGGCAGCCTGAAAGGCCTCGTCTGCCGATTTCGATTCGGCCTCCAATTCCTTCGCGCGGGCGGCGATTTTTTTCATGTCCTGAACTTTCTCCAAAAATTCGGGTGAGCCCTTCTTCAGGGCCGCCATCTCCTGGTTGGCCGCTTTCTGCTCCGCACGGGCCGATTCCGCATCCGTGATTTTGGCACGACGAACCGCATCGAGCTCCAGTACGGCATCGATGTCGCAGGTGAATTTCTTGTTGGCAATCGCAGCCTTGACTAGGTCCGGCTGCTCGCGGAGGAGCTTAATGTCTATCATGATTCGCGAGAAGTCAGAAGACAGAAGGGAGGAGACAGTCAAGACTTCATGACTCCGGGGCTAGCCTTCCAGGAGATATTCGAAGTCCTCACGGGAAAGCCCTGAACGGGCGGATTTCGCTCCGGGGACCTCAACGAGTTGCCGGAAAAGATCCGCTTTGCGGTTTTTCAACTCCATCATCCGTGACTCGATGCTGTGCTCCATGATCAAGCGCTGCACAAAAACGGCCTGTCGCTGGCCAATCCGGTGAGCGCGGTCGGTCGCCTGATTTTCGACCGCCGGGTTCCACCAGGGATCGAGATGGAACACATAGTTGGCCCGCGTCAGATTGAGACCAACACCACCGGTCTTCAGGCTGATCAAGAAAAACGGTGGGCCGCCGGCGGACTGGAACTCCGCCACAATCCCCTTCCGCTTGGCCACCGGCGTGCGCCCGTCCATCCGCAGATAATCGAGCCCACGGGCGGCAGCCTCGGCTTCAAGGCCGTCCAGACCGCCGATGAACTGGCTGAAGACCAGCGCCGCGTGGCCTTCGGAATGGAGTTCCTCGAGCTTGTCCGCCATGTAAGCAAACTTTGGTGCCACATCGGGCATTTCCTTACCCAGCAAGGCCGGACTCACGCAAACCTGCCGCAGGCGCAGAATCGCCGCCAGGGCCACGATCCCCGCCTGCTGCTCGGGCTTGTCGGCAAACGCCTCTGCGATCTCCTCGCGCACCTCCGCCACCGTGCGGGTGTAAATCTCTTTCTGAATCGGCGTCATCTGCAGATGCAAAACCTGCTCTTCCTTTTTGGGGAGTTCCTTCAGGATCGCCTTCTTGGTACGACGCAGAATAAACGGCCTCGCCCGGCCGAGAATCTGATCCGGTCGTTTGCGAAAAACTTCCTTAAAATCCTTGTGGGTGCCAAAGATCCCCGGCACGGCGGCACTGAGGACCGAATAAAACTCGGAAGCGTTGTTCTCGACCGGCGTCCCTGTGAGGCAGAGGGTAAAACGCCTATTTAAACGAGCGGCGGCCCGGGTCCGCGCTGCCGAAATGTTTTTCAGATTATGCGCCTCGTCAAAGACCACGATCTGGAAGCGCTTCTTTTCCAGCTCCCTGATGTCGAGTCGCACCCGATCATAGGTGGTTAAAACAACCTCGGCCTCAGCCAAGGCGTGGTCCCAGTCCGACTTCTTCAGGCAATCCCTCACCTTCACGCCCGGCGCAAAGCGCTGCCACTCATCCAACCAGTTGAAGACCAGGCTTGGCGGCAGAACAATCAGCACAGGCGCGCCATGCTTTTGACTCAAACCACGCTCGAAAGACGCGACTAGAAAACTGATCGTCTGCACGGTCTTTCCCAGCCCCATGTCATCGGCCAGACAGGCACCGAAGCGGTGCCGGAAGAGAAAATCGATCCAGGCACAGCCTGCCTTCTGGTAGCCGCGCAACTCGGCGGCACAGCCCTCGGGCGGTTCATACTCCGGCAACTGGCGCAAGTGCAGGAGGCTCTGGAAAACTTCTTCCGCCTCCTGCGGCAACTCCACCTTCACGCCGTGTCGTCGCAGCGCAATCCAATCCAGCATCTGTAGCCGCGAGACTTGCGCCGGTTCCCCCGCCTCGAGCTGACCGGTCATGCGGTCGACGCGCAGCATCGAGGCCAGCGCCTCCAGCCCGGCGGCCTCGCCCTCGCCCGCCTCGGGCATGATCAAGGCACCGTCTTCCCCGCGCAGGAGAAGTTCGCCGCGTATCAAATCCCGCCACTCCTCCGGCTCGATCGTCCGCTCCCCACAGGCAATCGAGGGATGCAAGGCGAACCAGTCGATGTCGTTGCCGGAAGCCTTCGCGTCCACCGAAATACTGAGCGGCTCGCTGCGTACGGGCAGTTCGTCGACCCGCACTCGCACGCCTAAATGTTGCGCGACTCCGATGAGGCGCTTGAGCGCACTGCTACCGCTGCTTCCCCGGCGTACCGTAATCCGACCCTCGGCCAGATCGTAAAGGTCCCGGCGCGATCCGGGTTCCGCCATGCCGTGCACCAGCATCGCAAGATGTCGGACCGGGACCTCGTAACACAGGAAACGTCCCGCCTTTGCGTCGGCAGCCAGTGCATACGCGTCCCCCTCCATCTCTGTAATCATGGCCGCATGCCGACGCAGGATAGCGAGTACCGCATGTCGATAGTTCGCGCCATACAATTCGGAAAAATCCCGAGCATAAACCGAAGGCTCGAATTCCTCTCCGGGCTTATAATCAGCCAGAAATCGACGAATCAAATCCATCAGGGCCGTGACACGGCGCTTCGCGCTCAGCATGTTGCCCGAGTAGGCGTGCAAGGTGACATCGAGCATATTCAAAAACATCCCATCTAAATCCACCCTGACGCCATCGACTTCCAAGCCGCAACGAAACTCCCAATACTCAGCCTCACCGGCCGCATTTCTCCAGAGCGAGCAATCCACCTGCAATTGGCAGGCATCGCCCGTAAAAAACAACGGCTGCATTGATTCTCCTTGAAACCTAAAGTCCTCCTGCAACGCCGCCTCGGTTCTTCCGTGCAGCACCTCATATCGGTTGAAGGAATCCACCGAACTGCTGTGGACCAGGGCGCCATCATGAGGCCCCAAAGAATCGCCTTTAGCCTGTTGAATGCGGTAAACCCGCCCATCCGCATCCAGTGCAAAATCGAACTCACCGATCAGTTCGACGACATCCAGAGCATCCCCCTTGATCGTCTCGAAAACATAATGGCGCACGACCTTGTCGCCCCTCAATGCATAGTCTTTTCTGGCACGACAATTCCTCGTCGCCATCGTCAGTTCGACCTCACCTTCTCCCGAGCGCCAGCGCACCGGAATGCCCGCTTTCTTCGCCTTGTGCAGGAAGGGTTTCAGCGTCCGCGACAAAGCCCCCATGAAAAGCTCCCGGCTCTGCCCCCCGCCGTAGCTATGGGGCAGATGCAATCCCGCCGACTTTAACAGGTCGTAGGGGATCGCACCCCGTACTCGAAGCCGCATCCCGCCATAGCTGCTCAGGTCGATCACCGTAAAACTGGTGGTATCCCCCTTACCGCCACTTTTCGATTCCGGTTCCGGCAAGGCCTCCCCAGAGGACAACCCGAGTCCGCTCCGCAGCTCCTGTAAATAGTCCTCCGGGATCTGCTGCGAGCCCACCTGAAAACCATTCAGAACCGCAAAGACCGCCGCCAGAGCGGCGACGCCGTGCTTGCAGGCCCCGTAGCTATCCCAGGCAGGACACTCACACTCGTGCTCGACATGACCATCCCGGACCCACAACAAAACTTCATAAGGCGCATAGCCCGAACCGCTCACCAGCGCCGTGATTCGCTTGGCACGCCCGTCCCAAAAAAGCGAGTCCACTGCATAATCCCGAAAGTAGCGCAGGCCACGCTCCACAATACGACGATCACCCAGGTAGTATAACTCGCCCAAGTCGAGTTGCGCGAAATCCGCCAGACGACCAAGCTTTGCTTCATCACTTCGCATAAACCGGCCAAAAGAGAGCGAGGTATTTCAATTGGCCAGTACGAAATGACGATTCCTGAAATGTTCCGACGGGTCGCTCCCTCAATCATAATCCACGGGGACGGGAACCCTGCCATGCTGCGGCTAAATGTTCGCACCCATGAGGGGCCTCCTTCCATGTCTGTCTACGATGCTTCAACAGCCTCAAGCACCTCCGCCACCGCTCGCCTGACCTCGCTTACGTCAATCTTTGTCAGGTCGCCACCTTCAGGCGCAATGATCCGCTGGATACTTGTCTGCACCGGATAAGGACCGAACCGCTCGGGAGAAGTCGGCCCGAACAAGGCCACCAGGGGCCGCTTTTGAGCCGCCGCCAGATGCATGGGCCCACTGTCGTTACTGACCACGCAATCGGCTGTTTCGAGAATACCCGGAAGGTCGTCGATGCCGGTTTTCGCCGTTAGATTAATAAACCCGGGGTCAGAGATGGCGCGCTTCGGCGCATACGCTACATGCCCGCACCACAGCACTTGGCCGATCCCAGGGGCGTCGAGGAACTCCCGTGTTAGCCGTTCATAACCCGACCAATTTTTCTCGGCCCGTCGACTTTCGGGAAAAACCACCACGCGACGTTGCCCTTCCCGAACAGGTGGCAAATCAACCTTAGAAGTGGTCGGGTGGAAGCGGATCGCCTGCGACAGATCCGGCTTCAAGCCGAGCACATCCAGAAAACCCGAGAGTATTTTTACCGCATGCATGGGCTGCCCGGGCAACGAGAGAGCGGTCTTCTCGCGATAAAAGAATCCAGCGCCTTCCCGGGCATCCGAGCGCCCGATTTTTCTGGCTGATTTGGCAAAAAATGTCAGCAACCCGGAACGTGCCAGCCCCTGCATGTCGAGCACGACATCATAGCGGGTTTCACGAATCTCACGAATCAAACGAAGGAAACTCTTGAGCCCTCCATCGCGCTCAAAAATCAAGCTGCGATCAACGACCCGAGCAGCATCAACCAGAGGCGCAAACTCGCGCCGAACCACCCAATCGATGCTTACATCCGGCAGCTGTGCATGGATTGCCTCGGCCACCAGCAATCCATGGATGATATCCCCCATCGATGATGGTTTTATGATAAGAATGCGCCTCATGGCTCTCCCCCTTTCATTCTACGGCGAAAAGCCTCGCCGATTTCGGGCCATGAAGACCAGTTTTTCAAAAAACGTTTCAAGTCCTTTCTGCGGCCGCGATCAAAGGCGCCGTCCGAAAGGCCGAAGCGAAAGGAATCCAAATCAAAGAGGAACACTTTATTGTCCGAATTCACCATCCAGTTGGTCGCCTTGAGATCGCCGTGCACCGCACGCAACCGACCGAGGCAGTCCCAGATGCGCCCAACACTCTCCACCAATTCGGCCACCTTTGCTGCATCACCTGAAATGCCCCGGGCATAGTCTGCCAATAGCTCCGCATTGATCGACTCCATCAAAAAATAGCTTCGACCCCTGGGAAACCCGCCTTCGTCCATAAAGGCAACCGCCTTGGCCGTTGGTACAAAGGCCAGATGTAAAACCCACGCGCTCGACCAGCTCAGGCGGGCACGGGACGGAGACAGCGAACGCCGGCACTGAGACCAAAAAGGCTTTTTGTTGTAGCGCTTCAGTACATATGCCCGGCCGTTACATTCAAATTGCTGCACCGTGCAGGTGTTGCCGGATTTGAGACGACGCCCCTCGGCCATGAGCGTTTCCGGATCGTCGAAGAAGCGATCGACCAGAGTCTTGTCCGCGGACCTTGAGAAGATTCCAGATCCCGTCGTATTTTCCCTTGAGGCAAACTCCGTGCAGTCGCGCTGTGTTTTTTTGAAATATTTCCGGGCCCGTTCGCTCTGAAGCCGAACAATGGCCTCTTCAAGGACGGCCTCCGTAAGGTCGTCACGCGCATTTACCACTGGTCCACCCTCACAGGAAAAAAGAGTTTTCCGGAAATCCTGTTCGGCCTCCGGAGGCAGCGTCGCACAAATCGCAGCCAGATCTTCCAATCGTTCCTTCGCACTGAGCGGCCTCGAATGAAACTGGAATGTTCCCGCATCGAGCAGAAAAACCTGCCCGCCAGACACGGCCCAGTTGTCAACATGCTGATCACCCTGACGGGCTCCGGCTTCATGCAGTTGATCCACCAGACGGACTAACTTTTTCATCAAAGAACTGTCTCTGCGTCCAGCCACATCCTCCAAGTAAGTGCCCAATGTCACAGCGTCAGCAAGCTGCTCCATCACTACGCAAATCTCTCCCGTCGAATTCCGACAAACCGCCAAGGGGCCGGGCGCAGGCAGTCCCAGCCTTTGCAGCGTTTGCAGCCCGCCCCACTCCTTTTCCCAATCGCGTGTCTGCTTTGCGTGGGGCAGATAGCACTTCACCACAACTGGTTGGTCCAGGTCGGTAACGCGGGCGCTGAAGACTTCCCGGCGACCGGGAAGGACGCGGAGCGACGCACCAACCTCTAAACTGAGCGAAGTCAGTGAACATCCGGACGCAGATTCCAGCACCAGCATGCTATCAAATCGAGCACTCATCTTCCATTCGTGGACAATACTTCCAGCGCTGCCTGAAGACAGCTTTGGGGTGAAACTTCGCGAATCGGCACGCCGCCTGTCGCCGGACAACCGTCGGGTTGCAATATCCTGTGCGGCGTCGAAAAGATCGGGCCGGTGCGGACGGGGTTCGTCGGCCCGAAGATCGCCACAACGGGCGTACCCAGCATATTGGCCAGATGCATCCCGCCGGTATCATTGCAGCACACAAGCTCACAGCCGCTGAGTTCATCACAGAACTGCGCCAGATCCGTCTCTCCCGCGAGGTTCCACACGCGCTCGGGATCAAAACCCGCAGCGACCTGATCCGTAATCGTGCGATCTGCCGGCGTCCCGTATAAAACCACTTCACTGACCTGGTCGACTTCCAGCAACCCGGTGATCAGGCTGCGCCAGTGCTCGACGGGCCAGCGTTTCTCGGGCGAATTCTCGGTGCCACAGATCAACCCGACCCGCCCCGGGCACTTCTCGATTTTCGTTTGTTTCACCGGACTGTAATCTATCGCCCCTTTCAAGCCGTACTTTCGCGCCATGCCCTCCCACACCGAAGTCTGGTGCAACTGCCGCTCGTCAATATCTTCAGATAAGTGATAGGCATTAGTCAAAAGCGGACGCCGCTTGCCGGGGCGAACCATACCGAAACGTTGCGCACAGGATGTCAGATAGGCCTCAAGATCGCCACGAAACGAATTCGTCAGAATGTAATAGGTATCCGGATACATCTTGCGCATCCTGTAAAACGCACAAAAGTAACCACTGCCCCGCTTCGGCAATGGAATAAAATGATCCGCAACACCGAGCCGGTCAACCAGTGGCTCGAATCCGGCTTTCCCAATCAAGGTAAATTCAAAGTCCGGACGGGCCTCGCGAATGGCGCGGAGGACAGGCAGCGCCATCACAACATCGCCCAACCAGTTCGGCAGGCGGACCCAAAAGCGCACCTTGCGCGGCAACTTGTCGTAACCGTGAAGCCGGTTCGAAAGAGCGATCTCGTTACGCTTCTCCGGAAAACTAAAGCGCTTGTACGAGGAATAAAAATGATCCCAGCGGTCGTGCAGCCATAACCAGTCTGCCGCCGTGTTAGTATCACGCTGCAGATAAGCTTCCAAGGCATCGTGAGCATGGACGGTCGTCTCAGCCGGCGAATCGCCGAGCGGTAGTTGTTGCAAGGTCAGCTTCGCCTTCCAGAACCCCTGCCGCTCCAAAAGCATGAGAAAAACATCGGCTCCGAAACGGTGAGCCATGAGCGCAGGCAAATCGGTCGCCGAAACAATGCGATCCATGAACGTGATGGTTGAACCTTTCTTGGAAGCGTCCTGGTCAAAAAGGACCGCCAGGATCTCCCCACGGCGGAGCGCTGCCATGGCATCGTTGTAACCCTTGCGGCGCGAAATCAGGTTGGCCCCGAACTTTTCCCGCTCCCGGGTCACCCAACGACTGATTGACGGCTGATTCAGGGGACGAAATATGACGTGAACCGGCTTCAGCCCGGGCGCTCTCGCCGGGAGCATCGTGGCCGCCTCAGACATGGTCATGTGCGGGAGCATAATTACCACCGGCTGCCCATGCTTCGCACCACCCTCTTCGTATTTTTTGATGATCTCACGCGCTTCGGGAGCAATCTCGAGACAGGCCTCCAGTCTTTTTTGCGAAAAATAAGCTGATGCCGGCCGGAACAGACCCATCTCAAAGAGGTGTACCGCCGATCTGCGAAAAACCGTCTTACGCCACTGCTCTGTTTTATCAGGGAATGCATGCGACAGGGAGTTCATCGTCGATCGACTCCGCCTGGGCATGAAGAGCTCTACCAACCAACCGAAAAAACGGCATAAACATGCCACGAAAGCCTCTGGCAGACAGGCTAAAGTTCGGGCAAATATTTTAAGAAGTAAGAGCAAGCCTGCATTGAAGACGAAAAGGCAGATACTCCGCAAGGCACGATTACGGCAAAGACCGTTACAGATCTGCGTCGGGATTAATTTCCCGCCGGGGGCAACGTTTCGACAGGCGAAGCACCTTTAGAAATAGCCTTGTTCTGGATTAAATTATGTTACAAATACGACACACGTGTCGCATCAGATGAGCAAAGTGAAAGCATCCCGGCAGTCTCTTGAAAGAGGCTGGGGATTTCTGGACGCTTTCGAAGTGCCTGCCAGCTCCGTCAAGGACAGGTCAGCGGTGTTCATCCGGGAGACAACACATAACGACAGAAAAACAGAAGTATACATAAAGATCTACGCCAATCGCAAACACCCGCTGCAACGGGTATTTCGCAGCGGGCGCAGTCAAAGAGAAGTCGGCAACTTGTTGTTTTTCCAGTCCCTCGGCATCCCGACCCCACAGGTTATTGCCTGGGGCGAAAGGCGGAATCCCTTCGGGCGTATCGTCGAAGAATTTATCATAACTGAATCAGAAAAAGGCACACTCCAGCTGGACGAGTTTGTCCGTAGTTTTTGCCCCGACCCGGAGCAATCCGAGCAGCAAGCTATGCGACGTCACATCGCAAAAAACTTAGGGGAATGGACGGCACGTATTCATGCCGAGGCTTTCATTCATGAAGATCTGAAATGGCGTAATATTTTAGTTCGTCCAAACGGCACCACACCAGAACTTTTCTGGATCGACTGTCCGAATGGGCGTTTCATGAAAAAAGGCAAAGCTCTGGACCGTAAAAAGCTCAAGGATTGCGCGGCTCTGGATAAACTGGCTCACCTCGAATGCACAAAAGAGGAGCGTAAAGCCTTTATCGCCGCTTATCTGGGTGATTCCGGCAATGCGGGCAGTGTGGCTAAAATGTGCCGCGAAGTGGAAAACTATCGCAGACGGCGATTTGACCCCAAAGATAGAACACAACGTGAGGGCTCTTAAGAAAATCAGCCAATCTGATTTCGATAATCTATGCCGAGGGGCAGAAATACTCGAAAAGGATCATTACGGACCGAAAGTCTGGCTTTTACCGGACCAACGGATTCTGAAGACCTTCCGGCGCAAGAAATTCATCTCATCACAATTATGGATGCCTTACGTTACCCGGTTTGCCCGCAACGCTGATCTCTTAAAGAAAAGAGAGATTCCCAGCGTGCAGGTCGAAGCGACTTACCGCATACCTGAAATCAAGCGCCATGCTGTGCTCTATGGCATGCTGAAAGGAGAAACGTTTCGTGACTCGATGACGGACCTCAACGGCCACGCCAGCCATCGTATGTTCGAAAAATTGGGCGGGTTCATCGCAGATTTGCACGACAAAGGAATTCTCTTTCGCTCGCTCCACCTCGGAAATGTTCTGGTATTGAGTGACGGCGAGTTAGCGCTGATAGACATCTCGGACTTGAGTTTTCGCTGGTTCGGGCCTCTCTCTATCAAACAGCGTATTCGCAACTTCCGGCATATGGACAGACGTGACGTTGATCGCAGCGCCTTGTCCGGAGAAGATGGCACGTACTTTATAAACGCCTACCTTGACGCAGCCAGGCTGCGGGATAGTGCCAAACAGACGCTGCATGAAAAATACGAGGCAATCTTCTCAAAATACGCGGTCCTGAAATAATGTTAAAGGTAACTAAATTATGGCATGCACCGGAGAAAAAGTGCATTTTGGAAGATGCGGGCCTGCTCGACATTGGTGCTTTGAGCCGGCGGGAATTCGATTGGTTCGAAGCTCCTAACTTGCGCCGAGGCGGCTGGAGCGGAGTCAGCAAAATCGTCCTGAATCCCGATGCAGCCGAGGAAAGCGATAAAGCTGTTTTCCTGAAGATTCAGAAAAACCACTTTTATCGGGCGCCCGACACTTGCTTTCTAAAACGTCTCACTTTCGAGCGCGAGTTTTCCGCAATGATGACCCTGCGTGACGCCTGTGCCGCGATTCCAAAGGTATTACTCTTTGCGAAATGGCAGGAGTGCGGAGACCAATACTCCGTTCTCGTTACCGAGTCCTTGGAAGATTGGTGGCCACTCGGCCCCTGGCTCAAGGGAGAACTTCCCGAGCCACCACCGGATGAAGCGACCCTGAATAAGGCCTTGGAAGCTATTGCCGCCACTGCCTGCAAGATCCATCAGGCCGGATGGCTACATATGTGTTATTCTGCCAAACACCTTTTTGTCCGCAAACAAGACAACGGAGAGTTCGACGTTCGGGTCGTGGATCTGGAAAAGACCCGCAAGCGCCTCGGATTGGGCCGACGCACGGTGAAAGACTGTTCCCACTTCATGCGCCATACTCCCAAGCTGGGTCACGCAGAAAAAAACCATTTCTTGAAATCTTATTTCCAGACAGAACATTTTAACACTAAACAGCGTAAGCTGATTCATAAAATGCGCGGGGGCCCTGGTATTTGAGAACTTGCCCCGGCCTTTGAAGCCAAATAACTACAGATCATGAACATTTTAGGACTAGGCGGTGCTGTCGGGCACGATCCGGCAACAGCACTTTTCATGAACGGCGAACTGATCGCCGCCGCTGAAGAGGAACGGTTCATCCGTGACAAACATGCCAAGGGTAAACCCGGCCACGAGGCGACAAGGTTCTGCCTGAAGCAGGGCGGGCTCAACCCCGGGGATATCGATATTGTCGCTTACCCCTATGCGCCCATTTCCCTTTCCCGGCCGGATCGCTGGCACTATGCCAAACGCTACTGGTATGCGCCCGACCGCGCCCTCACCGCCCTTTTCAACGGCAATCGTCGCTTCAAACGTAACAAACGCCAGGCTCTCGCCATGCTCGACGACCTCGGCTTCGACATGACCCGGACAAAATTCCAGCCCGTCGAGCACCATATGGCCCACGCCAGCAGCGCCTATCACCTGAGCGGCTTCAAGGGAAAGACTGCTATTCTCGGGATCGACGGCAAGGGCGAGTATGCCACCACCTTCTTCGGCTACGCGGAGAACGGAAAAATTCACAAAATCAAGGAGTTCTACGACCCCGACTCTCTGGGCGGCGTCTACGGCGCCCTGACCGAATTCCTCGGCTTCGAAATGCTCGATGGAGAGTTCAAGGTCATGGGCATGGCCCCCTACGGCGATCCGAAAAAATACGATTTCTCCCGCCTGATCGAATACGGCGACGGCGACTTCAAAGTAAATACCAAGCTGGTCAACGTCATCGGGACACGCCGCTACAAAGAAAACGGCAAAGGCTACTACTTCAGCCCGGCGCTGATCGACTGGCTCGGACCAAAGCGCCAGGGCGATGAAATCGACGATCCCTACATCGACTATGCCGCCTCCATGCAGCAACTGCTCGAAGACGTCGCGCTCCATCTCGTCGATTACTATCTCAAGGATATTCTACAAGAAACCGGCAAGCTCGCCTTCGCCGGGGGCGTTGCGCTCAACGTAAAGCTCAACCAGCGCCTCATGGCGCTGCCCTACGTCGACGAGCTCTTCGTTCAGCCTGCAGCCAGTGATTCCGGCACGGCCATCGGAGCCGCCTCCTATGCCGCGCATCTGGCCGGCGAAACCATTCAGCCCCAGAAACACGCCTACCTTGGACCGGCCTTCACCAGCGATGAATGTATCGAAGCCTGTAAAAATCACCCGGAGAAACCGACCTGGGAGGTGCTCGACGACCCCTCGCTTACCGGCGCGCAGATTCTCGCAGCCGGCAACCCCCTCTCCTGGTTCCAAGGCCGGATGGAGTTCGGCCCCAGGGCGCTGGGTAACCGCAGTATTCTCGGCGACCCCAGCTATCCCGGCGTGGCCGACCGAATCAACGAGCAGATCAAATACCGCGAGCGCTGGCGCCCCTTCTGCCCCAGTATGTTGGATACGGTAGCCGAAGACTTGCTCCAGTCCAAGCACCCGGCCCCCTACATGACATTCACCTTTGACATGGCCGAGCACTGGAAATCGCGCGTGCCGGAGGTGGTTCACGAGGACGGCACCGCCCGCGCGCAAATCGTGACCGAAGAGACCAATCCACGCTACTATGCTCTTATCAAGGAACTGGAACGCATGCGCGGCCACGGGGTATGCCTCAACACCTCGCTCAACCGCCGCGGAGAGCCCATGGTCTGCTCCCCGACCGACGCGCTCAACATGCTCTACGGCTCGGACCTGCAGTTTTTGATCATGGAAGATATTCTCGTAAAGAAAACCACCGCGCCGAAATTTTAATCGTACGCGAGCATGATGAATCCATTCACGCTCATCCAGCGGCACCGGAAAATCCGACGGGAATGTGCCAGAATTCAAGCTAGTATCCGTGATGACGCCCCGATAGTAATAATATACCAGATGGGGAAAGTCGCTTCCTCTTCGATCTATCACGCATTGAAGCAACGGGAGGACTGCCACGCATTTCATGCCCATTTACTTGGGATGCCACGGCAATTAAACCGGCGTCGCAGAGTAGCAGACTCATGGGCCAATCCGGACAAACGTCTACGAACAGCAAAGTCACTCTGGGAAACGATCATTGCGCCAAGACGACCGGCAAAGATTATCACTTTGGTCCGAGATCCCTTCGAACGAAACATTTCTGCATACTTTGAAAACTCGAAAGAGCCCAAGCGCCCACACAGCAACCGGAAAGAATTCATTGATCGACTGATTCGTGACTTTTTAAAGACGAGCCATCATAGTCTGGCCACAGATTGGTACCAAAAAGAATTCAACCCGACACTCGAGATCGATGTTTTTGCTCACCCCTTTGATACCTCGCGTAAATGGGCACAATACGAGCTAGAGCCCTACGACTTACTCGTCCTCCGCACGGACTTGCCGGACGAAAACAAAAATCAGGTTATCTCCGAGTTCCTCGGCCTTCAGAATCTGAAAATCAGGCCATCCAATCAAACTCATACAAAATCATTAAATCCTGTTTACGCTGATTTTAAGAAGACAATACGTTTCCCAAAAGAGCTGGGAACAACAATATTGAATAGCAGCTATACGAAGCACTTCTTCAGCGAGCAGGAAATAGCTGCGATGCAAGCGAAGTGGATTGAGACATGACACAGCCCGTATTCATTTTCTCCACGCCAAGGTCTGGCTCTACATTGCTACAGCGGGTTTTGCTCGCGACGCAACAATGCGCCACTTTGGGTGAACCAAGCTTACTTTTACGCTTTCTAGGCGATCATCGTACGGTGCAACGATATGCGAGTTATCGTGAAAACAACCTCTCCGTTTCCTTGCACGACATGCAAAAAAAATGGAGTGGATTTGATTCATGTTACCAGAATGGGGTACGCCGCATGATGCTAGACATCTACTCCAACCTATCAGAAGGCAAAGCCTTTTTCATCGATAAAACGCCGCGCTACACCTTAATTGCAGAAGAGATCCACAAAGTTTTCCCTGATGCTAAATTTATCGTTCTTTGGCGTCACCCCTTGGCGATTGCTTCGTCTATCCACCACACTTTTTACAAAGAACACTGGCGATTTGACGACTTCATCATCGACCTGACTACAGGCATGGATCGGCTGCATCAGTTTGAAGTACAGCATGAGGCATCCATCTGTTCCCTAAAGTACGAAGACCTGGTCAGCACTCCGGAGGCGGTCCTTGATAAACTCGGGGACTATCTGGGGCTGCCGGAACTTTCGGCGGTTGGGAATCAAATCCTCCCGAAAGACACCGGAGGTAATTTAGGAGACCCTTCCGGCACACATAAATATGCGACAATCTCCAAAGACAGCCGGGATAAATGGATGGCACACTATTCGAACTGGTATCGTCAAAGCTGGGCTAAAACCTATTTCGAACACCCGCGCGCGAAATGGCTTGGCGAGCTAGGCTACACATTACCAGAGAACATTTCCGGCGCTGGTAGGTTCAATAATTTAATCCCGGGCCTGAAAGATCTATTTTATACGATGCGTAAAAAACGAAGCCATAAAAAGCGTATTGTCCGTGAATTAACCAAACATCACATCTACCCTTATACTTACAAACCGAAAGACTAGCCACCTACCAGACACCCGGAGTCCTAATTATGCTGATCAGCCACAGATATAAATTTATTTACATGAAGACCGTCAAAACCGCGGGCACTTCAACAGAGTCCTACTTCGAACGCTTTTGCATGCATGAAGGTGAATGGGAACCACTTCGCGAACGGGATTCTTACGAATCCGATGCAGGTATTATCGGTTTTCGTGGGCATTTAGGTGGACGAAAAATCAAATGGTACAACCACATGCCGGCTGCCGAGGTTAAGCAGCATGTCGGCGATGAGATATGGAACAGCTACTACAAGTTCTGTTCGATCCGTAACCCCTGGGATAAATGCATTTCCGCCTACTTCCATTTTGGTAAAGATTTCAACTTCAAGCCCCGGAGACGGATTGCCCAGAAAATCAGGTACCCATTACTATCGAAGGACCAACACCGCTTCCTGGGCTGGTTGCATAAAGGGCATCCTCCGATCGACAGAGATAAATACTTAATCGAGGACAAGCCCTGCATCGACAGATTTATTCGCTTCGAAAATATGAAAGAAGACATGAAGAGCATCTGTGAGGACCTCGGCCTACCCTGGAATGAGGATTGGCTACCGCGGTTCAGGTCGGAAACGCGGAATCGATCCGTACAACCCGCGGACCTGTATTCGAAGCCCGCACATGCCTTGGTTCATAAGCGTTATGCTTATGAGATTGAGACCTTCAATTATCAGTATACCGGGTAGCCAGTTCCCGCGCTGATTCATTTATCCGTGCGCGCCAATAACCGATCTTCAGTTTCTCGTAGTTCCAGTTTCTACTGGAGAATTCCTTGTATTTCTGCTCCAGCACAGCTTCGTTCAGATCAGCGAATTCCTTATAATCTTCGAGAAACAGAATAGGCAGATCATTTAACTCATCATGCAACTTTGCCTCGCGTACGACAATCGGGATCGTACCCACGTACATCGAATCCCACATTCGGAAGGTTTCAATTGCGTTGCCACGCGGAGAGATACAAAACTTCGACGCTCTGAGTTGGCCATAAAAAGCTTCGTGCGACAGTGCATATTTCCGATACTCCCCCATATGCTCGGAGTGAACAAAAGGCTTGCTTCGAACTGCCGCCCAGACATCGCTCCGGACCGGATGCGTATCCAAAGAGAAGTTGCAGTAGACTAGATTTGCTTTTTGCGGTTGCGGAGCCAACCCGTGAGATTTTTGTCCTCTAAAATCCCGCCCCATCGGGAAATACCCCGCCAACTCGTCATTCGTATTCAAATTATTTCCATAGAGCTTCACCCGACTGCCCTGATATGGCTCCAGCAACGCATCATTAATTTCAACATCACTCTTCCCGAGTACAATGACATGCCTTTGGATCGCAGCCTTCAAACGAGCGGCTGGCAGTTGAATCTTATGGGCTGATTCAATTCGGCCATCCGAATTGCAGAGGTAGATCGGCCTTCCCTCCTTCAGACCCTCCAGGGATAAGCTCCGGTCACGCATATTTAAACGTAATCGGTGGATATTTCTCTTTAGCGTCCGGGTTGGGGCCCTCCATTTCACCGGATTTGAAACATCCAACCGGAAATATTCAGAACCGAATTCCGGGTTATCCACAGTCAAAATTTGCTCTTGAACCGGGATGCCCCCACTACACTGGAAATCCTGCAACTTCATAGCCTCTACTTCTCAGAACCAACCACACGAGCACATAAATCGTCTGCCAAGCACCTTAATTTTAGATCCAACTGTTTTCGTTTCCTCCGCAATCCGATCGCACGCGGTTGTAGGAACCATGGAATCGCCCCCTCTCTTACGGAATTCCATTCTTCCACCAACTGCCCCTTCTGAACGTACATCTCCAAAAGCAAATGCAATTCTCCCAATAAAGAATACCCGGGTTCATCTGCCTTCGTACTACGGGACAACGTTCGAAATGCGTCGACCGCCAATTGATACAACTTGGGCCGTGACAGAACTGACCCCCATCTCTGGCGACCGGAAGATGCATGCTTGATAAAAATAGATTCCACAGCAGGGGCAACGACCCAGCGTTCAGTATGTGGTCTGGCAATCGCCCAGGCTGAATCGCCGGCGTGCCCGTATTCACACGGGAATGGTTCAGACTTCAAAACGGAAGTGCGATACAGGTTGCTTGACGAACTTCCAATCAAAGTTCCCGGCAAAGCATGTACATTCCAAATAAACCGTTCGACAGAAGGTAACACATAAGGCTCATTTGAACTGAGCGCCTCACAATAGCGGTGGATAGGCCAGCCCGCGAAATTCCTCTGCCCGTCGGGCATAACTATCTCAGGAGGAGAAAGAACGACATCGGCATCTTCATTGACGGCAATCTGATACAGCTCGACCAGGGACTCAAAAGGCATCACGTCGCCAACTGTAGCAAAGTGGAGATAGTTGGCCTCGACCCGTTGAATCGCAGCATTCCAGGACTCATAGAGACCTGGAGGATGTTCGATAAAAACCAGATTCGGGTGAGAGAGATGCTCGTGAAAATATTCTACAGTTCCATCGGTCGACTCACTATCCACAACGACCACCTGCTTCACTTCGGACAACCATGGCAACAGGGCATTCAAATGAGCCTTCAAATGCCCCATTGAATTACGGGTCGGTATGATGACACTAATATCCAACATGTTAGGATGGGATCCGGATATAAGGATGTTGCACAAACCAGTCCTTACTATAAACCCAAAGCTCCCGGAAGAGACACAATCCATATGCCGTAGCGGGACTGATCTGCTGGGATGAATCGAGCCCGGCGTCCTTATGGGCATACGGCTTACTTTCTATTCCTGGAGACGAATGCCACGCTTCAAGGAGCGGCCGTAGCGCCTCACTGCCGTATTCCTGCAACCGCATTATCATTACTATGTATACCTGGTAAATCATCATCGTACTCCTCTGAAAGCTAGCCTCAGGAAATCCAATGACAAGGCAAGACGCCGCCGACAGCAACTTCAACTACTCTAGATATAACCTGAACGGAACAAATGATTGTGATCGACATGTTATTACTATGATAGCAAAAATTTTACGATAGTGTTACCCAATACCCGCCATGGATCTCAATGCACATCAAAACGCCACTCCGGCACGCCAAAAGCGCTTACACATCGTAGGCTGCCCGCGTAGCGGCACCACCTTGATGATGGAACTGATGGCGGCATGCATCGAGAATGACGGTCGCTGCGAACACGAAATGAGCATCTTCCAGCCATTGGACGAAGGCGCAGAACTTTTTTTTAGTAAAAAGCCAACCGACATTCGATACATCAGGCGAATCTTTCTCCGTGACCCCGATCTGTATCTAATCGCCTTAACCCGCGACCCCAGGTCCGTCATTAGCAGTATTCATAAGTCAATATCGGATAGATACTTCGTCGACTTTGACGAATGGGCAGAGTGCCAAAAAGCCGCTGATGCCCTGAAGGGGCATGACCGCTTTCTACTAATTAAGTACGAAGAGCTCACTCAAGACCCCAATGGCATACAGCAAAGGATATTATCCCAATTTCCGTTCCTCAAAAGTATACATCCATTTACCGAATACACTAATGTCGCCACACCATCCGAGAAGTCGGTGAACGCGCTCAACGGCGTTCGTGCAATCAGTACATCCCGTCACGACGGCTGGAAAATGCATTTGCCGCGAATAAAATCGCAGCTGGTTAAATATCCGGAGCTCGCCTCAGAACTAATCCGGTTGGGCTATGAGAAGGATGACAGTTGGATGAACGAGTTAAACGATATGCCGATCGAAAAGTTTTCCAGCCGGCACAATGAGTACTACCTGAAGTTCAAGCGCCTGGAAACCAGCGTCCGGAAGTTCATCCAATCTCAGCGTTACCTGAAGTCACGCAACCTGCGTTGAATTTCCGGTTCGAAAATTGTACGGAGGCAGACACAAACGAATGAAGGCATTGAAAAATTTCTTAAATGGCCTTCGGGGCAAACCGAAAACCAAAAGCTGGAGTGGCTCCCGCAATCAAGTGCATATAAATGACAGCGCACGACTAACTTTTCCGGAAAGAATCCAAATCGGCTCGTGGGTTCGAATCGGAAAATGCTGCTATTTAAACGGTCAGGGCGGAATTAATATTAGCGACGGCACCGTTTTTGCACCGGAAGTCGTCGTGCTGAGCAGCACACATCGGTACCAACAGGACAAATATCTTCCCTACGACGAATTTGACGAGTTCCGCCCCGTTTCCATCGGCAAAGGGGTATGGATCGGTTATCGAGCCATGGTTGCCCCGGGGGTTACGATCGGCGATGGTGCGATTGTGGCAATGGGAGCTGTCGTAACCCGCGATGTACCTGCAGGCGCGATTGTCGGGGGCAATCCGGCAAAAATCATCAAGCAGCGTGATGAGCAAGAGATCGTTCGTCTGGCAGAAAACGAAAGTTATTATATGAAAGCCGTTTTGGAGGACGGTCTTAAACGTAATAAAGATGCGCCTGCTGCAAACAAAGATGAACGATGACTTCGGTCATGCCGGCTCATAGATGTATTTGAAGGGCAAACTTCGACAGAGACGGGCTTTCCACTGAAATCGCCGGGGCCATTCATGGGGGTATGGCTTCTGCGAGCACAATTTGCGCTCGCTGGCTTTGAGATGGCGAAACTCCTCCTTCTTGGATAACTGCTGCTCATGTTTTGTGTAAAGATACAGCAACTTGGGAATAAGCCGGATACGCAGCCGATGATCACGAATACGAGCCCAAAAATCCTTATCCCCGATAAGAACCAAATTCTCGTCAAACATTCCCAGGACGGAATTCAAGTCTTTGCGCCAGGCAAAATATGCGCCAGGCCGAGTATTTAAATCCAGCCTGCTCAGGCGCTTTTGATCCCAGGAGTTCCAATTGCTATCCCTTTCCTGGCGGGCAATCAAAACAGAGAGAACATCCCATGAACCCATGCCAACTTCGCGGATGACCGTCTCCAACAATTTGGGATGCATCATGTCATCCATATTCGAGACACAGACATAAGGCGCCCTCGCCTCCTTCCAACCGATATTCCAGGCTTGGTAAAGGCTGATTCTTTCATCGGACCTGATGATTCGACAGTTCAGGTGCTTTGAACAGAATGGCTGCAGAAGCTCATGTTCATGTTCAGGCGAACAGGCGTCGATAAAGATAAACTCACAGGAATCGAACGCACTCTGACCGGTAATTTCATCCAGCTTTTTAGAAACCAGCTCTCGATCAGAATATGTACTAATGATAACTGTAAGCTTGTAATCATTCTGATGCATAACAGGCGTAAAAAGGATACGTGTGTCGAATTGGAACTGGAGATAGTCCGAATTCTCATCTGGCAAATGGTTTTGCCGCTCCCGTCTATTGGAGTCAAGGAGCGTAATACGGGACCACAGAATATTGTCAGAATGATTTTAGCGCAACGGCCCGGATTCGGACCGGGCAGGTTCACCGCGTACCCTGCCACGACGGCACAAGACATGCCCTGAAATTTCACGTTGCCCCGCCATCTGAACATAGTGAGATAGCGCCATGCAGATTGCCTTCGCACTTTATGACTATTACCGTTTTGGCGGGCTACAGGAGGATTGTCTGGCGACTGCAAAAAAAACCGCCGCGCGCGGGCACGAGGTACATATCTTTTGTCGAACCTGGAAGGGTGAAATACCAGACGAAATGACGGTCCACGAACTGGGAAGGCGCGGTTGGAGTAACACGGGGCGAAACAAAATCTTTTTCAGCGACCTCAAAAAGGCCGTCCAAGCCTTGAATCCGGATGGCCTCGTGGCCTTTAACCGTATTCCCGGGGCAGATATCTACTTTGCCGCTGACCCTTGCTACTTAAAACGTGTTGAAGACAGGTCGATATTTTACCGTCTAAGCTTTCGCCACCGCCACTACGCTGAGCTGGAAAAGGCCATCTTCAAAAGCAAGGACCCACCACTAACCCTGGTGCTGACTGCGCGGGAAATAGAACATTTCATTCATTACTATGGTTGCGACCAAGAGCAATTTATAGAGCTCCCACCGGGAATCGAACGGCAACAATTTGTTAAATCGATACAAGCGGACAACCGATGCTCCTTGAGGAAGGAACTCAACACTCCCGAAGACTCGGTGGTGGCACTCTTCGTCGGTTCGGGATTTCGGGTTAAAGGTCTGGACAGGGCGCTTCGGGCAATTCGCGCGAATCAGCAGGAGGCACTCCGCCTCGAGTTCTGGTGCGTGGGAAACGGAAAAGCATCCGAATATCGATCTCTGGCAAAATCAACCGGGCACACGATCCGTTTCCTGGGAGGCCGGGCTGATGTCGACCGCTTCTATGACGCCGCCGATTTTCTTCTCCACCCCGCGTACAGCGAATCCGCAGGTAAGGTTTTACTCGAAGCATTAACACATGGACTCCCGGTCCTGACGACGGACACTTGTGGCTACGCGCCACACATCGAACAGGCAAAAGCCGGCAAAGTGATCGGCAGTCCGTTCTCACAAAAGGCGCTGAACTCTGCAGTGCGCGAGTTTGTCCGTAATACAGCACAGAGAGCTGATATGCAACAGAATGCGCTGGCGTATGCTGCTCACGAAGATTTGTATAGCTGCCATGAAACAGCCGCTAAAATAATCGAGGCTAAACTTAAGCGAAAACAACCACGCTCTGAATAGCACTCAACTCCTCCGATGGATTTCCCCGAGAGTGTAAACCGCAAGCCTGCCATGCAACAATATGCCACCTTCATCTAATCTTACCGCTGATCTAAAGAACAGTTCGTCGCCGGTCTTTGAACAACCCGTAAGTGATTCAAAGAAGCTCTACATTCTATTTGGCGGTATTAAATCAGGCGTCGGCCTGGTCCCTTTTGAATTCTGTAGAGCCTCCAACATCCTCAACGAAAATAAGATTTTTGTGCGCGATTTTAGCCAGTCATGGTATCATTGTGGTTTAAAAGGCATATCCAAAGATATCCTTGGTACCCGCGACTTCTTGCGACAACGCATCACCCACTATCGTCCAGAAGAAACAATCCTGGTAGGCAATTCTATGGGTGGATTTGCTTCCATATTATTTGCCTCGCTGCTTTCAAACTGCCGGGCAATCGCCATTTCTCCACAAACCTACATCAGCTCAAGTAAGCGAAAAGCACACCAAGACTTCAGGTGGAAATCCGCCCTGCGCAAAACCAAATTAAAAAGCCTTTTCCGCAAGAAGTATTACGATTTAGCCGATATATCCAGCGAGCAAACCGACTGGAGCGTCGACTTGATTGTATCCGCCCACAGCCCACGGGACTTCACTCATGCGTCGAATATCCAACACCTGCCACAGGTAAGAATTCACCCTTTTGATTTCGCAAGCCATCGGCTTGTCAAAGAAATCCGCAATGCAGGCCTCCTGGGAGATATCCTCAATGGTCACATTCCCAATCCCAACCACAAAGGCATTATCGAGATTCCGCATAATTGATCTCGGGACATCAATGACGAACATGGATGCATTCGCCAATCGCGACACAAGGAACAAACATTAATATGTATCTCGATTTAGACCCACAGTTACAGAACGCCCTTGAGCAAGAGAGGGATGTATTCGAGTGGTTCTTGCAACCCAGGGGACAAACGCATCGTGAGGTTAAACACAGACTAACCTACGAAGTTAATCTCGGGGACTTGCACATTTTTGTAAAGCGACACCTCGGATGTGGTTGGAAGGAAGTCATTAAAGAGTGGTATCGTTTTAGAAAGCCAGTCGTCAGCGCCCGTAATGAATGGGAAGGCGCCAGCATCCTCAATAAGGCGGGCCTGCGCGTGCCGAAAGTCTTGGGCAAGGGAGAGCGTGGCAGATATCCTCATGCAGTCGAATCATTCGTCGCCTTGGAAGCCTTGGAGAATTGTGAAAATCTGGAACATTTCAAAAAGGGCTGGCTCGGATTTGAGGGCACGCGATGGGTCGAATTGAAGCAATACTTGGTCGGGGAAATTGCCCGCATCACCCGGACGATGCACCGGTGTGGCATCAACCACCGCGACTTATACATCAATCACTTTCTGGTTAATCACAGCATCATACTCGACTGGAATCCAGGTCGCACTCTTCCACTCTACCTTATTGATCTTCACCGCGTACAGAAACGGAAAGAGGTGCCTGCGAGGTGGCTGCAGAAAGATCTCAGCGCGTTACTATTTTCCGCGCTGGATGTGGGGTTAACTTCGGCCGACTGTGTCCGATTCCTGAAGGAATACCTGGGTGCGGACTGGAAAAAGGAATTTTGGGAAAAGAAGAGGCTATGGACGAAAATTGTCCGGCGAGCCATCCGCCTCTACAACGGTTTCCACCGAAAACCACCGACACTACCCAAACTTCTCCGAACGAATTGAACCGCACCTGTCCGATGGCCATTACAAGCACAATCGTTTACGCGCCTTGCGTTTTAAACGCTTCAGAGAGGCCTTAATTGCGTAGAGTTTAAAGCTGAGCCTATACCTAAAGGTAAAGCGGACACCTTCCTCTTCGAGATAGGTCTTCATGCAAAAACTTTGTTGATGGGGATTCAACTTGAAGACCAAGCGCTTTAAATCGGCAACACGCTGACTCCGTGTAAAACGTCTTCCGGAGAACCTTGCGCGCGCTGTATCGATCAATGAAAAGACCAATTTGCCGCCCTTTTCGACTCTCACGAGTACATTGCCCCCTGAAAGATCACGAAAGTATACACCTCGTTTGTGTACACTGCGGATGAACGCGATCAACTGCCGGGCAAAAGCTTCGAAGGTAAATCCTTCGACGGTATCCTCCCCCCGTGCATATGCGGCAAAAAAACGACGAGCACTTAGATGTGTGCCGGCATGCTCGCAGATAAACCAGTTATCCAGCACTCTGGCAGGGTCTTCATGCTCAAAGTAAGCCACCACTTTCGGCGTCTCAATCCCACGGCGTTGCAACTCGCTCGTACCATTCCAGCTGCGCAGCGATTTGGACGGCTTCCTGCGATCAAGAATTCGTTTATGCCAGGCGACGCGAACGGGTTTTTTGACAACCAGCGCCTGGGCCGGGTCGAGCGGGTTCTCAACCGACCAGATCACGTTGCGCGCCTGGCGCAGGGTTGACTCTTTTACGGGACTGCCAATCGAATCCGGCTTGAAGCGTTCGATCAGTCGATCGGCCTGCTCCCGGGACCGGGCACAGACCGTGCCGCGCCACTCCCCGCTCCGGTAGGCAAAATAGCGAGATCCCGGATCGGGCCGTGCGGCAATCATTTTTGGAAGGACTGCGGCTTCAGGCTTCACCACGATATCGCGAGAGAGCGGCCAGAAAAGATACAGGGGGCTTTCGGAGAAATAATCGGGCAGCTCGTCGAGCCGCTGACCATCCCGGGTGCTTACCGAGCTGAGCGCCGCCAGATCCTCTGCCCCATAGATACCGGCGCTCGGCGCCAAGGCACCATTCTTTGTCCAAACCACATGGAACTGCTCCGAACCTTTTTCGAAGGCATGGATTTCGAGCCCCTCTCCGCCGCGAAGGCGCTTCAGGTAGCGGGCTCCGGAAAGGCGCGCATAAAGCGTCTTGAATGCACTGAAGGAAGGTCGGCGGCGCCATTGGTCTGCCTGCCCGGGAAGCTCGCGATAATAGGAGACCACATCACGAACACTGCGGTCCTCCGGCAGACCGGTGCCATCGTCCAGTAAACCCTCTCTACGACTCACCAGTGGCCCCCAGTAAAAGCGCTCGAAGCTGCCTTGCGAAACACAAAGGATGTAATAACGGACCAGATAGTCCGCCTTCTGGTCTTCCGCATTGGCGAGAATGCGCTCAATGCGTGGCAGGGTCCAGAAGGCGCAGGTCGACCAATGCCGCTCGACGCCATAACGGCGGCCGATCCAGGCCACCATGCCTAATTTTTTGATCAAATCGTAGCCATGGAGACGCTTGAAGGTTTCGCCCAAAATCTTACGATCCAATGCCTCAGGCTCAATCGTCCGCTCGGCAAACATGTTGTTGGAATGAATATCCGGCAATATACCCCGCCGCTTGAGCATACCGAGCGCACCCGCGTTGTATTGTGGCTCAAAATCCGTCACATTCGGCCCCACAACCGTCAATCCATATCCTTTGACTAATGGGTAAGCCGTTTCCCAAGCGGCCAGGAAACCCGCCAGAGAATAGCCCGACCATTTGGCACGGTTGATGGTCGTGCCGATTTCCACAGCTTCGACGTAAGCGGAAAAAACATTCAAGGCGCGTTCAACGAACTGCTTCCATGCCTGAACTGCCGAATCCTCCGGCATTTCCCCTGCCTGGCTTAAGGGCTGAACCAAATGAAGGAGCACGGCGACCCCGGCAGCCTGAAGCCCCTCCAACAAGGGAATCAGGGCATCCGCACTCGTCTCCTCAGAGCAATCAATCCGCACGGCCCTGACGCCCAACTCCCGAATCCGTTCCAGCGCCTCACGGGACGCATCGGTATCCTGGGGCACGGCCAAACTGAAAGCTGCGAATGTCTCATCTATTGTACGCCCCTGCGCGGTCCGATTCTCTGTTTGACCGAAAAGGCTAAAACTCAGCAGCCCTTTGGCCACTTCGCAGAAAAACTCCATATCCAGGCGCCCCGGCGAAACCAGATTGACAAAGCGTGGTTTCGTCGGAGGTGTTGGACTGGACGCGTGGTCCGGTTTGCGCGGTGAGCCATCAGGCATGTCGTAAGAGAAATATGATTATGCGGGAAAACAATTCGCCGGAAGGGCGAATGAGCCAAAGCAGAAAATCATTGGCAAACTTTAGCCGAAATAACTCAAGTCAAGACTGACAATCTCACCGACCACGCTCTAAATACCCCAAAATGATGACCGAAAACGTATGGCATAACCCGGCTTTCGCTAACTTGTCCCCCAAAACTGCAGTCTTCGCCGACCGCGACGGTACATTGATCGAACACGTCGACTACATCGACCATCCGGACAAGCTCAAGCTGCTGCCCGGAGTCAAAGCCCGCGTCCACCAACTTATAGACAAGAAGATCCCTTTCTTCATCCTGACAAATCAATCCGGAGTCGGCCGCGGTTACTTTCCCATAGAAACGGTGCACGCCTGCCAAAAAAAGCTCTTTGAACTCCTCGAAATCGCTCCCGGGCAGATCGCCGGCTGGTGCATCGCGCCGGAGCTCCCGGACACCGAAGGCGGCTACCGTAAACCCTCGCCACGATTCATCGAGGAAGCCTGTCAGCACCTGGGCACCACTCCAAAGCAATGCCACATGATCGGCGATACCCTGGTCGATCTCGAAACCGCATGGAACTCGGGAGCCCAAGCTTGGGCCGTCAGCAATGGCAAACCAGAGTTGCCCAAGCGGGCAAACGCTGGCGAAATCACAGGTGATTTCACATTGTGCGAGAATTTCCCAACATGCGTCGACAGGATCTTGACGGCTTGACCTAAGCCCCCCTTTCAGGCGACTCTAGCGAATTGACTCGAACAAACATTGAAATGAAAACAGGCAATTACACTCTCGTCACAGGCGGCGCAGGATTTATCGGCAGCGCGCTGGTACAGGCACTCAACCAGAGGGGAAACTGTGACATCGTTATTGCCGACATTCTCGGTCAGGACGACAAATTCAAGAATCTCGTTCCGCTGCGCTACGCCGACTACCTCGAAGCTGACGACCTTCTTGAGCTCGCCGAGACCGAACCGGAGTACTTCGACCAGTTCTCGACCATTTACCATCTCGGTGCCTGCTCTGCCACGACCGAGAAGGACGCCAGTTACCTGATCCGGAATAACTACGAATACACCAAGGCGCTCGCTACGATCGCCATCGAAAAAAACATCCGCTTCGTCTATGCTTCCAGCGCCGCAACCTATGGCGACGGCAGCCAGGGCATGGAGGATACGCTCGAAGACCTGCATACACTGTGCCCGCTCAACATGTATGGTTATTCCAAGCACATGTTCGATTGCTACGCGCAGCGTATGGGCTGGCTGGACCGTATCGTCGGCCTGAAGTATTTCAACGTGTTCGGTCCCAATGAAAACCATAAGGGCGACATGCGCAGCCTGGTCAACAAGGCCTACGATCAAGTGACCGCCACCGGCGAGATCGGGCTCTTCAAGAGCTATCATCCCGATTACACCGACGGCAACCAGATGCGTGACTTCCTCTACGTGAAAGATGCGGTTGCGATGAGCATACACCTCGCGGAAACACCCGCAGCCAACGGCTTGTTTAATCTCGGCAGCGGTGAAGCCAACACCTGGAATGCACTGGCCGAAGCGATATTCGCCGCACTCGACCTCGAGCCGAACATCAAATACATCGACATGCCCGAAACATTAAAGGGCAAGTATCAGTACTACACCTGTGCCAACACCGGGAAGCTGCTTTCCACCGGCTTCGACGCATCCAAAAACTTCAATCTACACAGTGCGGTCAAAGACTACGTGCAAAATTACCTCGTGCCCAACAAACATCTCGGACAGGAGTCCTGACCCCATCGATGCACCTTCCCAACGAAAAATGGCTGACCCTGGAAGAGGCTGTCGGAATGCGCCAAAAGCTGCGTGATGCGGGCCGCACCATGGTCATGACCAATGGTTGTTTTGATCTACTGCATGTCGGTCATATCTCCTATCTGGAAGCCTCCAGGAAGTTGGGCGACAGTCTGTGGGTGTTGATCAACAGTGATGAAAGCGTGCGTGCGCTGAAGGGCCCCACCCGCCCGATTGAGTCCGAAGCGGAGCGCGCCTACTGCTTGGCGGCACTTAACTGCGTGGATCACATCGTTGTCTTCAACAACCCACGCCTGATCGAGGAGATCAAACTGCTTCAACCTGACATCTACACCAAGGCCGGGGACTACACCCTGGACACCCTGCACGCCGGCGAGCGTGAGGCTTTCGAAGCGGTCGGTACCGAAATCAAATTTCTTCCTTTTCTCGAGGGCTTCAGCACCACCAGGATGATCGAAAAAATTCACCGTGCCGCCAGCTTGTAAGTGCCGCCGCAGTCACCATATTCCATTGAAGACAATGACCACCGCAGAAGAAGAATACGGAAAGCTCAAATCCACTCTTGAGGCTTTTGAAGCGCAGCTACCCGCAGTCGAAACCACCGCGGAATTGATTGTCCAGCGCCTGCAGTCGGGCCACACCGTCTTTGCCTGCGGCAACGGCGGCAGCGCGACCGACTCCATGCACCTTTGCGAAGAGCTCGTCGGACGCTATCGCGGTGATCGGCGTCCACTGCCGGCCGTCTCCCTCAACACCGACACGTCGGTACTGACCTGCATCGCAAACGACTACGGCTTCGACGAAATCTTCTCCCGGCAGGTGGAAGCGCTCGTCAAAAAAGGCGATATTGTCGTCGGTTTCTCCACCAGCGGAAACTCGGAAAACATTTTTCAGGCCCTTCGCGCCGCCTCAGCCAAAGGAGCCACCACCATACTGCTCTCCGGTGGCGATGGCGGAAAGATCAAAGAGATTGCGGACCATACCGTCATCGTCCCGAATCATAACACAGCTCGTATTCAGGAAATACATACCTTTATACTTCATACCTGGCTGGAACAGGTCGAAGGTATGGATTGGACCTAGCGGACAACATTAGCGCATGGATATTCAGAACACGCTGAAGAAGCTCCCGGACTTGAACGTTCTCGTGATCGGGGACATTATGCTGGACCACTACATCATGGGGGATGCCACACGCATCTCGCCTGAAGCCCCTGTCCCTGTCGTCTCTGTGGCATCGGACCGCTATGTCCCCGGAGGGGCCGCCAATGTCGCGAACAATCTGGCAGGCCTCGGCATCCGCCCGACGATACTCGGAAGCTACAGCGACGACCACGAGTGCCTGCGCCTGCGGGAACTACTGGCGGGAAAACAGATCAAACTCTCCGCATTGGGCCAAAAGCAGAACATCCCCACCATTTTAAAGACTCGGGTTGTCGTCCAAAGGCAACAACTCTGCCGGATCGACCGCGAGGGCAAGGCAAGCGACTATGCCCTGGATCATCTTTTTGATTCCAAGGAGTTTAACGAATTAATCGGCGCAGCTGATGCCATCCTCCTTTCCGACTACGCAAAAGGGGTCATCAACGACGGACTGCTGCAGCGGATACGCTCGGAATTCGCAAACAAGGCGACATCTCCCCTACTGGTAATCGATCCCAAGCCAAAACGACACTTGGACCTGCAGGGACTCGGGCTGATGACTCCCAACCGTGCGGAAGCCTTGCAGATGGCGGGATTCGACAACAGCCCCGATGCCGACTTTGATGATACGGCAGTGTGCGATGCCATCTTCAGGAAATATGGCCCGGAGAAACTGGTCATCACTCTTGGAGCGGACGGAATGCTACTGGGCGAAGCCGGGCGAATCATCGGACGGATGACGACGGAAGCACGTGAAGTTTTTGATGTCTCCGGTGCCGGTGATACGGTAATCGCCGTTTTAACTGCCGCGCTTGCCGCTGGCGAAAGCCTCGAAGATGCTGCCGCGCTAGCCAATAAAGCGGCCGGCATCGTGGTGGGACACCTGGGAACGGCGCCCATCTCCTCGGCCGAATTGCTCGCAAAGCGACCGAACTAAGAACTCGACCGTTTCTTCAAAAAGCAAGGGCAGCCGAAAAGACCAAGCCGTAAGCGGCCACGACCACGCCGGATGTTTTGAGAGCCGCGAGATATTCGTCTGAGCTGTGAAGCTCAGGCAAACGCCATGCCAGCAAAGCGGCAGGAATCAGGGCCAACAGAGCTAGAGGCAGTAAGCGGTTCTGCAGCGCCACGGAAAGACAGCATGTGATCATGGCGACGGTAAACACAGTCGTCCGGTACTGCCACAATGCAAATGTACGGCCGAAGCTTACCGCCAGGGTCTTTTTACCCGAAACGAGGTCCTCCTCCACATCTCTGTAGTTGTTGACCACCAGAATGTTGTTAATCAGCAGGCCACAGGCGAAGCCGGACCAGTACACCACCCAATCCGGTGGACCTGCCTGAACAAAATAAGTGCAACCGACGGCAATAAAGCCGAAAAACAAAATGACAAAGACATCCCCCAGCCCATTGTAAGCCAGGGGGTAAGGCCCCCCGGTGTAACACCAGGCACAGAGGACAGAGACCACGCCCACTGCCAGCAGCCACCAGCCTCCGAAAGGGATGAGTAAAAGCCCGAGGCAAAAAGCAGCCCCCAACACAACCAACGCCGCTCGCTTCATGGAATCGGCGCGCACCAGACCGCTTGCCACAGCGCGTTGAGGACCGATCCGCTTTTGCGTATCCGAACCCTTCACACCGTCCAGGTAGTCATTGGCAAAGTTCGTTCCGATTTGTACCAACAATGCAAAAAATAGGCAAATCAATGCAGGTCGCCAGTCAAAGAGCCCTGCGTGCCATGCCAATGATGTGCCGACCAAGACCGGACAGACGGCCGCCGATAGTGTTTTGGGGCGAGTGGCCTCCAGCCAGACGGGAATTTTACTCATATTGAAAAGAGCGGTGCAGCTTGCTCGTTAGCAGGTAGCACGAGCGTCTCGCCTGTATATCACTTCGGTTTGTCATATTAGGAAAAGCAGAGGGGCCGCATTTTCACGGTTGCCAGCCAAAAAAATGAGTGAGACGAGTTCGACAGCCGCCGCTCGACCTGGCTCGTGCCAGTTCGCTACGGAATATAGCTTTTGTCGTCAGTCCGCTCGCCGGCAGCCTTGGCCGCGAGCTTGGCTTCCCGTTTTGCCGCCGCCCGGCGTTTGAAATAGCGATAAATCGTTCGAATCACGAAATAGAGTAGGAAAAGAACCAAAACACCCGCGAGAATCGGAATCAACACGGCCAAGCCCGCCGTCAGGACGGAACCGCCCAACTCGGCCGTGGATACGGCCGGGTTGCCAATCCCCCCCGTCGTGGCCGAGGAGGTTCCGCGGGCGATCACCGAAGCTCCCTGAACCACCCCTGCCGTACCACCTCCGGCAATCATCGCGACGGCCCACTTAAAGGAACCGTCCCCCATGAATTCAGGCAGCATGGTGCCGGTGATGACCGTGCCCGCCGTCACCGCCAACGGGGTCGCAATCGTATCCAGGGCATTGTCAATCCAGGGGATGTAGTAACTGCCTATTTCCACGACCGTTGCTACGCCAAGCATAATAGTCACCGGCGTACTGCCCAACCAGTGGTGCTCTCCTAACACTTCTTCGACATTGAAGCCTCCGAGGAAATCGACCTCCATTCCCGTGTTTGCCGCCAGGCTCGCGACGAAAAGAGGGACAAAAACACGGAAACCGCACGCGGCGGCCAGTCCGACCCCCGCAAAGATAGCCATAAATTCGTTCATAGTGTCATATTTCTAATTGATTTGACCGTCTTTGGAAGCGTAGAGTTCATTGTGTAATGCCACTGGACCTTTGATAAGTCTGATAAAAAAAAATTGGACTTCTCCCACGTTCAATGTAGGTTAATCACTTATACATTATAAACACTCGTCTTAACTTTATTTATTATGAATACTACTAAATCACCCCGTGCAGGTTTTACCCTGATTGAACTTCTTACCGTTATCGCGATTATCGGCATTCTTGCCGCGATCCTTATTCCTGCTGTTGGCGCGGTGCGAATCAAAGCTGCCCAAGCTTCTTCGCAAAGTAACCTCAAGCAGATTGCCTTGGCTTATAACAATTTCAGCATCTCCGGTTCCAGAACACGGATTATCACCCAAGGCACTTGGGCTCCCGGCGAATTCAGCGCAAATACCCCAGCACAGTGGGCTCAAGTTCTTGCAGAGTTCGGCGGTTTGAATGACGGTGCCCTCTACTTCATCGGTTCAGATGTGAATGTTGCGGCACTTGCTGATATTCCTCAAATCATCCTTCAAAATATCAACACGGCCACTGATGTAGCGCCTACTACTGACTGGAATGCTGCTGCTGACGCTGTCAGCTATGAAATGGGGGCCGACCTCAGCCCCAATGCACAGGCCACGATTACCCCGCTGATTTGGACACGTGGACTGCTTACTACCGGCCAATGGGAGCCGACCTCTCCATGGGAAGGTCAAGGCGGACACATCGCCTACCTGGATGGTCACGTTGTCTTCTACGAAGACGTGGTTGATCAGCTTGTCGATCCTGTTGATGCCTCCAAGACCAGCAGCATTGAAGATGCAGTCGGTGTGAACGGCGAAATCCTGAGAGAATCCAACTAAGATCTGATATTTTTTACCTAGCGAGCATCCAAACGGATGCTCGCTTTTTTATGTCTGGCATTTGCCATCGGCCCCAATAATACGGATGCAATAAAATGTCCTCACCTATCTATATCCTCGGTCATAAGAACCCCGATGTGGATGCCATCTGTTCTGCACTGGCATACGAAGCGTACAAGCATGCCACGGGACAGTCCGAGTATATCGCAGCTCGCTGCGGCAACTCCAACGCACGTATTGAAGCCATTCTCGAGCGCTTTAAAGTAAAGCTCCCCCGTTTCATCGGTGATGTGACGCCACGGGTCGATAATCTGATGCACAAGCAGGTCTTGAGCGTCTCCCGCGAAAGCACCTGTTCCGAAGCACTCGAACTCATCGACAAATATGACGTCCGCGCACTTCCCGTAGTCGACAGCGAAGGTCATGTGGAAGGCATGGTCTCGATTTTCCAGCTGGGCGAATTTTTCATTCCCAAGCCCAAAGAGCCCAAGGCGATGCGACGGGTCAACACCAGCATTAGCTCGATCATACGATCGCTCGATGCAGAAATTCTGCACTGTGATAACACCGATCAGATTGAAGAACTGTTCGTCCGGATTGGTGCTATGGACATCCGCTCCTTTGGGAGCCATCACAAGGAACAGGGACTCCCCTCGGAAAAAAGCATCATCATCGTTGGCGACCGCTGGGATATTCAGGAACGTTCCATCCAGCTGGGCGTTCGTCTCCTGGTGGTGACCGGCGGACTGGAGGTCGACGAAGATGTGGTGGCGCGGGCGAAAGAGCATAATGTTTCACTGATTGTCAGCCCATACGACTCCGCAACCACCTCCTGGATCATCAAAACCGCGACGCACATCGGCGGCGTCATCGAATCCGAAGTTCAGCGCTTCACCCCCCAGGATACCATCGCCTCCGTCAAGCGGCGTATCGCAAATAGCGCCGACCCTCTCTATATGGTGGTTAACGACGACCAGCAACTTATCGGAGTCTTCTCGAAAAGTGATATTCTTCGCCCCAGTAGCACACGTATCGCACTCGTTGACCACAACGAGTTGGGCCAGGCGGTAAATGGAGCCAGCGATGTGCAAATCACGGAAATCCTGGACCATCACCGGTTGGGCAATATTCCGACCGAGCAGCCGATCTTGTTCATTAATCGACCGGTAGGATCCACCTGTTCCATTGTCGCCGATCTCTTCCGCTCCGCCGGCCTCACCCCAAAGCCATCTATTGCCGGCGTCATGATGGCGGGAATCATTTCCGACACCCTACTCCTCAACAGCCCGACAACGACTCCCCTTGAAGGTGAGCTGCTGGATTGGCTCAGCCCGATCGCGGACATCGAGCCCAAGGAACTGGCTGACATCATTTTTTCCGCGGGCTCACTCATTATCAACAACACTGCGGAACAGGTCATCAGCGCAGACTGCAAAATCTACGATGAAGGTGATTTCCGCTACTCCGTCTCACAGATTGAGGAACTTGGCTTCGACAACTTTTGGAAAAATGAAGAGGAACTCAGCGACGAACTCGAAGCTTATCGTCAAAAGGAGGAGCTCTATTTCAGTTTCCTACTGGTGACCGATATCAACTCGCAAAACTCACTTCTTGTAGCTGCTGCCAATGATGAAGTGAAGTCGGCCATTAGCTATCCTCGCCGTAGCCAGAGCAACATTTACGAATTAACGGGCATTGTCAGCCGTAAGAAGCAATTGATCCCCTACATCTCGACCATGTTGAAGACGATGGGCATGCTTGGCTAGTAGCCTCGTCTAATACCACTTTGCAAAAGTTTTGATCTTTTTGGAAACAGATTTTGTAGCGAACTTGCGCCAGCAAGGTTGAGGGTGGTATCTGAGTGCTAATCGACGGCACTGGCGTGCCATCGCTACAACCATTAAGTATCAATTCTTTTTTAGAAGTGTATAACTTGAATGAAACTTAATTAAGAGTATTTACCGTAGTCGCTCTGCTGATAGCCGTGCGATCCGAATCGGCCAAACGGCAGCACTTGCAAGCTCGGGCGACCGGCTGAAGCGGGTCACCTACGTCCAGCAGCAGTAAAACACACTTCTACCTGCCATTCGCTCTAACCTTCGCCACCCAAAGCAAAATTAACCGCTTCGATACCCGCGAGCGAGCAGGCGTCCATCACCTTGACGATTTGGGCGTGCTTAACGCTACCGCCCGGCGAGATGGTGACAATCGCCTCCACCTTGTTGGCCTCACTGGCCTCACGGAAACGTGTCAGCATGGCAGCTAATTCGTCGAAACGGTCTTCCTCCGGACTGTCGTAGGAATAATCATTCACCACAACCTGGCCGCCATCCTGTATCTCAATTACCTGCTCGTCCGGTAAATCCAAGGGTTCTTCCTGCTCCACCGAACCGGGAAGCTGAAATGAGAGATCCGCTTCCTGACGTTCCAGTGTCGATGAAACCATGAAGTAGATCAGCAGCAAGAAAACCACATCAATCATAGGAGCGATTGGTATGGAGGTTTTGTCTTCCTGCCTTCTGCGTAATTTCGCCATAAGTGATCAGCGTGATTGGTAGGTCGCGTATATGACCTCATAAGCACCGACCTCGGCACATGCATTGAGGACTTTCCTGATCTCCCGATAAGGCGTTTGGGAGTCCGCGCGGACATGAATACGTAATTCCGGATTAGCTTCGAGCGCCTGCTTCATCTCGCCCTGCATCCCTTCTATATCGAGCGGACGTGCCCCCAGGTAAAGATTCCCATCGGCATCCAGGGAAACCGTGCCACGGTCCGACAAATCATCGGGAACATCACTCTGCTCGGATTCAGGCAGGTCCAGCTTCACCTGCTTGTCGGCCTGGGCAAGCGTGCTGACCGTCATAAAGAAGACCAAGAGAAGGAAGACCATGTCGATCATCGGCGTCATGGGAAAATCCTCTTCCGGCGGGTGGCTCTTTCGGCGGCGTGCCATGAGCATCATTAAGTATCTGAATGCGTCCGGTTTGAAGACAAAAAAAAGAGGCGCCCGCCATGCGGACGCCTCTGAAAGTTCAGACCGGAATGGTCTTAGTAAACCTGTGTGGCTTCTTCTTCCGGAACCGGGCTGCGGAGCAGATCGGAATCCATTTGGGCCTTGAAGCGTGCGTCACCTTCGGAGACGGCTTCTGCAACCACGCGGAATTCGATAATTTCCTTGGCCTTGAGTACCGGATAAGCAGCGAAGCTTACCTTGTTACCAGAGATCGTGCCCTTGGTGTCACCGGATGCGGAGATCACCTTAAGCTCGCCCGGAAGTGCCACATCAAGTGTGACGTTGGTATCCTGAGCGGTACCCTGGTTAGTGATTTGTACCACATATGTGGTTTGCTCACCTTCAAGCAACGGATCTTCCGTATCGATCACCTCGATGAGGAGAGCCGGATAGCCGCGCCATTCGGTGCAAGCTTCGTCGGAACCACTGAGACCGTATTCAGCGGAAGAAGCGCTGACTTGGTTACAGTAGGTGCCACCTTGCTTACCACGAACTGTGAGCTCGAAGCTCTTGGATTCGCCGGCACCAAGGTTGGTTGTCCAAGTAGCGGTGTTACCGTTGATCTGGGCGCCCGGAGCCGCAAGCAGCTCGTTCTGGGACGGTACAGTATCGGTAACGACGACGTCGGTAAGCGGCACATCACCGGTGTTGGTCACCTTGATGGTGTAAGAGGCCTTCTTGCCGACAAACTGCATCGGTGTGCCTTCCTTCGTTACATCCAGACCTGCTTCCACGACGACGACGCAAGCGTCATCCTTGGCGGAGCCGGCATTGGAGGAATCAACAACGGCAACGTTGCAGTGTTCGCCGGTAGCAGCGGCTTCTGTGTTCACAGTGATGTCACGGCTTTCACCCGGTGCAAGTGTGCCTAACTCAGTGGTCAGTACCTTCTCACCGGAAGCGTGTGTCACGCCGTTTGGAAGTGTGTCGGTGACGACAACATCATAAGCGCAGAAGTTACCGGTATTGGTGACCGTGATGTTCCAGGGAACACCGGCACCAAGAAGCACCTGCTCATTGGGAGTCGTCTTAACAATAGCCAGTTCCGGCACACCAACCGAAGTTGTCGTGCAAGCTTCCGGGTAGGCGGTGATTGTTGCACAGCTGCTGAGATCCGCAACTTGTGTCGGCTTCACCGTAAGCTTGAGAGCGACATTGTCACCTTTCTCAAGGTTGTAGAGCGTCCAGGTGACATTGCTGCCACTGACATCTGCTTCCGGATCACTGGAAACATAAGTGGTGCCGGCAGGAATCTGCTCCTCGACAACAACCTTCTTTACCTTGTCTTTAGCGGTAACGGTATAGTTGTAGTCATAGTTCTCGTTCAGAGAAACCATGGCGGGAGCCGACTTTTCCAGACGGACCAGGTACTGGTCTACGTAATCGGTAACAACGCCGGGGTCGCAATCAGCCTTGGGCGCAGGTGCCGGCGCAGGTGCCGGTGCTGGCTCAGCTTTTGGCTGACCACGGAAATCGTTAATATGTCGGTTGTTGGACGGGACCTTCAGATTGAAGACCGTTGTGTCAGGAGAATCCGAAACGGTGAAATTTTTGCCTGGGTCCGGATCAGCGTGAAGCTGAAAACCAGACACAGCAAACATTCCGACCATAACGGTAGCTCCTAGGAACTTTTTCATGATATTCATATGTTCGTTGTGGTGTAGTTGGTTTACTTTGGTAACGGGCGAGATAAACCCGATCATCTATGATTGAGATGAGCCTAAATCCTAACCAGCTAACCAGTATATGCCAGTAAAAACATCACAAAATTCTTCATTAGGTGACCTTAACCCTGCGCCCCATAAAAGAACTTTTTCTAAAAAAAGGGCGTGTCACAATCTGTGACACGCCCTGGTAAAAATCAATCCCGTTGGCTAGGCTCAGGAAACGGTTTGAAAGAAATTCTTCACCTGCGCCTGAGCATAATCACGGTTGAGGTGGGCAATCATGTCCAGAGAGATTTGTTTCGGGCAAACAGCCTCACACTCTCCGATATTGGTGCAGCCACCAAAACCCTCGTCATCCATGGTGGAAACCATAGCCAAAGTACGGCGATCTTTTTCCGCCTTACCCTGGGGAAGGCTGTTCATGTGTGAGGCTTTCGCTGCAGTGAAGAGCATTGCCGATGCATTTGGGCAGGCCGCCACACAAGCACCACAACCGATACATGCCGCCGCATCCATCGCGTAGTCCGCCGTGCTTTTAGGAATCGGCATATCATTTGCATCGACGGCGCTACCAGTACGTCCGGTAATAAAACCTCCCGACTGTATAATGCGGTCGAAGGGTGAGCGGTCCACGACCAGGTCTTTCATCACCGGAAAGGGTTTGGCCCGCCATGGTTCGATCGTGATGGTTTGACCGTCACGGAAATGACGCATGTGGAGTTGGCAGGCAGTGGTCGCCCGTTGTGGTCCGTGAGGGATGCCGTTAATGGTCATGGAGCACATGCCGCAAATACCCTCGCGGCAATCATGGTCGAATGCCACCGGCTCCTGCCCCTGCTCGACGAGTTGCTCGTTGAGAATATCGAGCATCTCCAGAAATGAGGAATCCTCGGAGACATCACTCAACGGATACTCTTCAAATTTTCCTTTGGTCTCGCCGTTCTTTTGGCGCCAGACCTTGAGTGTTAGATTCATTGTCTTTTCCATTTTCGAGATCGGTTTAGATTATTTGTAGCTGCGGGTCGCCAGCTTGACGTTTTCGTAAATCAACGGTTCACGGTGCAGCTTCGGCTCCTGATCGTCACCGAGATATTCCCAGACACCAACAAAGGCAAAGTCTTCGTCGTTTCGCATGGCCTCGCCGTCATCCGTCTGGTGCTCCACCCGGAAGTGACCACCACAAGACTCTTCACGCATCAGCGCGTCGCGGCACAAAAGCTCTCCAAACTCCATGAAATCGGCCACACGCCCGGCTTTTTCCAGTTCGGGGTTGATGCCGTCGGCGTCACCCACGACGCGAACGTTTTCCCAGAATTCCTTGCGCAGGGCCTGAATCTCGCGGATCGCTTCTTCCAGACCTTCCTTGCTTCGGGCCATGCCGCACTTTTCCCAGATGATGTGCCCCAGTCGTTTATGGAATGAACGTGGAGACTCATTACCGTTAATTGACATGAGTTTATCGATCCGGGCTTTTACATCAGCTTCGACTTCAGCAAAGGCCGGGTGGTCGGTCGAAACCTGACCTGCGGCGGCCACGCCCTGTTCGCCAAGGTAATTCCCTACAGTGTAAGGCAGGACAAAATAGCCATCCGCCAGGCCTTGCATAAGAGCGGACGCCCCGAGACGGTTCGCACCGTGATCGGAGAAATTCGCCTCACCTCCCACGAACATGCCGGGGATGGTGCTCTGCAAGTTGTAGTCCACCCAAAGACCGCCCATGGTGTAGTGGACGGCCGGGAAGATCATCATCGGCACCTCATAAGGATTGTCGCCGGTGATGCATTGATACATCTCAAAAAGATTACCGTAGCGTTCTTCAATCGCTTTTTGGCCGTCCCGCTTAATGGCGTCGCGGAAGTCGAGATAGACCCCCAGTCCGGTCGAAGCGATACCGCGGCCCTCATCACAAGCTTCCTTGGCCGCACGGGACGAGATATCACGCGGAGCCAGGTTACCGAAACTCGGATACTTCCGTTCCAGATAGTAATCGCGCTCATCCTCCGGCACGTCGTTCGCAGCCAGCTCACCGGCACGTATTTTCTTGGCCGTCTCCGGCGACTTGGGTGCCCAGACGCGGCCGTCATTTCGGAGCGACTCGGACATCAGCGTCAGCTTCGACTGCTGATCGCCGTGAACGGGAATGCAGGTCGGATGAATTTGCGTGTAGCAAGGGTTGGCGAAACCGGCACCGCGCTTGTGAGCGCGGTAAGCTGCCGTTACATTGCACCCCTGCGCATTGGTCGAAAGGAAGAACACATTGCCGTAACCTCCGGTAGCCAAGACAACGCAATCACCGGCGTGTCGGGAGATCTCACCCGTCACCATGTTCCGGACAATAATACCTTTGGCATGCCCGTCGACCTTGACCACATCCAGCATTTCGTGGCGGTTATACATCTTGACCTTACCAAGACCGATTTGACGGCTGAGCGAAGCATAAGCCCCCAGAAGGAGCTGCTGTCCGGTTTGCCCGCGGGCGTAGAAAGTTCTGGAAACCTGGGCACCGCCAAAGGATCGGTTGGCCAGTTGACCGCCATATTCACGGGCAAAAGGTACGCCGGACGCCACACACTGGTCGATGATATCGGCGCTGACTTCCGCCAGGCGGTAAACGTTGGCCTCACGGGCGCGATAGTCGCCGCCTTTAACCGTATCATAAAACAGGCGGTAAACACTGTCGCCGTCATTCTGATAGTTCTTGGCCGCGTTAATCCCGCCCTGTGCCGCAATGCTGTGCGCGCGGCGGGGACTGTCCTGGTAACAAAAGCAGGAAACATTGTAACCCTGCTCAGCCAGACTGGCGGCAGCCGCGCCACCGGCGAGGCCGGAGCCCACCACGATGACGTGGTACTTCCGGCGGTTAGCCGGATTGACCAGCTTCATTTTAAACTTATGGCTCGACCACTTTTCCGCGATCGGACCCTCGGGTATTTTAGCATCCAGATTCATCGTCTACGTTCCGTCCTATTTTTGTAAATTCTCAGTGATTGTGGCAACGGTGCCGTCGAGCCCGCCGGTGGGATCCATCTTAAGCAAACCGGTCAACGCTGCAAGTGGGATGACCGCAAAACCGATAAAAACGATCCAGCCGTAAGCCACGGCCACGAGATTCAGGCGCTTGCGCCACTCCTTATTTCGCAGCCCAAGGGTTTGGAACATGCTGCTGACCCCGTGGGCCAAATGCATGCAGAGTAGGCCTGTCGCGATAATGTAAAATGCGGACACCCACCAAACCTGGAAGCCGGCGACCATCATATCGTTAACGTTGAAGGTCATGACGTCATGGCCGTTTTTCTGAACAATCTCACCACCCTTCACCAAGGGCACTTGCGTGACGGAGTTCTCGATACTCTCATCGTAAAGCATTCCCGGAACCACGCGTGCCGTGTAATGCGCGATGTGAAAAATGATAAACGCCAACAAGATGAAGCCGCTGATCCGCATGGTACGTGAAGCGTAGGTCGCCTGGACCCTGCGATTTTCTGCATAATTCGATGGACGCGCCTTCTTGTTATCCAGTGTCAAGGATATCGCTGCCCAGATATGGACGGCAACACTGGCAAGCAGGAAAAGCCTGATGGCCCATAGGGCCGCTGTCGGCATCACGTGATGCAGCTTGTAAGCGTAGGCATTGATAACCTCCGCACCCAGAAAGATCTGCAAGTTTCCGAGCATGTGGCCCATCACGAAAAGGACGAGTACCAGCCCGGTCAGAGCCATGAGAATTTTTCTCCCAATCGTGGATTGGACGAATTTACAAAGTGGAGAACTCATAATTTGTCTTAGTCAGTGTGTAATAGCTATGCGGCTGCGGTTTGTTTTCAAACGCGTAGGTTATGCTCCATGATCTATTAGTGAATGCTGCACACTCTATTAGTAAAGCTAACTTTAAATCGCCAATAGACATAAAACACACCCGACTGAGAATAGGCTGATGAAATTGTCGATTCTAAAATCAAAAATACTAATCACAGATATACCCTGAAACAGTTTTACTTATTGAAAATAACTTCCTGTCTCTCGGGCCTAAAAATGTTTGCCATCCCCAAAGAGGTCACAGTTGAATGCGAGCCCGGAAGCGGCAGCTCCTACCTGCCCTTCCTTTTTTCATTATGGCGCAGAAAAACAGCATGAAATATATCTTCGTCACCGGTGGCGTCGTTTCCTCGCTCGGAAAGGGGCTAACTTCCGCCGCGATTGGTGCTCTCCTGGAGCAGCGTGGCCTGAAGGTCCGCTTGCAGAAATTCGACCCGTATCTGAATGTGGACCCCGGTACGATGAGTCCATTCCAGCATGGCGAGGTCTATGTCCTTAACGACGGCGCGGAGACCGACCTCGATCTCGGCCACTACGAACGCTTCACTTCGGGAGAACTCAGCCGCTTCAACAATCTCACGTCCGGTCAGGTCTACGAAACAGTCCTGCAAAAGGAACGCCGGGGCGACTATCTCGGTGCCACTGTTCAAGTGATCCCGCACGTCACGAATGAGATCAAGGACCGCATCTACAAGGGAGCCGGCGACGATGTGGACATCCTCATCACCGAACTCGGTGGCACGATTGGCGACATCGAAGGCCTCCCCTTCCTTGAAGCCATGCGCCAATTCGCACTTGAAGTCGGGCACAAGGACGTGCTCTTCCTGCATTGCACCTTACTCCCCTACCTCAAAGCTGCCGGTGAACTGAAGACCAAGCCCAGCCAGCAAAGCGTGGCCAAGCTTCGGGAAATCGGTATTCAACCGGACATTCTCGTCTGCCGGACCGAAGAACCGATGACCAATGAGATGCGGCAGAAACTCTCCCTTTTCTGTAATGTCCCGGTAAAGGCCGTGATCGAGGAAATGGACGTCGAGACTTCGATCTACGAACTGCCGCTGGCGCTGAAGTCAGAGAACGTCGACGATCTCATCGTGGAACACCTCAGCCTGAACGCACCCGACAATGACATGCAGGTGTGGCACGACGTGGTGCGTCGCCTGAAGGCACCGAGTCACAAGGTCGAGATCGGCGTTGTCGGAAAATACATCGAACTACAGGACGCCTACAAATCCGTTTATGAATCGATCATCCATGCCGGCATCGCCAACGACTCCGCCGTGCGCATTGTCCGCTTGGATGCCGAGGAGATTGAGGCAAATCCGGAAAAGCATCTGGCCTCTCTCGACGGCATACTCATCCCTGGAGGTTTTGGAGACCGCGGCACCGAGGGAAAAATCGCTGCGGCAAAGTACGCCCGCGAGAACGGGACCCCCTACTTCGGTCTCTGCCTGGGCATGCAAATCGCGGTGATCGAATATGCGCGCCACGTTGCCGGATTGGAAGAAGCCAACAGCACCGAATTTAACGCGGACACTCCACATCCCGTGATCGACATCATGGAGGACCAGAAGGACCTCACGACCAAGGGTGGGAATATGCGCCTGGGCGCCTGTCCCTGTCACCTGGAAGAGGACAGCTTCAGCTTTGATGCCTACGGCGTGCCGGATATTCATGAGCGCCACCGCCACCGCTACGAGTTCAACAATAGATACCGTGAACAACTGAAAGAGAGCGGTTTACGCATCGCCGGAATCAACCCCGAACGTGATCTGGTTGAAATCGTGGAAATTCCCGAGCACCCCTGGTATGTGGGCGTGCAATTCCACCCGGAATTCCAATCCAAGCCCAACGCCGCGCATCCCCTGTTTGCCAACTTCATCGCCGCGGCACTGAAGTATAAGAAATAAGCATGCGCCGGATCGCCGCAGCCACGCACTTATTATTTGCAGTGCTGTTATTCAGCGCTTGTGCCTCTGTTCGCCAGCCCAGCAGCTACATCGCTAATCTCGGACTCAACAGCCGCCCTATAATCGGCGAATTCGATGTTTGCGATTCGGCTGGCTGTCGCAGCATCACCGGGCTGAGCTATACCCCGCAAGAATGGCAAACCATCGCTGCCCTATTCGAACCAAAACCGGAAAGCCCGGCTGAGGAGCGGGAGCGTATCAACATCGCAATCGGGGCGATGGAGACCATGATCGGTGCCAAAAATGACACTTTGGGTGATGCCCCCAAAAACAAACGGCACTTAGGTACGGGCAAGCAGATCGACTGTATCGCCGAAGCGGCCAACACAACCGTTGCGCTGCTGCTGCTACAACAAGACGGCCTGCTTCGCTATCACACGGTCGGTTTCCCAAAACACCGCGGTTTCACCCGCTTACGCTTTCCCCACAACACCGCGTCCGTCACTGAGCGAAAAAGTGGAGACAAATATGTCATCGACTCTTGGTTTTTCGCCGGGGGCGAACCTTCCATCAGTGTCCCCGTGAGCGAATGGAAAGCAGGTTACGACCCCCACAAAGATCCAGATTTTACGGTGCCAAGCGCTCAGTGAACCACTGACTAGCTTCGTCTTTGCGATAAACAAAACGATCGTGCAATCGATTCGGGCGCCCCTGCCAAAACTCGAAGCTATCCGGGACAATGCGATACCCGCCCCAGTGATCCGGCAGCGGCACCTTTCCTTCGGCGAACTTTCGCTTCATCTGGTCCAGTTTCGTCTCTAATACCGACCGCGAGGTGATCACTTTGCTCTGCGGCGAAGTCCAGGCGCCCAACTGGCTACCGAAAGGACGACTGAGAAAATATTTGAGGGATTCAGACTTGGAAACACGCTCGACCCGCCCCGTCACATTGACCTGACGCTGCAGTGGCAACCACAGGAAATTTGCGGCCACCTTGCCCGTTGCTTCGATCTCTACCGACTTGCGGCTTTCGTAATTGGTGTAAAAAGTCATCCCCTTGTCGGAGAAATCCTTCAAAAGAACAATCCGCGTACTTGGCTGACCGTCCTTGGAGACCGTGGCCAGGCACATGGCATTGGGCTCCTCCAACTGGGAGTCCATCGCCTGTTGGAACCATTTCTCAAATTGTTCAAAGGGTGAAGCCAGCAAATCCTGTTCGGAAAAGCTGCCCTTGGTATAACTTTGCCTGAGTTCGGAGAGGTCCATAATTGTAGGAAGGTGCGAATGTTAAAAAGTAGCAAGGTGAGAGAAGCAAAAATGGCCGGCATGAAAACTTTCCAACATTCCCACCTTCCTACTTTCACACCCCGTCACCCGTTCTCCGCCAGCCAGCGTTCGGCCTCGATTGCCGCCTGACAGCCCATCCCCGCCGCTGTGATCGCCTGGCGGTAAACATGGTCCACGCAGTCACCGGCCGCATAAAAGCCCTCGTACTTGGTCTTCACCTGACTTCCCGCCTCGGGAACGATGTAGCCGTCGCCGTCAAGTTCGAGGACGCCCTCGACAAAATCCGTGTTTGGAATATGGCCGATCGCGATAAAGACCCCCTTACATGGGATTTCCCGCTCTTCGCCGGAGTTGACATCTTTGACCCGAACTCCCTTGGCCAGGCCCTTATCATCTGCCAGGACCTCGACCGGAACCGAATTCCAGGCCATCTCGATCTTTTCATGCGACGTCGCCCGGTCCGCCATGATCTGGGAAGCCCGCAGCTCATCACGGCGATGAATCAACGTCACTTTCGAGCAGAAACGGGTGAGAAAAAGCGCTTCTTCACAAGCCGAGTCGCCACCGCCGACAACCACGACTTCCATATCGCGGTAAAAGGCGCCATCACAGGTCGCACAGGTGGTCACTCCTTTGCCCCCGTACATTTCCTGCTCCCCGGGAATGCCGAGCAGGCGTGGGCGCGCGCCGGTCGCCACGATGACTGTTTTGGCCTCAAATACCTTATCCCCCGCGTAGAGCTTCTTCGTCTCCCCTTCGATCTCGACCTTATCGATTCTTGCATGCTCGTAGCGTGCGCCAAATCTGGCAGCCTGCTTACGCAGATTATCCATCATCATGAAGCCGTCGATCCCCTCCGGAAAACCGGGAAAATTCTCCACTTCCGAAGTCGTCGTCAACTGACCACCCGGCTGGGTGCCCTCAAGCACGAGAGGATTCAGCTGGGCGCGGCCCGTGTAAATTGCAGCGGTAAGTCCGGCACAACCGGTGCCGAGTATAATAACGTCTTCCATAGTCTTTGATTAGTTGAAAACTGTGAGAAAACGCTCAGTCGGCTTATTCTCAACTAAATTATGCGATTTGCCTTTTTCTAAAGCTTATTTACCCTAATAGGCATGAGAAACCATGGTTTGAAAGGGCTTATCCTCCTCATTTTCCTTCAATCTGTCACCGGAGCAGAACTCAAGATCGGTGATAATCTGGAAACAACTCTCGCGACCCTGGGCAAGCCGGTCGGCACAATTGAACTCAGAGAAAAAACTCTGTTGCTCTACCCTGAAGGCGAAGTCGTTTTGAAAAAGGATGCCGTGGTCGAAATCGACCTGATGTCGGAAGATGAATTCCAGAAGGAACAAGCCCGCCTCAAGAGAGAACGCGAAGAGTGGCTCGCCGAGCAGGCCAGACTGAAACAAGCCCGCACGGAAGAGGGAACGTCCATTCGAGCTGCGAAACGCAGCAGCAGTGCCTTTGCCTCCCTGCCCGCCAAAGACCGAGTCGACTTCTGGCGTAGCTTTCAAGTGCGCTATCCGGAAGTCGATGTCTCCGAGGAGTTGGCCCTGGCCCTCGAAGGCTACCAAACGGAACTCGCAGAATTGAAGTCGCAACAACAAATCGCACAACTCGAAGCCCGGGTGGCCAAAGCGGAACAAGAGGCGGCCAATGCCCGACTCGAAACACAACGCCTCAAGGAGGAGACTGAACGTAGCCGCCAGTCCACACGCTATGGACTACGCTACTACTACGACCCCGTCGTGCAACCGCGCTATATCTACCGGCCCCCTACGGTGACGATTTTCACCAACGGAGAAAAGAAAGAGGTGAAGCACCACAAACCGGATTACTGGAAATTCCGCCACTACAACCCTGACGGCACAGCGGAACGGGTGGCTCGTATTTTGCACGGCGAGAAAAGCGATTAGCAGTCAAGAAAGCTCAAAGAGTTCCAAGGGAAAGCGCCCCTGCCAGCCGATTACTTTCCGACCAGCAAAACAGAAAATTGGATCGCCGGGAAGTAGCGATTACGAACCGATCCTACTGCGCGCTATTTTCTGCCTTCAAGCCCCGCATCAGTGCTCCGGCTTCGCGCTCGACACCTTCCCGGCATATCCGGCTGGCCGGGTAAATATCCTGAGCCGCCAGATAAGCTGCCAATGCACCGGCGTGTTGCCCATCCTTTGACTGGCGTTCCGCACGATCCACCTGCTGGACAAAATCGGCAACCCGTGGCGCCAACTCGGCTCGTGCCTGGTTCATCGGGCCGTCGGTCGCGTTAATTTTGGATGCTTCGGCGAGAAGTTCCCAGGCCGCATAAGCTTCGCCCTGTTTAATCAACTCCTCGCTTTGTTTCACCAATAAATCAATGCGGGCGACCTGATCGATTACTTCCATCAGGAGTGGTTTACGCTCCTCATCCTCGGCTAAAGCAAAGCCAAGTTCCAGACGACGGTCGTAAATCGCGCGGCGCTCGTTCCTTTCATACAAATCATCAAAGATCTGGACCCCCTGGGAGCCGGCCGTCGCCAGCTTCGTCGTTTCCATTTGGAACTCCCGTATCGCAGGATTGGAGGGCCATATCTCGATCGCCTGCATCAATTCTCCACGTGCTTTTTCAATGTCGCCCGTGTTGCGGTATTGGGACGCGGCGAATACGGCCATGTCGCTCATACTTTTGGCTGTTTCCACGGCGGAAAGTACACGTGACTTCGGAAAATCTTCGGCCAGAGTGGAAATACTCTCTGCCAGTTCCGTGACGCCATCGTAGTCTTTTGCTTCGGCCAAATCACCGGCTTCCATCAAGCTGCGATACAGGTCGAGCAGATGTCGGCGCTGCTCAGTGGGAATTTTGTTTAATTCAGTCAGGTGCTCGCCGAGAAAGAAGACTTCCTGCAAACGTTCCAACGCAAGCATGGTCCGGCGTTCCTCGTAAGCGGCATTCACAGCCTCGACACCCTTGTCCACGTCGTTGATCGCTTCCCGCGCGATAAACGACATACTGTCGACCGTGTAGGACAGATCACTGCCGGGCAGAAACTGTTCCAGCTGGCTTTTGCCCACCTGAAGTTCCTGATGCGACCCCTTGAAAATCAGCTGGTAAAACCCGGACAGTACAAGCGCATGCTCAAAGCGGCGCTGCATGAGGAAACTTACAATCTGGCTCTGAAATTGAAGTTTGGCCTGTAGTCCGGTGCTTGCCGCCTCGGTCTCAAGGGCAAGTATTTTAGCTTCGGTTTCCGCAAGGTCCAGAGCACGAAAGGCGGCTTCGGATGGCAGATCATCTTCGCTGGCCTCGCCCGAGGACTCCATGCTTTGCCGGCGTGCATGGCTCGACTCTCGCATGCGCTTCTCTTCGATGCGCTCCAACATCCTTTTACGGTTGGCGACCACTTCCTGTTGGTACTTGCGCATGTCTTCCAGTTCGCGCTGCGACATGGCCACACCACGGCTTTCTTTACGAATACGCCAGGCATTGAATACCTGGTTGGCGACAATCGTGCTGTTCCCGCCGTCAATATCGAATTCTGAAGCACGGAAAAGCAATTCCCAGGTGTCGAGGATCGTATCGTCCGTGTTGTTGTTCGAGACGGAAAGCCGCTCCATAATATCAGCGATCAATCGCGCATACTGCTCTTCCTCTTCGCTAGGTGACGCCAGCAGGAAGCGCTCGAAACGTGACCGAAAAGCCCGTTGCTCCGCAATGTTGAATGTCTTCCCCTTCCAGTTGAAACTGCCGTTCTCGAAATCCATCGAGTCACTCGTTGGATCAAAGACCCGATTGGCTGTCTCAAGAAAAGTGTTACTCTCGAATAAGCCGTTGGTCGGGGCGCTGGCCCCGGCTTGAGCCGTCTGGGTTGGCGGGTTCGACGGAGCCCCACCGGATGAAGCACCGTTGGAAACCGGAAATCCGCCTTGAGCCAGAATCGTTCCAGCCGCAAAGAATGCACTGAAACTAAAACTTACGTAAATCTTCCACATAAATCAGTCCTCCTTTTCGTATAATCGCGCGCATTTCGTAGCGCTGGCCGACATGCAGGTTTTGCCCGACACCATCCGGCACAAAAACCGGCACGCGTGATGTAGAACCGTCGGTCTCCACTGCCAGAATACGGCCGACCCCTTCTTCCCACTGTATTTGTGAATCGATTTGAGCGGATATCAGATAGGTATTTCCGAGAAAGTTCGCCGGGTTCTTGAGATATGAATCCACCGGCAAACTCTCCAGGCTGGAGAACTCACCTTTGCCGCAGGCCGTAAGCAAGACGACGGACAGAACAGTGCAGAATATTTGCAAACCATTGACAAATAGCTTGGCGGGATAACGGCGGTCTCGAAACATAGTTGGTAGATGCAACTTTAAAGGTAAAATTAGGCTCATGCTTAGTTCCAGCGTTTTTGCTGGCAACCCCAAAAGACCATAACTGCTCCGAGAACAAAATGCAGGCCGAGGACCGCAAGAGATAAGCCTGCGGATGGGATCCATTCACTGGATTCCAGTCGATACGCATCATACAATCGAGTTTCCAGCATAGAGCTGAAATACCCCCCCCAGCCCCAGTAAGCATTGATGAAAGGTCGGCAGACCCAGACCAAGGCCTCGGGCAAAGCCAGTACAATTCCGGAGAGCGGCAACTGGAAGCCAACCAGATAGACCGAAAGCAGCGATGCCTTGTCCGCGGAATCAAAAATAGCGGAAAATCCGAGACAAATCGCCGTCATGGAGACACAGCACAAAACCAGGACACCGGCCTGCAAGGAAGCCACTCCGGGGAATTCACAGATATACCTGACAAACAGCATCATCCAAAGCCCCTGAAGAATGGCCACGGATGAGGCGAATATCAGCTTGCTGCTGGCATAAGCCCCCGCACTCAACCCCGCGAAGCGTTCTTTTTCATACAGCTGACGCTCTCCGGCAATTTCCCGGGCACCATTATTGCTCCCCATCAAGGTGAGCAGGATGACCTGAAAGAGAATCAACCCGGTCACCAGCGAAGCCATTTCCATGGCATCAATCCGATACCGTAAATCTTCACTGGCCCGTTCCATAAAGCCGGCCGAGGAATCCATCGAAAGGCCTCGGAGCTGCGGAATGCCGTCCCAGGCAAAAATCGTTACCAGTAAAGGGAAACCGATTGTGATCCCCAAGGTGAGCAACCAATACCCGCGGTCGCGTTTAAAGAGAAGCGCGCGTCGAAGCAATAAGGTCCAGGTCTGGGCAATGGGCCCCGGGGGCGGCGGGGCCTTTACCGCCGCAATTTCGGAGTGTACGGCGACATCCGTATCCGAACCCTTCCAACGCTCACGCCAATATTCAATATCGTGCTCGTTGAGTTTATCATAAAGGTGGAGCGCGTCGGGGATATCAAAATAACGATTCAGCGCTTCCAACTCACCCTGAAAAATCACGACACCTTCGTAAACCACCGTAATCCAGTCGAATTCCTCCAGCTTGGCCAGATTGTGGATGATACAAATGAAGGTTTTTTCCTGCTCATCCCTCAAACGCTGCAGCACTTCCAGAATCTGGTCTTCGGATTTCGGATCGAGGCCACTGGTCACTTCGTCGCAAACCATGCATTGTGGGTCCCCCACCAGTTCGAGCCCCAGCCCAAGCCGGCGTAGTTGACCGCCACTGAGATCGCCCACCTTTTTGGTACGGTGCTCATCCAGACCAATCCGCTTGAGAATCTCCTCGATTCGCTTCGCCTTGACCACGCCGTCCCTCACACACAGGTCGAGCGCATACTGCAGGGCCTCGTTGACGGTCAGCCGCTCGTGGGCGATGCTGAACTGGGGCGCGAATGAGAGCATCCCCTGAAGATCCGAGCTTTTGTAGATTCGCTCCCCGGCATAACTGACTTCTCCCTCACTCGGCAGAATCCCCAGCATGGCCTTGACCAAAGTGGTCTTGCCACAACCGGAGGGGCCAATGACTGCATTCAGGGCGCCGCCTTTAAATTGCGCCGTCGCACGATCCAAAATACGCGGCCCGTTGGGTCCGACATCAACCGATAATTCTTTGCAGGATAGCATTGTGCTTAATTTATCTTTGCGGAAGATGCAAAGGCCAGCATTTTACTCCTTATGTCATATTTCCGAATCATTTTATCACTCACTGCGGCCCTCTTTCTTCACACCTCACTTGATGCGGTGAATGTAAATAGCCAGGGCATTAAAAACCGGGCCCTCTTTGGCATCAATTTTCCGGGCGGCACCCGAAGTTACCATGCACAGGAAAAGGCCGTTCTTTCCATCTCGAAACAGGAGTACGTCACGGCAGCATTTCGCGTAATTGAACTGAATATCGTCACCGATGGGCCTGCAATGCTCCGCATCTACTACAGCCGCGCGCTCAAAGCCGGCGAACTTCAGGCCGCACTGGGTGACGCAGCGGAAGCTTCGGGCGTGCCGGGTTCTTCCATCGTCAAAACTCCCCTTCCTCCGCAAGTAGAGGCGATGGCTGGCAGAGGCTCGGACATTGCGGACAGCATAACCAGTGACACCGTCATTAAGGAGTACCCGCATGCGACTCACGCCCATACGATTGAATTTCGTATTTCCAGCCGGAGCGAGCTGCTGGAGCTGCATGACGAACTTAGAAAACACTGGCTCAAAGAGCCGACCTTTTTTCTTGCCGGACAAATTGTCAATCCGGACGAAAACCCGCAAAGCGAATTAAAACCGCGTAGCCTCGGCGGAACGCTATTCACGGTCGAGGAATAAAATCACCGGCGGATTGGACCTTCTGCACCTGCTCTGCATTGTGCATTTTCCATGCCCTCTCATCACGACTACATCCGCCTGCGAGGCGTCCGCCAAAACAACCTGAAAGGCTTCGACCTCGACCTGCCGATCGGTCAGCTCACCGTCGTCACCGGCCTGAGTGGCGCAGGTAAATCGTCACTTGTTTTCGAGACCCTGCATGCGGAGGGCCAGCGCCGCTATGTGGAGACTTTTTCGCCCTACACGCGACAGTTCATGGAGCTCCTCGATCGGCCGGATGTGGACAGCGTGGAAAACATACGCCCTTCCATCGCCATACAGCAGTCCAATACGGTCAAGACCTCCCGCTCAACGGTGGGAACCATCACGGAGCTGTGCGATTACTTCAAAGTCTGGTTTGCCAATGCCGCCACACTCTACGACCCGGCCACGGGGAAGGCCATACGTGATGATAAACCGCAAAACATCTGGAAAAGCCTGCTCAAGGATTTTTCGGAAGAATCCATCCTGGTCTGTTTCTCTGTGGAAAAGCCCGGCAAGCTGAAGTGGTCGGAAATCATCAAGGCTCTCAGCGGGCAAGGCTATACCCGCGCCATACATGCCAAACAGGTCGTACGCCTCGAGGAACTGAAAATATCCAAGCTGAAGGCGAAAGACCAGCTGCATATCATTCAGGACCGCTTGAAAGTAAACACGAGTGCACGGTCCAGATTTATTGAGGCAGCCCATCAGACCTTCGCCTTCGGCAAGGGGCGCATGCAAATCTTCGATTTGAATGCCCGGCAACTCACCGCATTTACCCAGGGTCTTAATTCTCCGAAAACCGGTGAAAGTTTCCGGCCGGCAACGCCGGCCCTTTTTTCCTTCAATTCCCCCATCGGAGCCTGCCCAAGCTGCCGGGGCTTCGGGCGCGTGATTGAGATCGACTACGATCTCGTTATCCCCGACCAGAGCCTATCCATCGATGATGGCGCCATTCGTGCCTTTCAGGGCGAGGTTTACAGCGAAAGCCTGCGCGACCTGCAACGCGCGGCCCAACACCACAAAGTACGTACCAACGTTCCCTACGGAGAGCTGACGACGCGGGAGAAAAATTTTATCATCGAAGGTGAAAAAGACTACGAGGATGGAAGCTATCACAACCGCTGGTATGGTGTCCGTCGATTTTTCGGCTGGCTGGAGAGCAATGTCTACAAGATGCACGTCCGGGTCTTCCTCTCAAAGTTCCGCAGCTACAGTCGCTGCCCGGATTGCCAGGGGGCACGCCTCCAACCCGAAGCCCTCAACTGGAAATGGCAGGGCCACACCTTGCCGGATTTATACGGGAAAAGCGTCAACGAACTGATTGCACTGCTTCACCGTGCCAACACACAAAAAGCTGCCACCGGTAACACCGCATTAAGCGGTATCCTCAGCCGACTCTCCTTTCTTGACCAGGTCGGCCTCGGCTACCTCGCACTCGACCGCAGCTCACGAACCCTATCGGGCGGGGAAACCATGCGGGTCAATCTGACATCGTGCCTGGGCTCGGCGCTAACTGACACACTCTTCGTTCTCGATGAACCTTCGGTCGGGCTACACTCCCGCGATATGGATCGCCTCATCTCGATCCTCCGCCGCCTCACCAATCTCGGAAATACCGTTGTCGTGGTGGAGCACGATGAGGCCGTCATGCGGGCGGCCGACAACCTCATCGAAATCGGCCCGAAGCCCGGCGTCAACGGGGGCCAGCTGACCTTTCACGGAAACTACGACCGTATCCTGAAATCCGATACACAGACCGGGCGCTTTCTCTCCGGCCGGGAACAAATCGATGTCCCCAAGAAACGTCGCCCCTGCATCCAGGAACCCACCACAAACCACTCAACCACCTCGTCCCGCCGTAGCATAGCGAAGGCGGATCAACCACCCACCACAAACTACTTATCCATTTACGGAGCGAGTAAGCACAACATCAAGGAACTCGACCTGCATCTGCCACAGCAGCAACTCGTTTGCTTGAGCGGCGTATCGGGCTCGGGAAAGAGCACCCTGCTCAACAACGTCATTTACCAAAACCTTCTCGTTCAGAAAGGCCTGTCCGCGGATGATCCGGCCACGCTCAAGGACATCGAATCCACGCTGCCACTCTCGGAAGTGGTGCTGGTCGATCAAAGCCCGGTCAGCAAGACACCAAGATCCAACCCGGCACTGTTCTCCAAGGCGTGGGATGAAATTCGCAAGCTCTTCGCCAAGCTCGATGCGGCCCGGGCGGCGGGCATGCAGCCGGGGCATTTCTCATTCAACGGCGGTGATGGCCGCTGCCCAACCTGCTCCGGCCTCGGGTATGAACGCATTGAGATGCAGTTTGTGTCCGATCTTTTTGTGCCCTGCGAAACCTGCGAGGGGCAGCGCTTCAAGCCCGAAGTTCTGGAAATCGTTTACAATGGTAAATCCATTGCCGGCATTCTCGAACTCGATATCGACGAAGCGATTCTCTTTTTCGGCGAGCATCCGAAGATTGTTCGCGCGCTTCAACCGCTCATTGATGTGGGGCTCGGCTACCTTAAGCTCGGTCAACCACTCAACACCTTGTCCGGGGGCGAGTCACAACGACTGAAATTGGTTCGCTATCTTGGCCGCATCTCGCGCCCGAAGCGCACGCGTAACGATGACCATGGCGTTTCTAAAAATTCTTCGCATGCCATGATACTGATCGACGAACCCACGACCGGGCTGCACCGGGCGGATATCAAACGCCTGATCAAGGTGCTGCAGAGCCTCGTGGATTCCGGGCACTCCGTCATCGTGATCGAGCACAATCTCGACCTGCTCAAGGTCGCGGACTGGATTGTCGAAATGGGCCCGGAAGCGGGCGACAGAGGCGGCCGGGTTATTGCCGAAGGCACACCGGAACAGGTCGCAAAGATGAAGTGCGAAACTGCGCCCTACCTCAGCGAAGCCCTGGGAGAGGGTCGCGGCGTAGTCCATCAAGCGTCTGCCGCAGAGTCACAAGCCCGCTACAACAGCGTTCAAGGCGCGAAGTCGGACGCGAAGCCTTCAAAACTAGCTACGCTCAGCGTCCGGGGCGCACGTGAACACAACCTGAGGAATATCTCCACCGATATCCCGCACAACGCGATTACTGTGGTCACCGGAGTCTCCGGTTCCGGAAAATCATCGCTCGCTTTCGATATCGTCTTCGCCGAAGGCCAGCGCCGCTTCATGGAGAGCATGTCGGCCTACGCACGCCAATTCGTGGAGCAGATGCCACGGGCAGATGTTGATGCACTCGATGGTATCGCGCCAACCGTGGCCATTGAGCAACGCGTCACCCGGGGCACGCGGAAGTCGACCGTCGCGACCATTACGGAAGTCGCTCAATACCTGCGCCTGCTTTTTGCCCGAATCGGTATCCAACACTCCCCCATCAGCGGCGAAGCCGTCGTCACCCAAAGCGAGAGCGCACTCCAGAAGCGCCTCGAAATCCTCCTCAAAGAATACGGTTCAAGCAGTAAGAATCGGCAAGCCAATGCCCCGCTCTACCTCTGCGCGCCGCTATTACGTGGACGCAAGGGGCACCATGAACCACTCGCCAATTGGGCCCGTGACCACGATTACAGTATGCTCCGCATCGACGGACAAATGGTACCGCTGGATCAGTTTCAAAAACTCGACCGCTACCGCGAGCATGACATTGACCTGGTGCTGGAGGAGTTGTCCGCAAGGCAACGAACCACCGCCGCCATAAAACAACGGAGCAACGCCAAGTTGCAGGAGGCTCTGCGTCTGGGCAAAGGGAGCGCCCTGATCCTGAACGCTCAAGGCGAGGTTTTGAGCTGGCTCTCGACCAAGCGGACCGACCCGGCAACCGGACAGGCTTTTCCCGAGCTCGACCCGAAACACTTCTCCTGGAACAGCCCGCGTGGCTGGTGCCCGACCTGCCGAGGCTACGGGCAACTGTTTGATTGGATGTCGAGCGAGGAAGACAGCCGAATCGGACATCCCGATCCGAATGATTACGAAAACGGCGGCACCTGCCCGGATTGCCAGGGGGCACGCATCAACGAACTCAGCCGGGCCGTGCGCCTGCCGCTGAAGGCATCCAGGAAAGTCGAGCGTTCCATCCCATCGGCAGCTTCGACCGACTCACGGCTTTCAGCGAAAACAGCTCCGACAGTCTCTCTCCCAGAGTTACTCTCGCTCACACCAAGTAAACTGCTCACGGCCCTCAAAGCAGTCAAAACCACCAAGCGCACAAAACCGATTCTGGATGAACTGCTGCCGGAAATCGAAGAACGCATGCGCTTCATGGACCGGGTCGGCCTCGGCTACCTGGAACTCGACCGGGCCACGGCGACACTCTCCGGAGGCGAAGCCCAACGCATCCGGCTCGCAGCTCAACTAGGATCCAACCTATCCGGCGTGCTCTATGTACTGGATGAGCCCTCGATTGGCCTGCATGCCCGCGACAACGAGCGCCTGATTCAATCGCTTGAGCAACTCCGTGACCGAGGGAACACCTTGCTGGTCGTCGAGCACGATGCGGACACCATGAAGCACGCAGACAAGATTATCGACCTGGGCCCGGCGGCTGGCATCCATGGCGGTGAGATTGTCGCCAGCGGCACACTCGCTCAACTCAAGCGAAACAAAGCGTCGATTACCGGGAAGTATTTGCGAAAAAGTCTGTCGCATCCACGCCGCGGGGAATATCGGGAACTTCCCGCCCCGTGGAGCCCACGCAAAAAAAAGGACAATCAGAACTGGATCGTCCTGCAGCAGGCGGCGCTACGAAATTTGAAAGGCTTCGACCTCATGATCCCAAAGAACCGCCTGACTGCGGTATGCGGGGTTTCCGGCGCGGGCAAATCAACCCTGATCCGGGACCTGCTAAAGCCTCTGGTGGACGAGGCAGTTAATCAAAAAGCGGAAAAATTGGGCCCGAAGCATCTGTCCAGCAGTCACCCTTGTGCTTCCGTGTCGCTCTCTGGCTCCAAAAAGCAGTCAAACCGCTTCAAAACGCTCCATCATGCCCACGACATTCGCAAAGTCATCGAAGTGGACCAAAGCCCCATTGGTAAAACCCCTCGCTCCACACCGGCCACCTATATTGGGGCTTACGACATCATTCGGCAGATTTATGCCAGCCTCCCCGAGGCAAATATGCGCGGCTACACCGCCGGCACTTTCTCCTTCAATACCAAGGGTGGTCGCTGTGAGAATTGTAAAGGTGCCGGCCGGGTAAAATTGGAAATGAATTTCATGCCGGACACCTATGTGACCTGCGAGGACTGTGGCGGGCGTCGCTACGGCAGCGAGTTGGACGAGTTGCAGTGGAACGGCAAAAGCATCGCCGATGTTCTGGAAATGAGTTTTGAGGAAGCCGCCGGGTTCTTCAGCTTTCATACCCAGCTCAGTCATCTCATGCAGTTGATGGTCGAAACCGGACTGGGTTACATCACGCTTGGCCAGTACTCGCCCACTCTATCCGGTGGTGAGGCCCAACGCATGAAGCTGGTGAGTGAGCTTGCCAAGGGCCAACCCAGCTTCAAGGAACGCCAATACAATAAAGGCCAGGGCAACCTCTACATTCTGGAAGAGCCGACCATCGGACTGCACCTTTCCGACGTGGAGCGTCTGACCGAACTCCTGCATCGCCTCGTCGACAAGGGCCACAGCGTGATTGTGATTGAACACCACCTGGATGTCATCCAGGATGCGGACTACGTAGTCGAGATCGGGCCGGACGGAGGGGACGCCGGCGGGGAACTGCTCTACCAGGGCAATGTAGCCGGGCTCAAGAGCTGCAAGGAAAGTGCCACCGCGCAGTTCCTGTAGCGCCCTAAAAACCTTTTTGCTGCAGAACTTCCTGCAACTGGCTTTGGAATTGTTCCAGATCCGCCGCTGCCGGACGGTACTCCGGATCATCTTCATCCGGAATCAGGCCGAGTTGGCCGCTGGCACTGAGTTGCCAGCCGAGGGACTTGCCGTCGCTGAAATTGGCCGTCCCGCTGACGAGCGAGCCAGGGCGCATAACCGCATCGACATCAACCGACACGCCACCGGCGCTGGCACCACCTTCATCCACCAGCTCGGCGTCGGCCGCCGGCTTGGCCGCCTCGGCGGAACTGTCACCCTCTTCCGTTTCGGGCTCCACCATGGGAACATCGAGATCATCCACCAAAAAGCGCACGTCCATGTAAGTCATGGAAATTTTAAATTCATCCAGCAACAATCGCTGGATATCGGCAATCGATCTGGCTTCCTGCACCCATTCGACGACGGCAGACTTTTGACTATCAGTTAGTTCCATAAGGACGTGGAGGTTGGACAAAGTCCCCTTCCCGTCAATATCAAGAAATAGAGAAACCGGAATATCAGGCCCGGCCGCTCGAAAGCTGCTTAATCAGGTAATCGACTCCCCGCTTCACACTACCATCCTGTTCCATCATGTTCTCAACCTGCTTGCAGGCGTGAATGACGGTACCGTGGTCGCGCCCGCCAAAGGCATCACCAATCGACTTCAACGGATCACTGGTCAAGGTGCGGCTGATATACATCGCAACCTGCCGGGGAAAAACAATCTGGCTGGTCCGACGACGGCCGACGAGTTCACTGAATCGAATGTGGTAATAGTCAGCGACCTTCTGCTGGATCTGTTCGACGGTCACCTTGCTGGCCGCTTCTTCCTGAAGCAGGTCGCCAAGCAAACGCTCGACCGAATCGAGGTCGATCTTACGGTCCACCAAAGCGTCGTAACCGGCGATACGGGTCAAGGCGCCCTCCATCCGGCGAACGTTGCGCGATACCCGCTCGGCCAGAAAATCCATAATTTCGTCGTCGAGGGTAATCTTCATTGAAGCCGCCTTCTTACGAAGGATCGCCACGCGGGTCTCGAAGTCCGGTGCCTGAATGTCGCTGACCAGACCCCATTGAAAACGGGAGACAAGTCGGTTCTCCAGTTTTTCGATTTCGTTGGCCGGACGGTCGCTGGCCAAAAAGATCTGTCGTCCGGACTCGAAAAGATCGTTGAAGGTGTGGAAAAACTCTTCCTGCGTGCTCTCCTTCCCGGACAGAAAATGAATATCGTCCACCAGCAAAGCATCAACGTTTCGGTAGAACTTCCGGAACTTCGCCAGTTTGTTCTCCCGGATCGCATGAATGAACTCGTTGGTGAACTTTTCGGTGGAGATGTATGCGATTCGGGCGGAGGGATTGTTCAGCAGCATCTGGTGGGCCACCGCGTGCATCAAGTGGGTTTTGCCCAATCCCGTCTCACCAAAGACAAAAAGCGGATTGTAGGCGCGGCCCGGAGCATTGGCCACGGCGATCGAGGCGGCATGGGCAAGCTGATTGCCAGACCCCACCACAAAGTTGTCGAAGGTGTTGCTGGGATTCAGCAGTGAGCGATTCGGCACCGGCGCGTGGTTGACCGGAATGTCCCGGCTTTTTTCACGGGATGAGCTCTCGACACGGTTGTGCGCTTCCGACTTGGATTCATTACCGCTTTCCTCCTTTTCCTCCGGCTTCGCGACTTCGATCGAAATTTCCACAGGAGCTCCGGCAAAACTACGGGCCTGCTGACTGATGACGTCTAAAAAGTTATTCTCGATCCAGATGGCGTTAAACTCTGAAGCCGCCTCGAGAACGATCTTCGAATGGCTCTCATGGGCACAGACAAGATCACTGAACCACATCTCGTAAATATCTGCTGGAAAGAGATTTTTGAGCTGTTGATTCGTGCTTTCCCAAAGGGTGAGATCAGGCGTGGTTGAGGGCATGGAAATGGTCTAAATGGCAAATTATTCACACTAGTGCGTCATCGATACGTAACTCGGGCGAGACGCAGGCGGCAGGGATACTTGAAAAAGAAGCGCTATTTGCTCGGTGCAATACACTTCGTTAGGTAAAAGTTGGACAATATTTTTACTAACTTCTCTACTTCAATGACTTGCAAAATTGTTGTTTGTTTTGGTTGTTTGTAAAGGAAATGTAAGTCGTTGGAAATCAAGCCCGCTGAAAGGATCAAAATCAACGATGTGCTATAGAAAGCGACAGCCGAAACCGCTTGGCAAGGTCAACTTCTGCACAAGTTATTCACAATCCCCGGATCAATAACTTTTACGAGATTTTTCGCTCGCTTGTAACGGACCCGTGACAATTCCACTAACCTTTGAAAAAGCGCGGTTTCCAGCATTTGGTTCCGCCCGATATTGACTAATTTTACTATCGCTATGTTGATCCCGAAATTATTTTGGCATCCGAAATTATTTTTCGCGGGCTTTGTTTGCCATATTGGCGATCAAGCGCTCGTTGAATTCGGTCGCGGAGTCGTGCCCCATCTTTTTCAAAGCCTGGACCATGGCCGCAACTTCGACCAGGCGCGCCATGTCACGGCCCGGACGAACGGGTATTTCCATGGCCGGAACTTTCAATCCGAGAATTTCAACACTGTTTTCTTCGAGCCCGGTGCGTTCCTCGTCCATCCCGAGGTGCCAGATGGTAAAGTTGATGATGAGGTCGAGCCGCTTCTCCAGCCGGACGGAGCGGACGCCGAAGAGCTCGGCGATATTGATAATGCCCAGGCCCCGGCATTCCATATAACCCCGGCTGAGCTCGGAGGAATTCCCCAGCAGTTCACGTTCGCTGAGTCTTCTGACATAAGTCAGGTCGTCGGCGACCAAACTGTGCCCCCGTTCAATCAAGGCCAGCGCGCATTCGCTTTTCCCCACGCCGCTTTCACCGCAAATCAGAGTACCGATGCCTTTGATGTCCAGCAAGGTCCCGTGGATATGGGTTCGGGGGGCGAACTTGTCCTCGAGAAGCAGTGTTGCTTCGGTGGTAAAGGTCTTCGACTTCAGAGGGGTCCGAATCAGCGGCGTCTTGTACTTGTTGGCCAGCTGTTTCAGCGTTTTCGACGGGGCCAGTTGCCTGGATATAATCATGCAGGGAACCTTGCGCTCGAGAATCGCCGTCATGATGACTTCTTCCTCTTGCTCGCTTTGCTCCCGGAGGAAGGCCATTTCACCCGCCCCGAGCAACTGGATGCGCTTGGCGGCGAAGGCGGTAAAAAATCCCACCATGGCGAGGGCAGGACGATTTAAACTGCGCTCCCGGATGGTCTTATCGAGCCCCTCTTCCCCGGCAACAATCTCCATTTTGAGAGGCTCTTTAAAGGACTCGTAGAACTCCCGAACCGTGACCGCCTCGACGAATTTTGTGTTATTGGTGTGTATATCGATCATCACTCAATTATCAGCGCTACATGTTAAAGTCTTCTCCGAGATAAAATTCGCGGCTCTTGGGGTCGTTGATCAGGAAGTCGCTACTTCCTTCACTGAGCACGGAACCTTCATGCAGGAGGTAAGCGCGATCAACAATGCTGAGGGTTTCCCGGACATTGTGGTCGGTAATCAGCACACCGATATTTCGCTTGGCGAGCTGCACGATAATTTTCTGCACTTCACTCACACTGATCGGATCCACCCCGCTGAACGGTTCGTCCATCAACAAAAACTTGGGTTCGGTCACGAGTGCCCGGGAGATTTCCAGACGGCGGCGCTCGCCACCACTGAGGGTAAAGGCTTTTTGCTTAGCCAGATGCTGCAGGCCTAGTTCCTCAAGGTGCTCCTTCACGCGCTTGTCGCGCTCGGCACGGCTCAGCGGGAGCGTCTCGGCGATCGCCCTGATATTCTGCTCCACCGTCATCTTTCGGAAGACAGATGCTTCCTGTGGAAGATAGCCGATCCCGCAGCGGGCACGTCGATACATCGGCAGGTCGGTCAGGTCGTCGTCATTGAGAAAAACCTGACCCTCGGTCGCGGGGATCAACCCCACCACCATATAAAAAGTGGTGGTTTTCCCGGCACCGTTCGGTCCGAGCAATCCGACAATTTCACCGGCATTGACGTTGATACTCACATCATTGACGACGCGCCGCTTACCGAAATCCCGCACAAGTCCACGGGTTTCAATCTTTGGTGGGGCAGATTTGGAATCCATATGAGTTCAGCAAAAACAGTCCTGCCCGACTCCGCAACGCATTCCTTTGTTTGCCCTGCAATTACTCTTCGCTACTTCCGGGCAAGGCGGGCAATGTGATTCGCGCACGCTCCTGTCCCGGACCGCCACCACCCTCGACGATGGCTTTACGCTGCCCCTGAAGGAGCGTCATGCGAAAACCGGAAACACGGCCGCGCTCGTCATTGACCACGGCATTATCCTCGAGCACGACCTTACCCTCTTTAGGCATGATAAAAGCGCGGCTCGCGGTAGCGGTACGCCCGGCCTGCTTGATCACGACAGAGTCATGAGCTTCGATACGCTCTACTTCCAGGCGTTCGGTCCCTTTAGTATCGGACGACACCAGGCGCTTCTCCTTTGCAATCACGTCCAGCCGGGCGCAAGTCGCTTCCAAGTTCGTCCCGGAGACCTCAACATCTTCGGTAAAGCGGAACAAGGTGCGATCAGGTTCTTCAATCATGCGCAGCAGCTGACTGCGTACAATCGTCACTTCAGGTTCAACTTGCTCCGTCTTCTCATCTTCCTCCGCCGTGGCTAATGTCGGCGTGAAAGTCTTATAGCCGAGATCCGGCATTTCCGGTAATTCGACACTCACCTTCTCGTTCTCCGAACCGGTGACAATCGCCAGCTTTGGCTTCAGTTCCATTTTCTCACCGGTAATCACGGCTTCGCCGTTGGTCACTTTCGGCTGCCCTGTCAGCTCACAGCGCTCTTCTGCGGGAAAGAAAACCACCTTTTCCCCGGTGGCCACCTGCCCGGCCTGCTCGATACGCACACCGCCTTCCGCGACCAATTCACGCACCTCACCGACTTTCAGCTCACCGTTTTCCACTCCTTCAGCATCCGCCGGCTTTTCTTTTTTCGCCTGGTCCGCTTGTATCGTCATCTTCGCGGCTTGAAGTTGCACGGCGCCTGACATGACTTCGACCTGCTCTTCAAACAGGAACCGGTTTCCGCCATTGATTTCCTGCATCGTGATCTGATTGGCCAGAACGATCGTTTCTTCACTGAGCGCAGACACCCCCTGAAGGCCGAGACCACCCGTCTCGGTTAGAATCATTTGGGCACGTCCCTCGGACGGACTTCCCTCGATAACGAGTTCTCCCGACTGACTGCGCACCACCGCTCCGCTGATAAATGCGCCCGCCACTTCAATCTGCGGCGAGCCTATTAAGGTCGCACGGCCCTCCCGGGTCAGGAATTTGGCTTCACCCGCACGAACCGTGCGTCCTCCTTGCAAGATCGTCACTTCTTCCATCGCGACAATCTCGCGGACGGAATCGAGCTTCCCCTGTCCCAGCTTGGGAGCTTCCTCATCCCCACCCGGGGCATCCGCCAGGGCGATCAGGATATGACTCTCCAAATTCATGTCGCCGGAAACCGCCTGCACCGAACCGCTGAATTCAAAGTGATAGTCCTCCTCCGTCGTTTGCAAAACCAGTTGGTCGCTCTTGATGACTGTCCGCTTCTCTTCAGCCGCAGGCGCCCCTTCCGTAAGCCCCCCGGTGATCGCCTGGGTAAACTCAACCACCGTATCCGCTTCCACCACGATCTCCTTGGTCGCCCCAATCCACTCCCACCCGGTTCCGGTGATGGTGAAATTGGCCCCCACAATCTTGATCGCCTTTTTGGAAAAAGCACGGTTCTCCTTTAAACGTATGGTCGCTCCGGGGCTGTCCAGCGTCAGCTCCTTGGCCATTCGCTCATCCCCCGAATAGACCCGCAAGGCCATGTCTTCGACCCGGATCTGCTCCTCATTGTCATAAATTCCCTTTTCCCCCTGAAGCACCCACTGCGTGTAACCGTTCTCTCCAAAGCGCGGGAAGCGGAAATTCTTCACCGGCGCGTTCGGCGTCATCTGCGCCCAAAGCGAAATCGAAACGGTAAAAAGTAAAAGAGGAGCTGTGAATCGCCCAATACGCATACTACTAAGAAAGGCAGCTGAGTAAGGGGTTCCAGCCTATAATCTTACCCGCCCTGAATCCATAAACATTGGTGTAGACCCCCGCAACAATCCATGAGGCCCTGCATAGCCGGAGGCGACGCAGGGCACGCTTCGCTGAACTTCAATCTTCACGTGGCCGCGCCACGCGTAGCTCGAAGAGCGAAGGGCTCACATTAAAGTAAACGCTTCGCCGCAAAAGCCTTACCGGAATGCGATTTCAGGTAGGCCTCAAAGGCCAGGGCCTTTTGTTTGCTCTCGAAGGCAGCATAGAATTTCAGCTCCCAAGGTAGATACTTCGAGGTATGCGGGCTCTGGCCGCAATTGTGCTCCTTCAGACGCTGGGTTAAGTTCGACGTACAGCCTATATAGCTCTTATCCGGATCAGACTGAGAAAAGAGAATGTAGGTATAATACATAACAATCCCTGAGGCCCTGCGTCGCCCCTGCTCTCCATCAAAGATTGGGGACATGGAGCAATTAAGCTACCATGTCCCCGATGATTAACAAGATAGGTCTAGCAGGATACGAAGTGATCGAGGTCTCTAGCAAGGCTGATGTTTACGAGTTGCGGG
>NZ_QHJQ01000011.1 GCF_003185655.1 Coraliomargarita sinensis | reverse complement strand
CAAAGACGCGCATACGGCTTCAAAAACTTTGATAACTACCGACTCAGAGTCATCGCCCAGTGCGGTTAAATATGAACCAAGAAAATAGAAAGGAAATGCTCCGGTCCCCAAACTTTGGTGTAGACCCTGCGGTTAAAGATGAACCACGAAAATAGAAAGGAAATGCTCCGGTCCCCAAACTTTGGTGTAGACCCATGCTCCGGTCCCCAAACTTTGGTGTAGACCCCCCAAGCGAAGGCTGGTGGAGCATAGGAGAGTCGAACTCCTGACCTCTTGCATGCCATGCAAGCGCTCTACCAACTGAGCTAATGCCCCTAAACAGGAAAGCAGGGAAAATGAAACAGTCACGTGGCTCGTCAACCGAAAACTTACTGGAAAAGCTGGTCTTTATCATCGAGCGCACGGATTTCCTCCAGACTTCCGTTAAATCTCTCTTCCAACACTTGCAATACTTCCGGCCCGAGTCGCTCGCTGGCCTCCTCCAAGGTTAAAGTCGGTGCCGGACGACCATTGGCCCTTTTCGCCACATCAGGCCTTGCCTCAGCAACACTCAGAGGATCGGTTGAATCCGCTTCCTCGTAGTCGGCGAAACGTGCTTCCTCTTCGGAAAATTCGTCTGGCGACTGGAACCGCGCTGTTTCAGGCGCATCGACGCCTGTCTCAGGATTGGCAGGAGGTGGAACTAGGGCTTTTTTTTTTCGCCGGACTCCCCGCCTGCCAGCCCTGAACCTGTCGAAGTGGTCGATGCCGTCGCGGCAACCTGCTTGATCAAACTATCGATGGCCCGGGAACGGGACTCTTCGGCCGCCTTGAGCAGGACCACCTCAAAGTTCACTTTCTCGGAAAGTCCTTTCTGAACGGAGGCTTCCCCGCGGTGTAGCGCGTCGAGCATCCGCATGATCGATTCCGTGCTCAGCGGGGTGCCCAGCTTCTCGGTTTTCCCGCCATTTTGGATGGCATCGAGCAAAGCGCCACGACAGTGAGCTTCAAGGTTGACGAGTACGCGGTAGAGGTCGCGCCCCTCTTCAACAAAGTGATCGACCGTGGAAATAATGGCCGGAAAATCGAGCGAGCCGAGAGCCTTGGCTAATTCAGCGATTCGATCAGCTGAAACGAGACCGTAGACATCGAGCACATCACTCTCCGTGATCTCGCTTCCACAGAAAGAAATCATTTGATCGAGAATCGACTGGGCATCGCGCATGCCGCCATTGGCAAGCAGGGCAATCGCCTTAAGTGCTTCGTCATCGATTTTAATATCTTCAGCCTGGGCAATCTGCGCGAGTTTTTCGGCAATGACGGCATCGGAGATGGGGCGAAATTCGAAGCGCTGGCAACGCGAGACAATAGTGGGCAGGACCTTATGCGCCTCGGTGGTGGCGAAGAAGAACTTAACGTGCTCGGGCGGCTCTTCAAGGGTCTTGAGCAGAGCATTAAAGGCCGCGGTCGAGAGCATGTGCACCTCGTCGATAATGTAGATCTTATAGGTGCACTGAGCCGGTGCGAATTGACACTCCTCACGCAGGCTGCGGACCTGCTCAACGCTGTTGTTGGAGGCACCATCGATCTCGATCACGTCCATACAGGAACCGCCCATGATCGCCTGACTGATCTCGGAATCATTGTCCGGGCTCACGCTTGGCCCACCTTCGGCATTCAGGGCCTTGGCAAAGAGCCGGGCCGTACTGGTCTTACCCGTACCACGGGGGCCGACGAACAGATAGGCATGCGCGATGCGGTTGGTCTCGATCGCATTGCGCAGGGTCCGGACAATATGGTCCTGCCCGACCAGTTCGTCGAACTGCTTCGGACGCCAGCGGCGGGCGATGACTTGGTATCCTGGCTCCATAAATTATGGTCCTAGAAAGCAACGGGGAGACGTGAGTGGCAAGGGGGATTTTGGGATTTCTTTGTCGTTCGGCAGGCAACCATTGCATGTCAAACGGGGTGCGGACATTCCTGTCCGCCCGCAAAAAGGCAAATCCCCCTACTGGGCCACGTGGCGGGACAAGAATGTCCCGGCTCCGCGAAATACCCTACTACGCCAGCAGATAATCCGGGTTGAGCTTGTCGAGCCCCGGCTTCACGAAGAGACCGTCTTTACGGATGACTTCACCGTCAAAGATGATTTCTCCGCCCCCGTATTCGGGACGCTGGATCTGGACCAGATCCCAGTGGACCTGCGAGCGGTTACCGTTATCGGCCTGCTCATAGGCCTGGCCCGGGGTAAAGTGGAAAGAGCCGGCCATTTTTTCATCGAAGAGGATGTCACGCATGGGCTCAAGGATATGCGGGTTGAAGCCGATAGCGAACTCACCGATGAAGCGGGCCCCCTCGTCCGAATCGAGGATCTCGTTCAGCCGCTTGGTGTGATTGGACTCTGCGTGGACGATCTTACCCTTTTCGAATTTTAAATGCACGTTGTCGAAGGAAACCCCCTGATAGACCGATGGCGTGTTATAGGTAATTTCCCCTTCGACCGAATCTATCACCGGGCAGGAAAAGACCTCGCCGTCCGGAATGTTGTGGCCTCCGCCTGACGGGATGGCACCGATACCTTTTATGGAAAAACGAAGATCGGTGTTCGGCCCCTTCAACTCGACGATATCGGTCTTGTTCATGAGCTCGACCAAGGCGTCCATGCCCTCCGTCATCCGTGCATAATCCATGGTACAGACGCGGAAGAAAAACTCCTCAAAGCTTCCGGTGCTCTGCATCGCCTGCTGGGCCATGGCCGGAGTCGGCCAACGGAGCACGACCCACTTGGTTTTGTTCACCCGGTGATCGAGGACAGGCTTCATTGCGCGCATGACCTGGGTCAGTTTCCCAGAATCCAAATCGGACATTTCGTAGATATTGTCCGAACCGCGCAAAGCGATGTAAGCATCCATCTTTTCCATTTGAGAGAGCTCCCAACCCGCTTTGGTCTCGAACTGCTCCGGCACCACATTATCCACCAACTCGCGGCTGATTCGCGCGTGCTGGACATTGACAAATGGTACGGCGCCGCGTTCACGCACGGAGCGGATCAGGGCGATGACCATCGTGTCCGGAATATCAAAGGCATCGATCAGCACACGCTCGCCCTTTTGAAGTTTGGTGGAATGGCCGGTCAAAACCGCAGCCAATTTCTCGTAATTTGGATCCATAGGAATAAAACCAACACAAAGAGTCCCGAGGTCAACCGCGGAGCAAAAGATTTAGTCGGCAGGGCCACTCGCGGCTGCGCTGATCATCAACCTCATGGATCGATGTAACGACCGTCCCCGTTGACACAATCATCGGCCTGACGAACCGATGCTAGGGTTGGGCCGACAATGAAAGATAAACATCATAGCGATTGCGCTTCCCTTCAATAATATGGCTGGGTTGCCGGTCCGTCAAAGCGGGAGCGACGCGCGGTCGCTTGACCACCACCCGATCGCGCGCCCGGAACAAGGCTTTTTCAAAAAGTTGAGTCGTATCATCATCCGGCCCCACCAGCCTGTGGAAGATCTGCATCTCTTTTTTCACCGCAGCCGATTTCTTCCGCTCGGGAAACATCGGGTCGAGGTAGACGACGTCCGGCACGTTGTCCTGCCCAAGTTCATCGAGATGTGCGATCGCGTCCGTTTGCACGAGCTGCATCCGTTTGAGAATCATCTCCAACTCAGTGTCATTCTCCCCGGCATAGTCCCGCGAACGTTCCAATCCATCACGCAAGAGGGCAGCTACTGCCGGAACCCGCTCTATCAAGGTAACCTGACAACCAAGACTCGCCAGCACGAAGGCATCTACCCCCAGGCCCGCCGTTGCATCTATCACCGTCGGCACTTTACCGCCTTTCAGGCCAACTGCTTTGGCGATCAGTTCCGAACGTCCGCCACCCTTATGTCGGCGATAATCCAGCCCCGAACCATGGAAGCCGGTATTGATGGCAAGAAAGCTCTGTTCCTCGATCAGCGCCAACTGCACGACATCCGACTCAACGACAAAGACCAGCGCAGGCAGTTCTGACAAGTGTTGTCGCAAGAGACGCAGGCGTTGCTTGGACGAGTTTAACTCGGGAACATCAACCTCGATCAAGGGTAATTTACCGTCACCGGCCAGAACGGAAGCCTTGTTCAGACTTTTCAGGTCCAAACTGTAAACGGCCGCAGGCTCCATCACTTCACGGGCACCAGGCGCACGATCCGGTCCGGCCCATTGAGAACAAGATAGAGGTATCCGTCCGGCCCGCTGGCCACGTCGCGGACCCGGCCGGCACCCTTCATAACGATGCTCGAGTTGGCAACTTCACCACTTTCGATTTCCAAGCGGTGCAATTCTTTCGAGGCAAGGCCGCCGGCAAACAGGTCATGCTTCCATTCGGGAAAAACATTACCTTCGTAAAAGTCGATCCCGCAGACGGCAATCGAGGGCGTCCAATACAACTTGGGCTGTTCCATACCCTCCATCTCGGTTTTCTCGGTGATCGGCGTGCCACTGTAATTCATCCCGTAGGTAATAACAGGCCAACCGTAGTTGATGCCGCGCTCAATACGGTTGATCTCGTCACCACCTCGCGGGCCGTGCTCGGATTCCCAGATCGCACCAGTTGTCGGATGCATATCCAGGCCTTGGGGATTACGATTGCCGTAGGTCCATATCGTGGGAAAGGCACCTGCCTTATCGGCAAAGGGATTATCTTCAGGCACGCGCCCGTCGTCATGGACCCGGTGTATTTTACCGTTGGGAAGCGATAAATCCTGAGCGTTCTCTTTTCGGCCGCGGTCGCCGATCGCGAAGTAAAGATAACCATCTTTGAAGACCAGACGGGTGCCGAAGTGGCGGCTTGTTGAGATGTAGGTTTCTTCAGGGGCCTCGAAGATCAGTTCTTCATCCAACCACATATTATCGATAATCCGACCGCGAACGATCTTCGTCATCCCCACACTGTCATTCTCTTCCCCGGCGGCGGAGTAGGCCAAATAGACCCACCCATTTTTACGGAAGTCGGGATGCAGGGCGACTTCCATCATACCGCCCTGCCCTTTGGCCCAGACATCCGGGGTATCTTCCACCGGAGGCAATAGCTCACCGTCTTCAAAGAGCCGTACCGGGCCAGGGCGCTCAGCAATCAGATAATCACCGTTCGGCAGAAAGGCCATTGACCACGGGATGTCCAAACCCTCGACCACAGTCTCCAGTTTAAAATCGTATCCACCGGAAGAATACACGCCTTTGGTATCGGCCTCCGGGGGATCCGCTTGCGCGATCTGGCGCTGTTCGTCGATATAAATTTCGAGCGCGCGAATTTGTGGCCGCGTCAACTTATCTTTAAAAGCGGGCATACCGGTCGCTGCGTTACCAGCAAGAACGTATTCCAGAAAAGTCTGATCCTTGCCGACAATCTTCCATGATTTGCGGTCGATCAATGAACCTCCTAGCCCCCCATCCAAATTCTCCCCGTGGCAAACCTGACAATGCTGGGTGTAAAGGCTTTCGACCTTACCCGTGCCGATACGAAGCTGGCCGAAACAGGAAACCGCCAAGCCGAGCAGAGAAGAACTGATTAGAATAAATTTGAGCATAATTGGTAAGTTGCGCGAAGCTTCATAAAAATCAAAAAGATTGCGCATGTAATATGCGACCCACTAGTCTGGACCATATTATGCAGGAAGCATGGCGCAAACTATTGATCCCGGATACCGGCTACGAAATTAGTGATCTTTGGCAGGTGCTACTTGTGCTGCTTGTTCTGCTGCTTAGTGCAAAATTCGTCCCCAGAACGCAAAAAGGCGAAGACAAGGTTTACAACGTCGGCCTCTGGTTTCGGGAGCAGCGCAGCTTCATCGTCTTTTGGGTGGCCGTACTTGTCCTGCATGTTGGTTTCGAACTGCTGACACCGCTCGAAACTTCGGTCTTCCAACTCTTCAACTACCTCGGGGCAGCCTGGTTCTTAATTGGTTTCGTCACCAGTTTTATCAAAAACCGTTTTTGGGCCGAATCCTGGGCCGCCGTCTTTTATCTGCTCACGGCTTACAGCATCCTCGCACTGGCCGGACCGGCAGTTGAATTTTTGGATGAGCTACGATTTGGCGTGGGGACGTTCAGTATATCCGCATGGCAGGTGCTGGCCGGCCTATTCACAATTCTTTTTGCACTCTGGATGAGCCTGGCCATTGCACGGCTCGTCGAACGCCAGGTTCAGCGGGTGCCCCGCATGAGCGGTTCGTTGAAAGTCCTGATTTCCAAAGTCGCGCGTATTTTAATTCTGGTCGTCGCAGGCATGATGGCCCTGAACGCGATGGGGATCGACCTCTCCGCGCTCACTGTCATGGGCGGAGCGATCGGCCTGGGCCTGGGCTTCGGCCTACAAAAAGTGGTGTCGAATTTCATCAGCGGCATCATTCTGTTAATGGACAACTCCATCAAACCCGGCGACGTCATCGAAATCGAAGGCACCTACGGCTGGATCAATAACCTGCGGGCCCGATATGCCTCCATTATCACGCGGGATGGCACCGAGCACCTCATCCCCAACGAGGATCTGATTACGCAAAAAGTCACGAATTGGTCGTTTACCGATAATCTTGTCCGTCAACGAATCCCCATCGGCGTTTCCTACGGCGCTGATCCGCATCAGTGTATCGAAATCGTCCTGGAAGCAGCGCGCTCAATTGACCGTATTCTCAAAGAGCCCGCTCCGGCCTGCCTGCTGACCGGTTTCGGCGACAGTTCGGTCGACCTTGAGCTGCGCATCTGGATCGCCGACCCGGCTAATGGTGTGGCCAACGTCAAAAGTGCAGCTCTCCTCGCGGTCTGGGACGCATTTAAGGCCAACGGTATCGAAATTCCGTTCCCGCAGCGCGATTTGCACATTCGCTCCAGCCATGTCGATTTCGTCAAACGGGAAGAGCCGGACCCGGAGTAACCTTTAATGCCGCCGCCTAAAAAAATACGGCTCGACGAACTACTCGTCGAAAAGGGACTGGCCGATTCACGCTCGCGGGCGAAAGCCTTGATCCTGGCCGGTAAAGTCCTTCTCGGGACCGAACGCCTGGATAAGCCGGGGCGCTCGCTTCCGGCTGACAGTGAATTGACCGTCGAGCAACCACCCCGCTTTGTCAGCCGGGGCGGTGAGAAACTGGAGGGGTTTCTTGATCGATTCGAAATCTCGATGGAGGGCCTGCCTATCCTCGATGTGGGCGCTTCAACCGGCGGGTTTACCGATTGCTGCCTGCAACGGGGCGCCACCAGCGCCACCTGTGTCGACGTCGGCCGGGCGCAGATGCATAATAAACTGATTCAAGACCCGCGTGTCACCAATCTGGAAAAGACCAACGCGCGCCACCTCAAACCCGGCGACCTCACACGCGACAGCTATCCGAGAATCGTGATGGATCTCTCCTTTATTTCACTGACTAAAGTGCTGCCCGCAGTCTGGACTTTTCTGGAGCCCGGCGGCTGCCTGATTGCGCTGGTCAAACCCCAGTTTGAAGCCCGGAAGGAAGAAGTCGATGCCGGCCGCGGCATCATCCGTGATGCCGCCGTCCATCAGCGTGTCCTCCAGGAAATTCGTGATTTCGCCCTTTCCGAACTATCCGGCGCCGAGCTCGTTGGCATGATCGACTCCCCCATTAAAGGAACCGACGGAAACCGCGAGTTTCTGATCGGACTTAGGAATAAGGGGCAGGGATAAGCGTAATTTCGTTTTGACAGACCGGTTTTCAGGGCTTCTCTCATCGACACGATGGAAAAATCCTACCAAAAGCTGCTCAATCCGGTGCACCATGTTATCGCCAACGTGCTCACTCTCGGATTCTACATATTCATGGCAGTCATCCTGCGTCCTTTTACTTTTTCGCCGGAACCGATGATCGCCCAGCTTCAGGCCTGCTTCGCCGCAGTCCCAGTGGCCGCCACCTTTTGGTTCGCGATCTACATGTTCCTGGTCGTGCTGATGGATCAGCTCAAGCAGCGCAAAGAGAACGCCAAATAATTTTTCCGCAGATAAAAAAAGGGCCGCCCCAAAAGAGGCGGCCCTTTTTTTTGTGTGCCCCCTACTCGAGAGCCTCGTCTTCTTCCTCGCGCTTCTTCCGTTCGATGCGCATTCCGGTCCAAATCGCCAATTCGTAAAGACCATACATGAAGCCGGTGGTTGTCGCCAACGAGATGGGGTCGCCGCCGGGCGAAACCAGCGCGGAGAATATCATAAGCCCCACGAAGACCATGCGCCGGACACGCTTGAGTGTCTCCGTATTGAGCACGCCCATGTAAACCAAGAGGACCACCACGAGCGGAAACTGAAAAAAGAACCCGATCGCAAGTGAAAACCAGACCACCATGTTATAGTAGTCGGAGGCAGCCCACAGGATATCAAAACCCAGATGCTCGTTCAGCCGGACAGTGAACCCCAAAGCCAGGGGAAGGATGATAAAGAACGCAAAGGATACCCCGATCAGGAATAACAGAAAGGCAGCGTAGCAGGCCGGGCGCAGAACTTTACGCTCTTTCTCGGTAAGTCCCGGAGCGACAAAGCTCCCCAGGAAATATAGCATGAAAGGCATGGAGAGCGTGAGCCCGCCGAGCAGGGCAATCTGGAAGAAAACCGAAATCACTCCCATCGCCTTGTAGGTAATCAGATTTTGCCCGGCCACCTCGGCGGAACCATAGGCTTTGTTCAGAGGCATTTGTATCCATTCGGCAATCGTCTTGTGAAAAATCACCACCACGGCGACACCGATAATGAAGGCGATCACACTGCGGCCGATCGTCCAGCGGAATTCCTCCAAATGCTCAAGGAAGGACATGCCTTCTTCGTCACTGTCTTCATCTTCCGAATCATCGCCTGACTCCTGAACACCTTCGTGCCTGCGCTCCCGGGTTAGAAAACGGCCCGCAGCAGACCGGGGCTTTCTTGGCACGTCGTATTCGTCCAGCCCGTAGTCCTCGATCTCATCATAATAATAATCGGAAAGGTCGGGATCCGTCTCTTCGTCAAATATCTCGTCAAACTTTTCCGCCTCGTCGATATCATCGATCGGGCTCGAGCTATCATCCGCTTTCTTGTCATCGGATGCGGCGTCGTCCTGACCCGAATCCGGGTCGGGTTTTTTGGGCCTTTCGTCCTCAGGGGCACCATTCGTCGGCTCTGATTCCTCAAAGTTTTCGTCATCCTTTTCAGGTCGGTCGTCACTCATTTGTTTTGGAGCTATGCAAGTGAGTCGGCGGCTGGCAACTCCAATAAGAAATTCCGTGCCGCATTTTTTGATTTTTGTTTTTCACCCGTCTACTTGCGTTCTAATCCGTTGACAGCCATGTCGAAATGCTTTTTCAACGCCACCTTCCACGCCGAAGGCGTCCCGAGGCCGGGACAAATTCGGACCTCAACTCGATCCAGAACAAGGTCGTTCCCATGCCAGCTAAGAAAGCAAAAAAAGCACAGAAGAAGACTGTCAAAAAGACAGTGAAATACAGCTATGACTTCGGTAAGAAGACCGACGGCAGCGCTAAACTACGTGAACTCCTGGGTGGCAAAGGTGCCAACCTCGCCGAAATGGCCCGCATTGGCCTGCCGGTCCCTCCGGGTTTCACGCTCACGACAGAAGTTTGCACCTACTTCTACGCCAACGGACGCAAATACCCGGCGACACTGGCCAAGGAAGTGAAGGCCTCCGTCGCCACGATCGAGAAGCAACTCGGCAAGAAGCTCGGCGCTGAGAAGAACCCGCTCCTCCTTTCCGTCCGCTCCGGTGCCCGCGAATCCATGCCGGGCATGATGGACACCATCCTCAATCTCGGTCTGAACGACAAGACCGTCAAGGCACTTGCCAAAGAGTCCGGCAACGAGGCATTCGCTTACGACTGCTACCGCCGCTTCATCCAGATGTACGGCGACGTCGTCATGGGCGTGCAGGCCCGCAGTGAGAACGAGCACTGCCCGTTCGAAGAAACGCTGGAAAAACTCCGCAAGGAAGTCGGCGTCGAATTGGACAACGAACTCACCGCCGCCGACCTGAAAGAATTGATCAAGCGCTACAAGGCTGTGATTAAAAAGCGCACCGGCACCTCCTTCCCCCAAGACGCCTACGAGCAACTCTGGGGCTCCGTCGGTGCCGTCTTCAAATCCTGGCAGAACGAGCGCGCCATCCTCTACCGTCAGAAGTATGGCATCCCCGCCGAGTGGGGCACCGCTGTTAACGTCCAAGCCATGGTCTTCGGCAATATGGGTGAGACCTGCGCCACTGGCGTGGCTTTCACCCGCGACCCCGCCAACGGCGAGAAGGTCTTCTACGGCGAGTACCTCATCAACGCCCAGGGCGAAGACGTGGTGGCCGGTATCCGCAACGCGAACCCGATCGCCAAGCTCGCCGAGGAAATGCCCAAGGCACACGCGGAACTCGTCTCCGTCTGCAAGAAACTGGAGAAGCACTTCAAGGACATGCAGGACTTCGAGTTCACGATCGAAGATCGCAAACTCTACATGCTGCAGACCCGTAACGGCAAGCGCACCGGCCTCGCCGCAGTTCGCATCGCTTACGAGATGAACAAGGAAAAGTTCATCGATCAGAAGACCGCGCTGAAGAAGATTCCGGCCGACTCCATCTCCTCGCTGCTCGTCGCGGTCTTCGACCCGGCTGCCGAGAAGAAGGCCAAGACGCTCGCGACCGGCCTGCCCGCCGGTCCCGGTGCCGCCTCCGGCAAGATCTGCTTCACAGCGGAAAAGGCTGAAGCCGTCGCCAACAAGGGCGGCCGCGCCATTCTCTGCCGCGTCGAAACGACACCGGAAGACCTTCGCGGTATGATCGCCGCCGACGGCATCCTCACCTCCCGTGGTGGTGTCTCCTCGCACGCCGCACTCGTGGCCCGTCAGATGAACAAGGTCTGCGTCTGTGGCGCTTCCGACGTCGTGATCAACTACGGCGCCGGCACACTCAAAGTGGGCGGCAAGACACTCCGCGATGGAGATGATATCTCCATCAACGGCACAACCGGCGCGATCTACGCTGGCTCCGTCGAGACCGCACCGTCCGAAGTCAACCAAGTGTTGAACGGCAAACTGAAGGCCAAGGACAGCTACACCTTCAAGATGTACGACCAGGTCATGAAATGGGCCGACAAGCATCGTAAGCTGGGTGTCCGGACCAACGCCGACACGCCGGACCAGTCCGCCGCCGCCGTCGCTTACGGCGCCGAGGGCATCGGTCTCTGCCGCACGGAGCACATGTTCTTCGAAGGCGACCGCATCACCTACATGCGTCAGATGATTCTGGCCACGGACGAGAAGGAACGCCGCAAGGCTCTCAAGAAGCTGCTGCCGTTCCAGCGCAGGGACTTCACCGGCCTGTTCAAGGCCATGGGTGGCCGCCCTGTGACGGTCCGCCTCCTCGACCCGCCTCTCCACGAGTTCCTCCCTCACGACGAGTCTTCCAAGCGCGAGCTGGCCAACTCACTCGACGTGAATGTGGACGTGATCTCCGAGCGCGTACACGCACTGCACGAGGCCAATCCGATGCTCGGCCACCGCGGCTGCCGTCTGGGCATTTCCTATCCGGAAATCACCGAGATGCAGGCTCGGGCCATCTTCGAGGCGGCTGCGGCCTGCTACAAGCTGAAGAAGCCGGTCAAGGTCATCCCGGAAGTCATGATTCCGCTGGTTGGTTTCGCCGACGAGCTCAAGAATCAGGTCGAAATCGTCCACCGCGTCGCCGCGGAGGTAATGGAGAAGAAGAAGGTGAAATTCAAGTACCTCGTCGGTACCATGATCGAGGTGCCGCGTGGCGCCTTGACCGCCGACGAGATCGCGGAAACCGCTGAATTCTTCAGCTTCGGCACCAACGACCTGACGCAGACCGGCCTCGGTATGAGCCGCGACGACGCCGGTTCCTTCCTCGGCAAGTACAAGGAACTCGACATCATGCCGCAGAACCCGTTCGCATCGATTGATGCCAAGGGTGTCGGCCAGCTGGTCGAGATCGGCGCTGAAAAGGGCCGCAAGACCAACAAGGACATCAAGCTCGGTATCTGTGGTGAGCACGGGGGCGACCCCGCCTCCATCAAGTTCTTCCACAATGTTGGACTGAACTACGTGTCCTGCTCGCCACCGCGCGTTCCGGTCGCACGTCTGGCTGCCGCGCAAGCCGCACTCAGCTAGTCGAGATCCCCGACTCGCTTTCACGAAGCCCCTCCCGAAAAGGAGGGGCTTTTTCGTGTCAACACTTCGTAAATCAAACGGTCGGTAAAAGCTTGGATTTGCTAGATGACTCGACAACATGAAGTTTATTAGAGCCAATATCTTTCATGAAGCATTCTCTGTCCTCCATCAAGACGCTTGCTGCAGCGCAAAGTGTACTCAGCAGTGAAGCAGATCAGGTTGCCCAACTTGAGGAAGTTCTCGGCCTGATCGGGCAAACGCTCGAGGCAGACCGCGTGGGCTTGTTCAAGTTGAGCCCGGATGCAGTGCTGCTGGAACCTCTGGCCCACTGGAGCGACGAAGGTGTCAGCAAACGGGACAATACTCCTCTGGTTGTCGATGCGCTTGAAGAACTGAGCACGGGGGTCGACAATGTGATCGGCGAGCCGATCTTTCAAGAACACCACTTCACCGGGATGCTCCTGATCGAAGCGGCCGGCACCGATGAGTCATCGGAGTTGGAAGCTAGGGAATTTATTCGAAATGCGACCGTAATGCTGGCTCCGAAAGTCGCCTCCGGCATTGATGCACCGCCGCCGCCAAAGCTCCACCGACCCGACGAGGAACCAAAAGCGGATAACTCCGACGACCTGCACATCCTGATTGTTGAGGATGACGAAGCCAACCTCTTCATGATTCAGAAGTTCATCGAAAGATTCGGAGCGGTTCCACATGCCGTGCGGAACGGGCATGATGCGATTCAAATCTGCAAAGAGATCAAATTCGATGTCATCCTGATGGACCTTACCATGCCGAAGCTCGACGGGTTTGACGCGACCCGTGAGATCGTGACCGGTGCCAACCTGAATCGCAACACACCCATCATCGCCGTTACCGCCGACGTTACAGACGGCATCGAGCGACGTTGCCGAAAAATCGGCATGCAGCATTACATTGCCAAACCGATTCGCCGGGACACAATTATACGTGCCCTGACAGACCTAACCAACAAAAAGCCTGAACAGAACTAGCCTGACTTATGCCTGACTACTATATCCGCACACCTGAGCAGGACGAGTCCCGGGGGCCCTTCAACATATCGAAGTTGCTTACGCTTGCCGAAGCAGGCCAGGTCACGGAAAACACGCTCTATTACGACGAGGAAAAAGAGGAATGGGTTCCTCTGGGGCTCAATGAAGAGTTGATGGCTCAAGTCTTTCCCAAAAAAGAGAGCATTAAACTCCGGATCGGGCACGACGAGGAGAAGGAGGGATCCGAAGAAGATTCAGGCGAGGCAGGTGGCATCAGTGTCGAAAACATGCTCAAGGCCGCTGAAGCCGACACCGAAGAAACCCGCCACTTGAAACAAAGCCAAAAGAGTTTCGAACGGGCCGTGGCACTTGCTTCCATGACGCTGGGCCTAATGATGCTCTTATCGGCGATCTCGTTTATTATTCCGCACCTTGACGCGATTCAGGGCGCATCGAACGAAGGCACTTACGGCAACCTTCTCAACCATCCCTTCTTTCTCGTGGGAATGTTCGATCTCATCATGGCAGTCCTGCTACTGCTTTCAGTCACTGACATTTATCCTCTGATTCGCGGTCGCGGCATGCTGGGCCTCGGCTTCGGCGTCTATGTCGGCTGGGCCTTGAGCGATCCACTGCTCATGCTGGCTTTCGGGTTAGGCGGAGCGGGCGTCTTCCTCGCCACCATCTCGCAACGACTTTCGATTATGCTCCTCTCTATTGTTATGGGGATCGGAGGGAACGGCGCTCTTGCCTACCTGGCCCTGAACGACCGCTTTGCGGAATTCTACAGCTCGATTCTGCTCAGCCTGTTCACGCAATAAGTGCCCCCGGGGGAAGAGTTTTGCACAACAACAAATCAGGCAAAAAAACGACCCCACTGGATGAACTGAAAGTTTATGCAGACCGGACACGTGACCTCATGGGGCGGGACATCTGGGAGCTGGAACATCTCGGGCGTAAGACCGTTCGTGCGCGGCTCTATCACCTTCTGCGTATACTCACACTCACCTGGCAGGGTCTGCGACGAAATAAGATCCCCGTTCAGGCGGCGGCGCTCACCTTCTACTCCCTGATCGGCATCGGCCCCTTGATTGCGCTCGGCATTATGATTTCCGGCTTTGCCCTTGAAAAAGGTAATAATGAAATTGTGATCGAAGGCATTTATAACGCGATCGCCTTTGCCGCTCCTCAAATCGCCCTCGAAGGTGAAGGCGGCGACACCCTCTCCGATCAGATGATTGAGATCATCAATCAGTTCAGCGCTGCCGCCAGTTCGGGCACGGTGGGTGCCGTCGGCCTGATCATGCTCTTCTTTATCGGCATTCAGGTACTGTCTTCGATCGAAGGTTCATTCAATTCACTCTGGGGGGTGGACAAAGGGCGGAAGATCGGTGAACGCATCGTCACTTACTGGACCTTTATCAGTCTGGGTGCAGTCGTCGGCACTTTGTCGCTGACCCTCATCGCGGCCAATGCATTTGTCCAGATTGCCAGTGACCTGCCTTTCGGCACGACACTGGCGTCACTTATCCAGTTTTTCTCCCCGGTCATCACCTTTGTCCTGATCTCGACACTACTGGCATTTTTCTTCCGGTTCATTCCGAATACGCGAGTCGAATGGCGGCCGGCTTTCTGTGGGGCCGTACTGGTCGTCATCCTCCTGCACCTCTACAATATGTTGTCGTTCCTCTACGTGAACCGCGTGGTCCAGACGAACAGCCTCTATGGCTCGGTCGGAATTATTGTCATTCTCATGCTGGGTCTCTTCATCTTCTGGCTGCTGATTCTTTTGGGAGGACAAGTCACTTACGCCGTGCAAAATGCCGACTTCCTGACCAATGAGAATGCCTGGCAAAAAACCAGTGAGCGGGCCCGGGAGGTCATTTCGCTCGGAATACTCTTACTTGCAACCAGACGCTTCCAGTCGGGACACCCACCCATTCATTCCAGCGAATTACTTGAAAAGCTTCGCGTTCCCAGCCATATTCTGAATACGAGTATTGCCCGCCTCTGTAAGATCGGCTACCTTGTGCCCATCGAAGGAAAAAACAGCGAGGAAGAGCGGAACCGCGCCTACCAACTGGGTAAACCGGCAGAGAGTATTACCCTGGGCGACTTCAAACAAAGTATTGAAGCCTACGGCAACAACGAGGGGCTGGATATCGTGACTGCGGTTGATCCGGCAATACGGGCCTATTTGGATGAGGTTCTTTCGCTAAAGGATTGCCCCAGTGCATCGCGCAAGCTGAGTGAACTAGTATAAGCGGCTTGATCGGCCAACCAATAGGTTGACAGGGCAGTAGCCGCACCTAACCTCCGTCGGTTTCTGATTTTCCCAACTCATGATTTCTTGGATTCAACACCACCTTATTCGCCACGGGCGCTGGATATTCCTCACCCTGTTGGCCGTCATCATTATTGCCTTCGTCTTTACGATCGGCAACACCCCCGGTTGCACGACAGACCGGTCGAACTATCAGGAAAGCCTTTTTTACGGCATTGACCTGAATTCCCGTCTGGAAGCAGGTGAGATCGGGCAAAAGGTTTCGTTGAGTGCGATGCTGAACGGACAGCAATTCCGCAGCGACCAACAGTTCCAAAATGCTCTCACCGGCCGAATTGCCATGTTGAGCCTGGCCGACGAGATCGGCATCCCGGCACCAAGCCAGGAGGCCCTTGCGGAGTACATCAGAACCAAAAACGCCTTTCGTGGCCCGGACGGCAATTTCAGCACCGACAGCTATGTGAATTTTGTCGACAGCTACGAGTCCAACCCCCGCGCACCCAAAGGTCTCGTGATCAAGGCACTTGAAGAGGACTACCGTATCGAACAGGTCAATGAGGCTCTGGCAGGACCGGGCTACCTTTTGCCTGCCGAAGCATCCGCGCAGGCCCGGCAAAGCCGCACCAAACTGAGTCTCGCTACAGCCGGGCTCGCTTACAATGACTTTCAACCGGAAATCGAACCGGACGAAGCAACGCTCAAGGCTTACTACGAAGAGAACAAACAACGCTACGAGATCCCGGAACGGGTGCAGGCCAGCTATGTACTTTTCGAGTCCGAGCGCTTCACTGGCCAAGCGGATGAAGCCGACGAGGCTGAATTACGCGAACACTTCGCCGCCAACCGTGCCGACTTCGTTGCCGGGTATGAGGCCGCCAACCAGACAGATGCCAGCAGTGACGGCGAAGAGGCTGAGGCGGAAGGAGATGCTGAACCGGAAAAACAGACTGAAACTGTCACTTTCGATAAAGTTCGTGAAGCCGTTGCCCAAAGCTATGCGGAGCAGCAGGCCTCGCTGGCAGCAAATGAAGCGGCTCAGGCGTTCGCCTATCAACTCTATCGTGACAGTATTGAACTCGACTCGGCCAGCTTCAACCAGTTGCTGAACGATAACGGAGTCAGCCTGACCGAGATCGAACCATACACCGAAGCGGGTGCACGTCAGCGTGCACTCTCACCGGAAATGCTTGAATCCGCTTTTGCTCTGACCGGCAAGCGCTACTACTCCGACGCTTATGAAGTCGATGGAGGCTATGCCGTCCTCATCTACAAGGGACGTATCGAACCCAAAATCCCACCCTACGAGGATGTGGCTGCTGAAGTCGCAACGGACTACAGCACCCAGGAGAAGCGTCGTCTTTTTAACGAGAAGGGCGAAAGCCTTAAAAGCGAACTGGAAACCGCGGTATCCGAAGGCACGGCGTTCGCTGAAGCCGCCGAGTCACTCGACCTTGAAGTCACAAGCTACGAAAGCTTCGAAGTGAAGGATGCTCCGTCAGATTTGAACCGCTCCGCATTGCAACAGGCACAGTCCTTGAATGAAGGTGAAATTTCGCCCATGCTGACTTTGCGGGGCACCGGAACCTTTGTCTATGTCAAGTCGAAGGAAGTGCCTGAACTCAGCGAAGAAGATCCTGATCTGGCACAAACGCGCACCATGCTTGAACGCTGGGCCAGCTTTACCACTCGTAGCGATTTGACCAACGAACTCATCCTACGTGGGCTACCTGCGGAGAGCACAGAAACAGCCGAGTAATCCACCTGCCGGAATTATATGGATTGGACGAAGTTTGAATCCATGGATCCCCACCTCTTGGTGGGATTGGTCAACACCGAACTGCGTAACCACTCGGACTCGCTGGAGGATCTCTGCCGCTCGCACGATATCGATGTGGAGTCGCTCAAGGCGAAACTGTCCAGCGCCGATTACCACTATCAAGCGGAACAGAACCAGTTCCGTTGACTTCTAGTGTCGCAGGTCCGGAGATCTGCGGCATGAAGCACGCCGCCCGGGAAAAGTGACCCGACCAGGCGCGATGCGAACCGGACCGCATCCCAGATCCCGCATCCCTCCCACCAACTCTTGATTTTTACTCAAGTCCTTCTAATTTCCCGTCTTTTCTTCTCTAGAAATCCAATCCAATCATGAGCACACAAGCACCTGAACGCCACGAATTCCAAGCCGAGGTCAAGCAAGTCCTCGATATCGTCGTCCACTCACTCTACACGGACAAAGAAATCTTCGTCCGTGAACTGGTCTCCAACGCTTCGGATGCCACTGAGAAACTGCGCCACACGCAACTCACGGAGAAAGAAATCTTCGATGCCGACCTGGACCTGGAAATTCAGGTCACTGCCGACGAAGAATCCGGCGAAGTCACCATCCGCGACTTCGGGATCGGCATGACCCACGATGAGTTGATTGAGAACCTCGGTACCATCGCCCACTCCGGTTCGAAAGCCTTTCTGAACGCACTCAAGGAATCCGGCGAGAAAAACGAAAACCTGATCGGCCAATTCGGTGTCGGATTCTACTCTGTCTTCATGGTCGCCGAGAAGGTCGATGTCTATACCCGCAGCTGGCACAAGGATGGCGAATGCCTCCGCTGGTCCAGCGACGGTTCCGGTGCCTACGAGATCGATACGGTCGAAGGTGAGCGCCGCGGCACCCGTATCGTCATCAAACTCAAGGAAGAATACAAAGAGTTCGCCAAAAAAGACCGGATCGAAGCAATCATTAAAAAGTATTCCGCCTTTGTGCAGTTCCCGGTCAAGGTTGAGGGCGAGGAGCTCAACACCGTGGGCGCGCTCTGGCTCAAGAATAAGAGCGAGATTACCGACGAGGAATACAAGGAGTTCTACAAGTTTCAAGCCAACGCCTTCGACGATCCGCGCTTCTGGCTGCATTTTTCCGCCGACGCCCCGCTTGAAATCAACAGTATCCTCTTTGCCCCCACCGAAAACATGGAAGGTTTTGGCTTTGGGCGCATGGAGCCCGGGGTGGCACTCTATTGCCGCAAAGTCCTGATCGACAGCGATCCGAAAAATCTGCTGCCGGAATGGTTGCGCTTCGTTCGCGGTGTCGTGGACAGTGCCGACCTGCCGCTCAACATTTCCCGCGAGTCGATGCAGGACAGCTCGCTGATCCAGAAACTCAACAAGGTCCTGACCAAGCGCTTCCTCAAGACCCTTGAAGAAAAGGCGAAGAAGGAGCCTGAGGTTTACGACGACTTCTGGCAAAACTTCGGCCTCTTCCTCAAGGAAGGCGTGACCACCGACTTCACCCACCGCGACCAGCTGCTCAAGCTGCTTCGCTTCGAATCCTCCTACACCGAGGAAGGTAAGACAACTAGCTTGTCCGACTACCTGAGCCGTGCGCCGGAAGGACAAAAGGAAATTTACTATCTCTCCGGGCCAAGCCGAAGCGCCATCGAATCCGGCCCCTACTTCGAGGCCTTCAAGGCCCGCAATATCGAAGTGCTCTATCTCTACGAGCCGATCGATGAGTTCGTGATGAATCACGCCCGCGCGTTCGAAGAGAAGAACTTTGTCTCAGCCGACAGCGACGACATCGACCTGGATGCGATTTCCCCGGAAACCGATACCGACAAGCCGGAAGCACTGGCTAAGGAAGACTCCGAAGCCCTCTGCTCCTTCATCAAAGAAAAGCTGGGCGATGAAGTCAGCGAAGTCACCACCAGCGAGCGCCTCGTCGGCAGCCCGGCCATGATTGTCAACGCCGACAAGATGATGACCGCGCAAATGCGCAAGATGATGAAGGCGATGCAACAAAAGGCAGGCGGCCCGGATATGGGCGGCGAACCACCGGTCAAGCTGCAGGTCAACCCGCGCCACCCGCTGGTGAAGAACCTTGCCGGACTTCGCGATTCCGATGGCGAACTCGCCACCCTCATCAGCCGGCAGCTTCTCGACAATGCCCGCGTCGCCGCCGGTCTGCTGGAAGACCCCAGCGCCATGCTCCAGCGCAATTACGAGATCCTGGAAAAAGTGAGTGCAAAATAATTATTAGCCTGACAGCCTTAATGGCATGCAGGCTTCTGTGATTTCCAAATATGCCGGTATCGCCCTACTGCTCTGCAGCGGCGCGATATCGGCATTTTCTTTGCCACAGTCATCACCCCCAAACGTCATCCTCTGCATGACGGACGACCAGGGCTGGGGCGATACGGCCTACAACGGCCACCCCGTCTTACGGACGCCGCATCTCGACCGGATGGCTGCCGAAGGGCTTCGCTTTGATCGCTTTTATTCGGCGGCACCGGTTTGCTCACCGACCCGGGGCAGTGCGCTCACCGGTCGTCATCCCTACCGCTACGGGATTTTTTATGCGAATGTTGGAAGCATGAAAGCGGAGGAAATGACCTTGGCTGAGATATTAAAGCGCAATGGTTACGCGACCGGCCACTTTGGCAAGTGGCACCTGGGGACACTCACGACGAAAATTAAGGATTCCAATCGCGGCGGCCCGGACAACTTGGATGAATATTCCCCGCCTTGGGAAAACGGCTTCGATAGCTGCTTCTCCACAGAGGCTAAAGTACCCACCTATTGGAAAGAGGGCGACTATGAGAAATATGGCACCCGCTACTGGACCGGCCCCGGCGAGATGGTGCCTCCTACTGAAATCTCGGGCGATGACTCCAAGCTGATCATGGATCGCGCGCTACCTTTTATACGAAAACAAAGCGAAGCGGGTATCCCCTTTTTCACTGTCATTTGGTTTCATACCCCGCACCTCCCGGTCGTCTCGGCTCCACCCTATACGGACGGCTACGAGGAGCATGGGGACTACTACGGTTGCCTGACCGCGATGGACGAACAAATGGGACGACTTCGCGCCGAGCTTGAATCACTCGGTGTGTCGAAAAATACCATGCTCTGGTTCTGTTCGGACAATGGACCAGAAGGCAATGACAGCGACCCCGGAAGAACCGGCGGCTTACGCGGGCGAAAACGTAGTTTGTATGAAGGTGGCGTACGCGTCCCGGGCTTACTGGTTTGGCCTGCCATGATTAAGGAAGCTCGCCGTGTCGATTTCCCGGCCAATACAAGCGACTATTTTCCAACAATTTTGGATGCATTGGGATACCGAATGCCTGAAGCACTGGCACGCCCCTACGACGGTGTCAGCCTGTTGCCTTTGATTCGCGCTAAGGTAACGCAGCGGCCCAGCCCCATGGCTTTTGAATCCAGGCAACAACTCTCTCTCACTGGCAACCGCTACAAAGTCTATAGCAAGGATGGTGGTAAAACCTACGCCCTCTACGATCTGATTTTCGATCCTGCGGAGACGACCGACATTTCCGAAAAACAACCGGAGGTGCTGGAGCAAATGATCCACGACCTGCAAACCTGGCAAGCGTCATGCGCGGCAAGCAACCGTGGAGAGGACTACTGAAGTCAAGAAGTCACCATTTGTAATGACTGATGCAAATAAAATAACCCTCCAATTCATCTTTAGACGACCCTTTTAACCAGAGAGCTTACTTCTTACAGAATAATGAAACACTGTTTGTTGATTTCGATTCTCCTTCTTTCTTTAAACACAGTTCGATCCGCTGAGATCTGGCAGATTGAAAGCACTTTGGGGTGGCATGCAGCCAAAGCGGAAAGCGAGGGGATTGACATTCTTGGTGGCATTGCCAAACCCGACGGCAAAACGGGTCGATTTCGAAGTATCCTAAAAAGATTCCCCCATAAGGTTTCCGCCCAAACAATCACCTTCTATCAGGCACCGCTTTGGTTAAACTGGCAACCTGTCGAAAAAGTGCTCCCAAGCAGCTTGGGGGATGCCCCGGTCTTCTTAAGTCTGGGCCCTGATAATTACTGGGCCTTCGGGCTCAACGAAGCGGGAGCTAGTGAAGGAACGGACGCTTCGCTCAAAGGCTTCGACATTCCGCTGAAGACCACGGAAGTGGGAAATGTCTTCGCCGCTCCGGGTGCTTTTTCGGGCCATACCGGCGGCGGCTATCACGCTTGGCAGAGCAAAGACATGAAGCACTGGGTGCACCATGGCCAAGTCACCAACCGCCGGGCAAAGTGGACAACAACGGCAGAATATTACGACGGGAAACTCTACATTTATTACGACTTCCCCAACGACCAGGACCCTCACGTCTACGTGGATGAGGATCTGTTTGATGGCAAACCAGGCGAGGACATGGGCATGGCCTTTAAAGACCCCTCGGATGGTTCCGATTGTACCATCATCCGCGACCTGGACGGCAAGTTCCACCTGATCTACGAAAACTGGAGCCCGATCGATGCCAGCAAGCACTCCTGGGATTCCCCCTTGGCGGGTCACGCCGTTAGCGATGACGGGCTTTCCGATTTTAAGATTCTGCCGCCTGCGGTGGACGTTCGTACCGAACCGACCGGAGTCTTCAAGGAATTTGCCCACCCTCACTGGCACAAGGATGACCCCGCCAATTATCCCCAAAAGCCAGGGCAAAAGCGCGCCTTTGCCCGCTACGAGGTCCACGAACCCGAGCAGAATGCCTTTGGCGATTGGGCCGCCATCAGTATCGGTGGACAGTACTACCTCTTCGGAGATTTTCACCCCGCAGAAACACGCAAGCGACAGGAGATGAGCGTTGCCTGGTTCACCGCTTCCGACATCGATCAACCATTTGCTTTCTGCGGCAATATCGGCTCGGGCCACCCGGACCCGGACATTGGTTTCGCCGAAGGGCAATTTTATCTGCTCACACAGACAAAAAACGATTTCGTCAGCCCGGGCCCGTGGGTCGAGCGTGTCGAGACTCGTGTCGCTGTCGATACGACGGGCAATGGCCAAATCGACTATTGGTCTGACTGGCAGGAAGTGAAGGAGAACTACGATCACATCCCCGGCTTTGCCAAACAAATCAGCCGAAAGCCCGCAGCACTGGATCTCAGCCAACTACCGGAGGGCTACGGCTTCTGCTTTGAGTTCAAGGTGACCGACACCACGGAGAACAACGCCTCGCCATTGATCGAGAAAGTAAGGTTTTCCTTTGAATAATCTGGTGGAATCCTGATTCCTACAGTCTATCTCAGACAGCGCTCAAAACATCATGCCGAAGCCCTGGCAACGCACATTCAATAACAAGGGCTTTGACTGGTCATTCCGCATACGGACTGGCCAGGCCCGTGATTTCTTCTCACCGACTCCGGAAGGACCACGCATTCTCGAGCACAAAAGAAATGTCCTCAAATCTGATTCATCGCGATATCTCGCCGAATGCGAGGACGCGAAGCCACTCGTCAGACGACTGTACGAGCAAGCCGTATCATGGGGCATCCTTTCCCGTAAGGATGCACATCCGCATGACCTGCGCTCTCTCAGTCTGCAATTAGAGCCCGACATTCTTTTGGTCGATGGATCATCCCTCGCATTTCTAGCCGGCAGCGTCTGCATGCCTTCCTCCTGGAGTTTAAACCGAACTCTAGGCAAACCGGTTCACGAAGTACACGCCGCCGTCCCCAAGCTTAACGAAAAAATCGGCCAGCACATTGACCGCTTCCTGCGCAGTATTCCATCAGGCAAATCATTCTACCGGGAAAACTGGAGTATTACCCTGACCGACGAACTGGACTACCATCCGGACCTCAAGCGGCCCCGGCCAAACCAAGACACCGCAGTGGAAGATTTATATCTACGGCTGGAGCACCAACTCTTCACCTCCGTCAATTACGGGATCATCATGGCCATACGTATCGAAACAGTGCCATTTGAGTCGATCCGCAAGCATCCGCAGACTTGGAATAATTTGGCCGAAACCATCCGCAGCATGCCGGATGATGTCGCCGACTATAAGGGCATGCTTCACTACCGGGACTCCCTCGCCGAGCAGATGCAGGCAGCAAGCTGAATTTCGGAACTTAATCGGTTGATCGGCTACCGAGATAGTGACAGCCTATCGACCCTCGTTACCTATGGATAATATGCATTCCCTATCCCGACGTCGTTTCCTGAAAACCTCCGCTGCCGCAGGTGTCTGCTCGCTGCCCCTCTTCTCTATCGCCCGGGCTGGCGAGTCGGCCAACAATAAGATCAACGTCGCCGTAGTTGGCGCCGGCGGAATGGGCGGCTACGCCTACCGCCGCGCACGCGACATGGAGAATCTCGTCGCGATCTGCGATGTGGACTTTGCGCGGGCCTCCCGCGCACTGGGTAACCACCCCAACCTTCCACGCTTCAAGGACTTCCGGGTCATGCTTGACAAGATGGGCGACCAAATCGACGCCGTCGCCATCTCCACTCCGGATCATACCCACTTCCCCATCGCCATGGCTGCCATCGAACGCGGCAAACACGTCTTCGTGCAAAAGCCACTGGCCCACAATATCTGGCAGTGCCGAATGCTGCAAAAAGCCGCGACAGAAGCCGGCGTCGTCACCCAAATGGGTAATCAGGGGCACTGCATGGAGGGCATGCGACGGATCAAGGAGTGGTATGATGCCGATCTACTCGGCGATGTCAAAGAAGTGGTCACCTGGACAAACCGGCCCACTGGCCCCTGGTTTGTGCCACCGTCCAGCTTTCCGCCACCCGGCAACGAAGTTCCCGACACACTCGATTGGGATCTCTGGCAGGGGCCCGTAGCAGCGCGGCGCGAGTTCAGCCGGGCCTACGTGCCCACCCGCTGGCGCGGATGGTGGGACTATGGCGTAGGGTCCTTGGGCGACATCGGTTGCCATACCTTTGATGCACCCTTCTGGGCTCTCGATCTGGACATGCCGACCAAGGTCGAAATCGAACGCGAGACGCCCCCGCATCCGGATTACATTACCATGAGCTCGCTGGTGACTTATCATTTTCCTGCTCGGGGCAAGAAGCCACCTGTCACGCTGAAGTGGTACGAAAGAGGCTACGACGTGCCCAAGCCGGACGGTTGGCCGGCCGACAAGCCACTCCCGGAAGAAGGCGGCATGTTCATGATCGGTTCCAGGAACACATTGATGCACCCGGGAATGCGCCCACGCAGCCCGCGTATCATTCCGGAAGAACGCCGCCGTGAACTGCGCGACAAGATCTCCGGCATAGAGCGCCTGCCCAGCGGCGGCAGAGGACCGGTCGAAGAATGGTTTACCGCGATCAAGGGCGGCCCCGAGCCCGGCTCGCCTTTCGACTACGCTGCGCCACTCACGGAAATGGTCCTGCTTGGGGCCCTCGCCCAACGCAGCGGGAAGACGATCGAGTGGGATAAAGAGAACATGAAAGTGAAGGGCCAACCTGAACTTGACGCATGGATCAAAGAACCGGTCCGCGAAGGATGGGAATACGGCGAAACGGCTTAGGAGAGATACTCTCTCGCAAGTAAACTTAAATAACATACAGCTACTTTAATGCAGGACGTGCCCGACCCATTCCGCGAAGCCCGCCGCGCAGGCCCGGTCATGAAATGCCCCTTTCATGGCGAGGATATCACCATGATTTTGCGCCATGGCGATGTGCGGGCTGCCGCCAAGGACTGGCAGACCTACAGCTCCGATGCGCCCTTCCGCGTGCCCATCCCTTCAGAAGAAAAAGTCCGCAGTATTCGCCAGCTCCCCATCGAGACCGATCCACCAGAGCACACCGAATGGCGCGCCATCGTTAACCCTTTTTTCCAGCAAGCCAAAGAACCGGAGTATATTGCCCGCGTCGAATCCTTGATCAATGACTTGCTCGATCATGCCCTGAAGAAGGAAACACTGGAGGTGGTGGGCGAACTCGCACTACCTTACCAATCCCGGGCACTCACTTATCTACTCAAGGTGCCCGAGAGCGAAGCGAACACTTGGATCGATTGGGGCGTTCACGTCTTTCGCGGCGAAGGAGGCACATTTAAAAAGGGCATCGTCCTGGAGGATTACCTCAATGAACAGTTTGACCGCGCTGAAAAAAAACCCGGTGAGGACTTTTTCTCCGCATTGGTACAGGCAAACTTCCAGGGGCGTCCACTCACACGCGAGGAAATGCTGGGCTTCGGCAACCTCACTTTTGCCGGCGGGCGCGACACAATCATCCACAACGTCTCTTCCATCATCGCCTACTTCAACGAGCATCCGAGCCAACTCAGCTTTCTGCGCGAAGAACCGAAACGACTGATTCACGCCACGGAAGAGTTCATCCGTGCCTACATGCCTCTGACGCAAATCGGCCGCGTCTGCCCCGTCGATACCAACGTGCTGGGAACTCCGGTTAAGGCCGGCGAACGGATCGGCCTGGGATGGGCACCCGCTAATTTCGACGAGGCGGTCTTTGACGATCCGGAGACGATCGATCTCGCCCGCAAACCCAATCCGCATTTGTCCTTCGGCTTTGGCAAACACCTATGCCTCGGGGCAGCCCATGCCCGTCTGCTTATCCGCATTTTGCTTAAGGCACTCTCGGAACGGATTGAAGGCATTGAGGTCATTGAGGCCAAAGCGAATATTGAACACGAAAAAAGCTTCGACCGGGCCAATGGCTTTGACAGCCTTATGGTTGCACTGACCGCCCGTGTATAGATCAATTAAGACTTATTTATGAAACTGATATCACTCCTTGTCACCATTGCTCTCGCATCAACTGCCTCCGCCACCAACGTCATCTTTATCATGGCCGACGATTTGGGCTATATGGATGTCGGTTTCAATAATCCGGACACCTTCTACGACACACCCTCCTTGAACAGTTTGGCGAGGGAGTCGATGATCTTCACGGACGGTTACGCCGCCAGCCCGGTCTGCTCGCCCACCCGCTCCTCGATCATGACCGGCCAGTATCCGGCCCGCACCCGCAACACCGATTACTTTGGAGGACCGAACGGGTTCGATCATGAGTTGCCCGCGGACCTGACCGATCTCAGTCAGATGAAGTTCAAATGGATGGGCAAACGCCCGGTGCTTCCCGCTCCCTACATTCAATCATTGGACCACGACCACATCACGCTGGCCGAATATTTCCAAGCCCGCGGCTACGCCACTATGCATGCCGGCAAGTGGCATCTCGGTGACAAAGGCTCATGGCCGAAAGACCACGGTTTCGACATCAACAAGGGGGGAGTGCGTGGCGGTGGCCCCTATACCGGCGACCAATACTTTTCCCCTTACGACAACCCAAACCTGTCCGACGGGCCGAAAGGCGAACACCTGCCGGACCGCCTGGCCACCGAGGTCGCAGGATTTATCACCGAAAACAAAGACCAGCCTTTTTTCGTATATCTACCCTTTTACTCCGTCCATACGCCCTTAATGGCGCCGGACGATTTGGTCGAAAAATACGAAGCCAAACGCGAGCGCCTCGGGCTGGAACCCGCCTTTGAACCGGAATTCCCACGCGAAAACCGCACCGTGCAGGAACATGCGATTTATGCTGGTATGGTCGAAGCCATGGACTCCGCTGTCGGCAAGGTGATGCAAGCGGTGGAAGCCAACGGGCTGAAAGAGGACACTATCGTGGTCTTTTTCTCGGACAACGGTGGCCTGTCGACCTCCGAAGGTTCCCCCACGAGTAACCTGCCCTACCGTGCGGGTAAAGGTTGGGCCTACGAGGGCGGCGTACGCGAACCAACCCTGGTCAGCTGGCCGGGTAACATCGTTACGGGGACGAACAGCACACCCATTATTTCCACCGACTTCTACCCGACCCTTCTTGAACTCTGCGGCCTCGACCCTATCCCATGGCAACACAAGGACGGCACGAGCTTCGCCGAAATCCTCAAAGACCCCGAAGCGGAATTCAACCGCGAGCCTCTCTTCTGGCACTACCCGCACTGGGGCAACCAGGGCGGCATCCCCTACAGCGCCATCCGCGAGGGTGACTGGAAGCTGATCAAGTTCTACTACAAGAAGGGTATCGAACTCTACAACCTGGCCCGGGACCCGAAGGAGCAATATAACCTGGCCGAACAGCAACCCCACCTGGTGAAGACCTTATCCAGTAAACTGGAAGCGAAGCTGAAGGAAACCGACGCTATTCTTCCCATCGTGAATCCGAATCCGAAAAAGGATTTCAAGAAGTGGTAAGGAAAAAATCAAAGCCACTTTTCTCGACCCTCAAATGCTGCCCGGTTCGTTAATTATGGAACCGGCTGTCGGGCATTAAGGTCACAGTTCGCTCAAAGTTCTACATCGAAACCTAAACGAGTAAATCATGATACACCGACCCAAACATTGCATGCAGCGACTGTTGCTGTCATTCTCAATCATCCTTGGCTTGTGCTTCGGCATCAATGCCAGTGCCAAGGAAGCACCGGTCAAAGTCTATATCCTCTCCGGCCAATCGAATATGGTCGGTATCGGCCAAATCGATGGCGGCGGCTCGCGCTGGGGCAAAGAAATGATCGATCCGGTACTTTCCGTCTACCCGGGGCCCTACGATGCCGCAGCGGATTACGATAAAATGGAGCCGAGCGAAACGCTTAAGCTCGAGAGCTTTGGCGGCACCAAGCCTACGCCCTACCCCAACACCGGCGTGCAAATTGTCCGCGGCCAGGTCCAGATGCCGGAAACCGGGGTTTACGAATTCCGTCCCGGATATGGCCGTTCGGAAGAAAACATCATGGTGGTCAACGGCCAGGAAGTGTACCGCAAAGAACCGGGTGGAGAAGACAAGCACACCCCCATCAAGCTTGAGGCCGGCGAAAAGGTTCCTTTCAAGATCACTTACCTGAACAATCGTGCCAACGGCCTCGGCTGGTATGCCCGTTTGGATATTCCCGGCACACTGAAGACCGTCGTGCGTCACGACGGCAAATTCCAGTATCTCATCGATGACGACGGCAATTTCGTCCCGCGCGACGATGTCTGGTACAAGGGTGTCGTTACTGCCGGGGGCAGCGATTGGCTGAACGCCGGCTTCGGTGCGGGCAACAACGCGATCGGCCCAGAACTTGGCTTCGGTCATATGGTCGGCAATTACCACGACGAACCCGTGCTTGTGCTGAAGGCGAGCCAGGGCAACCGATCGCTGGGCTGGGACTTCCTACCACCGAACTCGGAGCGTTTCGAATACACTGACGAAGATGGTACCACTTGGGTCTATGCCGGTTACAAGGATACACCTTCCCGCTGGGAGAAAGGCACCACTCCGGAAAAACCCAGCCACAACTGGTATGCCGGCAAGCAGTACGACGATTGCTTCAATGCCGCCAAGGACGTGCTGGCCAATTTCGATAAGGAATTTCCTCATTGGGCCGGCCGCGGCTACGAGATCGCCGGCTTCGGCTGGTGGCAGGGCCACAAAGATGGCGGCGAGCAGGGTACGGGCAGTGCCAACCCCTATGCTCAGCGCTACGAGCACAATCTTGTCACTTTGATCAACACGCTGCGCAAGGAATTCAATGCACCCGACGCACCATTCGTCGTCGCCACCTGCGGCTTTGGCGGAGGTAAAAGCTGGGAGCCGGGCAGCAGCGCCGACACCATTTTCAATGCCCAGATGAATGTCAGCGCCCCTTCTAAACATCCGGAATACAAGGGCACTGTGAAGTCTGTCGATACCCGCCCCTTCTATCGCCCACCGGAAGTATCACCCCGCAATCAGGGCTTCCATTACCATGGAAATGCCGAGACCTACATGCTGGTCGGCGAAGGTATGGGCAAAGCTATGGTTGAGCTCAAAAAATAAGTTCCCATTTCACCCCATGACAGCCGGGCTCTTAAACGAGCCCGGTTTTTTGTCTCTTCCTCTACAGCGAGAGGCAACATAACCTTAAATCCATCATTCCGATATCGTCTTTCTACGTCAGAACAATTTGGTAAACTGTTTATTGAAAATATAGCTGCAGTCCTACCTATGTAGACAAAATGTTGTCATAAACGCGGTCTCCTGACACCGTTGTGAAGATATCACCTACCCCATATGAAACAATTTTTCGGAAAAAAATCACGTAGCACCCTCGCCTTGGTCATTATGGTCAGTTTCGCACTGCACATCGTGGCTGTCGTGATTTTTGGTACCATTAAATTTGTTTCCGCGGTTCTGCGCGAAGAAACGGTCTTCGAAGCAGCTCCGGTGGCCCCACCACCGCAAAAAGAGCCGGAATACACCGTTAATATTCAGCAAAGAAATGAATCCACGCCACCGCCCCGGCCACCGGCAATCGTCGTCAACAATCCGTCTGAACTCGATATCCCCGCACTCAACATTGATGTCAACGTCGACAGCAGTTCCGTATTCGGTCGCGGAGGCGGCGGATTCGGCGGCAGTGGCATTACCGGTATGCGCGAGATGGCCATGGAATTCAAACTGACCGACTTTGGATATACCGGAAAGACCGAAGGCACACTTGAAGCGACCCTAATCGACCTGAAGCGTGACCGGTCAGGCGACCCAATCAATATCAGCAGAAAAGGAACGATTCGTGAATTCACCGATGGCTCCTGGAATCTGGGTAGCTTGACGCGGAAATTCTACACGGCGGAAAATAAACTCTACGGCTCGTACTGGATGATTCCAAACGGGTCCGCTGATAAAGCGCCAAAGTCTTTCGGGGTGGAAGGCGAGATCGAGCCCAGTGGGATTGTGGCCTTCTATGAAGGGACCTACACGCCCCCAAAAGATATGCAGATACGCCTCTGCGGGATGGCTGACGACGTCTTAATCGTACGTTTGAACTCTCGCATTATTCTGGATGCCAGCTGGGAACCCGGCTACAGCGATGAAGGACTGGATGACAGCGGCCCCAACTTGCCCGGGGTACCCAAGAACATCCGCTACGGCGACTGGATTAACCTGCGCGCAGGTGAGACCTATGACTTGAAAATTCTGCTTTCCGAAATTCCCGGTGGCGCGTTTTGCTGTTTCCTCTTCTATCAGGAAAAAGACGACGAAAAACTCCGTGTTTTCTCAACCAAGGAGCTTACCGGTAAGGAAAAGCGCATTCTTCGGGATATGGGCCCAGCTGTAGCCGACGCCCTGTAATTATTCTACTATGCGCTTCTCCATATTCGTCATATCGATTTTTGCTTTATTGGGACCAGCGGCAGCCGATTCCTTCTATACGCCTGAACGGGACAAATACAGGGTTGAAGCAGCAGAGGAGAATGAAACGGAAGAGCGACTGCCCAAGGTACTGCTCATCGGCGACTCCATCATGGGTGGCTACTTCAAACAGACGAAGGATTTTCTGCAAGACGAGGTACAGGTCTTACGCCACCCAGGCAATGCCGGAGAAACCCGCAACGGACTCAAAAAAATCGAAGACTGGCTCGGTGAGACAGAATGGGACCTTATCCATTTTAATTGGGGCCTACACGATCTTTGCTACCGGCACCCCGAGTCCAAAGTTTATGGCAAGCGTGACAAAATCCGCGGAACGCTCTCTGTCCCGCTGGAAGAGTATAAGGAAAATCTTGAGAAGCTGGTGCAGCGCCTGAAGGAGACCGATGCCACCCTAATCTTTGCCACCACGACGAAGATCCCCGAAGGTGAAGCGGGCCGCTTCGTAGGCGATGACGCAAAATACAACGAAGCCGCGCTGGAAGTCATGAAGCGATACGGGGTTGCGGTGAATGACCTCTACCGAATTTCAAAAGATTTTGGCCCAGAGATGTATGTTGCGCCCCGGGACGTGCATCACACAGGAAAAGGCAACAAGGTACTGGCCGAGGCCGTCGCGGATGCGATTCGCAAGCAGCTGGACTGAACTAGAATTTCCAGCGACTACCCGGATGAGACCCTCGTAGCACAGGCGTCTCGCCTGTGTCACGATCGGCATCAAATGGGTAAGACCTTGCCCTTTACGGCCCCCAGAAGCCAAGGTAGAAACCAGTAAAGTACTGCGTTATTTGAGCAGCTCGACCAAGGTCGGCTCCATGGCTTCGGCCCACATGCGGTAGCCCTTTTGCTTCGGATGGAGCGCGTCGGGCATAACCTCCTTGGTCAGGACGCCTTCCTCGTTCAAGAACGTATCAGTGAGGTCGAGCCAGTGCACCTGGTCGTCATAGGCATAGGTTTCGATAATACCATTTATCTCCTCGTTACGCACGCGCATCTTGTCATCCGGTTGCTGCCCCCGCGGGAAAACGGAAAGAAGCAGGATTTCCGATTCGGGTGAACGGTCCTTTAAGAGTTCCACAATCAACTTTATCCCCTCGGCTGTTTCGGCCGCCGGGGTCAACCCGTGCCCGGTATTGTTCGTACCGATCATGACAACGTAGGCCTTGGGGTCGACATTCTCCAGCTCACCGTTGAGCAGGCGCCAGAGTACGTGCTCGGTGCGGTCGCCGGAGTAGCCGAGGTTGAGCGCCTTGCGATCGCCGTAGAACTCATTCCAGGTTTCCTTGCCGGCGCCTTCCCATCCCTGGGTGATGGAATCACCGATAAAGACCAGTTCGTAGTCACTGCCGTTTGCAGCGACTTTACCCAGTGTTTTCTGGTAACGCTGCTTCCACCAACCCTGGCCGAGGCGGTGGGCCGGCAGGGTCGAGTCACTCATCCGGTATTCATCCCGCAAATCGTGATAGAGTGTCTTCATTTCCTTCAGGACCTGAGCATAGCTGGCGTCATCGTGCAGGGAATTCAGCTCCTGGGGGTCCACCTTGAGGTCAAATAGGTTCCAGGAGTCATCCCTGGTGAAATGCATGAGTTTGTACCGGCCGTTCGTGACGCCGTCGTGTGCGGGAACCCGGTGGGTCATCTCCCCGCTGTAGAAGTAGTAGAGGCCTTCCCGCCAGTCCTCCGGTGCCTTGCCCCCAGCTTTCAGTACGGGCAAAAGGCTGCGCCCCTGGATCGTCTCGGGGATCGCCGCGCCGGCGATCTCAAGAAAGGTGGGTGCGTAGTCGATATTCTGAATCAGGGCCTCGCTGCGGGTGCCGGGCTCGATCACACCGGGCCAGCGAATCAGGAAGGGCATGGCAAAACTCTCCTCGAACATCCAGCGCTTGTCATACCAGCCGTGCTCGCCGAGGTAGAACCCCTGGTCGGAGGAATAAATCACGATGGTGTTCTCCGCGAGGCCGCTCTCATCCAGATAATCCAGAACTTCACCGATCCCCTCATCGAGGGAACGGATGCAGCGCAGGTAATCTTTGATGTAGCGCTGATACTTCCAACGGGTCACGTCCTTATCCGTCATCTCACCCGCCTCGATGGCGGCCAGCAGTGCCTGATTCTCCTCCTCATAGCTGGCGTCCCACTGCTTTTTCTGTGCCTCGGTCATACGACGGTATTCATAGTTCGGATAGGAGCCGAAATACTCGGGGTAGGGCGTTTCACCGTGAAATTTCATGTCCCACCCGTAGAAGAAATTATCCTCGATACTCATTTCCTGATCTTTCAGCGAAGGATGACGATTGGCATAGTCGTCGAAAAGCGTCGCCGGCTCGGGAATCACAACATCATCCCAAAGGTCCATATGCCGTAGCGCGGGTGACCAATTGCGGTGCGGGGCCTTGTGCTGGGCCATCAGTACAAAAGGCTTATCTTTATCCCGACCTGATTTCAGCCAATCGATCGTGCGCTCGGTCACCACATCCGTCACGTAACCCTGGTACTGCTTCTGGCTGCCGTCCTGCTGGATAAAATGCGGGTTGTAGTAGCTCCCCTGTCCCGGCAGGCGTTCCCAGTAGTCAAAGCCCTCGGGCTCGGTTTTCAGATGCCACTTACCAATGAGTGCCGTCTGGTAACCGGCTTCCCGCAGCAGCTTCGGGAAGGTCGTTTGGCTGCCATCGAAGGCAAAATTGACATCCTCGAGGTACTCCTTGTCGAAGTAGCCATTGTCGAGGTAGCCGTTAATGTGGCTGTGCTTACCGGTCAGAATCGCTGCACGGGACGGTCCGCAGATGGAGTTGCTGCAATAGGAACGGGTAAAAATAGCACCTTGATCGGCGATACGGTCGAGATTGGGCGTCGGGGCGATCTCTTTCAGCGGGCCGCCATAGGCGGAAATCGCGTTGAGCGCGTGGTCGTCCGAAAAAATAAAGAGAATATTGGGGCGATCTGCGGCTGAAACGGCAGAAGCCAACAAAACTAAGGTTGCGGAGAATAATTTCACGGTGGCAGTATAGGCGAATACTGATTCTCTTTTGCAAGCCATTGTTCCCCTTTTACCTCAAAAGAGCGGCACCAATTGCAGTTCAAACGCGTATTTTGATTGAACTCACAAGTGCGAACAAGAGCCTTAACTGGAATTAGAATCAAACTTTCACCTGACATCTTGGCGAAGCATCAAACTAGAATGAAATCTTTCCACGGCACCCTACTTTTATTGGCATGCACTCTAATCTGCGGTTGTGCGCAGACTCAAGAGCTCCCGCAGAAGCAAGCACACCCGAATGTGATCCTCATGATGGCGGATGATCTCGCCAACGAGGACCTTTCCTGCTACGGTAGCACACGCATTGAAACACCGCATCTTGACGCACTCGCCGGTCAGGGCCTGAAGCTCAACAGCTATTACGCGGGGAATCCCGTCTGCTCCCCCTCCCGTATGGCTCTTCTCTCGGGCTCCTATCCGGCCCGTCTCGGCTGGCGCTGGGGCGTGATGGGGTATGGCTTTCCGCCCAAGAGCGGTATGTCGCCAAAAGTTTATACCGTGGCCGAGGCTTTCCGCGATGCCGGCTACCGCACCGCCATCTCAGGCAAGTGGCATCTGGGCCGGAAAAACATGAGCCCGGAAGAACAGGGGTTTGAATCGGCCTATTACATCTACATGTCGAACAATCAGGGCCGCGATATGTATCGCGACGGCGAACTGGTGCAAAAGAAGTGGGACAACCGCCTGTTGACGGAAACGTTTACCGAAGAAGTCATCCGCGTGATTAACGAGCCCGGCGAGGATCCGTTTTTCCTCTACGTTCCGTGGACGGCCCCCCACTTCCCCGCCGATCCGCACCCGGATTGGCACGGCAACTCCGGGGAGGATAAATCCGGCAAGTATACCGACGTGGTGGAAGAACTGGACTACCGTGTCGGCCAAATTCTGGAAGCGCTGGATGAAGCCGGCAAAGCGGAAAACACAATCGTCATCTTCACCTCCGATAACGGCCGCCAGCCCGGCCAGTCTGGCCCCAGCGACAAGCCGCCGTTCAGTGGCGGTAAGTGGCAATCCCTGGAGGGTGGCACGCGCGTCCCTTGCATCGTGCGTTACCCCGACTTGCTGCCGGAGGACAAAGAAAACAACCAGATCGTGGCCGCGATCGACCTTTTTCCCACATTGGCGGATGCCTGTGGTGTCAATATCGACTTGCCCGAGCAAAGCCAGAAGTTGGACGGCGTCAGCACTTGGGCGAACCTGAGGGGTCTGAAGTCCGAACTGGCTCGCGATGAACTGTTGTTCTGGCACGGCAAAGGACGGGCCACGGCCATCCGCAGTGGCAACTGGAAACTCCACTTCAACTACGGCGCGAAGCCACCCGAAGACCCGGAACTCACGGACGGCCCGGCATTATACAACTTGAAGACAGATCCTATGGAGAAGAATAACGTCGCCGACGAAAATCCGGAAAAGGTGGACAAACTGCTGGCCCGGGCCAAAGAGCTGCTGACCGATATCTACGGGAATCAGGTTCCGCTGGGTACATGGCCGGGCGTAGAGCTTGAGGAGCAGCCGATTAAAGCATCCGAGGTCTGGGGCCCGTGGATGAAATAGCTCGTCCTAAAGAACTTCTCTGTGTGATCATTGAGTGACGAAAATCTCAACCGCGCTGATAATGATGATTGCGCTATCGTTTTGAACCATCGCCCCCTTCTTCATACCAGGCCTTAACTAGATCTTTAATCTCCTCGACGGATTCCGCTTCTTCGAATTTCAGCGAAGCAGAATTGATGCAGTAGCGAAGGCCGGTCGGCTTGGGCCCATCGTTAAAAACGTGCCCTTGGTGTGACCCGCAGACCGCGCAGTGAACCTCGGTGCGGACCATGCCGTAGCTGGTGTCACGATGTTCCCCGAGCGTGCGCTCGTCGATCGGTTGGGTAAAGCTGGGCCACCCGGTCCCGGAATCAAACTTGTCCGTACTGCTGAAAAGCGGGACGTCACAGCCGATGCAGCGATATAATCCGGTTTTTTTGTTATCGTGGTAGGGGTTGGCGAAGGCTCGTTCCGTACCTTGCTTACGGGCCACGTTATACTGCAGATCGGTCAAGCGCTCGCGCCACTCCTCGTCTGTGCGCTGCACGGGAAATTCACCGCTACTTAAGTCAACATGGGAAGGCAGCGCGCAAGCAGAAGCGCATTGGCTTACATTCTCTTCGCTGGACTGGGAATTCATCGGTTTTTCAGGCATAGCTAGTAAAAATAGAGTACCGCAAAAAATTGCGGCAAATATTGAAACGATTTTTGGAGTTCTTGTTCGCATACATGTAGGACATCACAACTAGTATGCCTATTCCCTGAAAACACAAATGGGTTCCATTTACAGCAGTCCTGAAATGCGACCTTCTTTTCTTTTCTTTTCACTATCGGCGACACACTCCACTCTGAAAAATATGACATTTAGGCCACTCTCCCTTGGCGAATTGATCCTGACGCTCACCGCCTGCTTCGTAATTTTACATACGGCCGACGCCGGCCCGGTCATGGAGGAGTTGGAAGCCCGGACACACATCGTCTTGCTGGGCAATGGACTTGGCTCGCAAATGCTTGATTACGGCGAGTTTGAGACCCGATTACACCAGGCCTTTCCCGGGCATCGACTGGTCGTTCGAAATCTCTGCTTTGAAGGTGATACGGCAACCTACCGTCCCCGCGCCGGCCGTAACGCCCCCTGGGCCTTCCCTGGTGCCGAAAAGGTCAGCCAGGGCTACCCGAGGCACCGCGGCAAGGGCGTGGAACCCTCCCCCAACGAGTGGCTGGAGATTTGTCAGGCGGATATCATTCTCGGTTTTTTCGGCTACAATGAGTCTTTCAAGGGTCCGGAGGGCCTGCGCCAGTTCACCGCCGAACTGGAGGCGTGGATCGAACATTCTAAGGCGCAGTCTTATAACGGCGAGGCCCCTCCTCGGCTCGTACTCGTCTCACCGATCGCATTCGAGAACCTTTCCAGCCAGACAAACCTGCCGAAATCCGACAGGGAGAATGCCAATCTGATTCTCTACGCTGAGGCCATGGCCAAAGTGGCCGCGCGACATGGGGTTGGCTACGTTGACCTCTTCCACCCGACCAACAGTGCCATGAAAACGCGGGAAGGACCTTTCACGCTGAACGGCTTCCTGCCGAACACACGCGGGAACCGGCTCATTGCCGACTTACTCATGGAGCAGCTCTTCGGCATTGCACCGGCGAAGGAAGTTGACGGTGAACTCCTCAAGGCAGTGCTGGAAAAGAACTGGATGTGGCGGCACGACTACCGCATCGTCAACGGGGTGCACGTCTACGGACGCCGGCGCGCACCTTACGGGACCGTCAACTACCCTCCGGAAATCGAAAAAACCCGTCAGTTGACGGCTAATCGGGACCAGGCGATCTGGGCGCAGGCACAGGGAAAACCCTTCGATCTGGAAGCCGCCGATGCCGCCACGCGTCAACTTGAACCCATCGAAACGAATTTCCGTCGTGATATCGATTTTATCGGGGAGAGCGACTCGATCGAATCCTTTAAAATGATGGACGGCTTCAAAATCGAACTTTTCGCCGCTGAGAGCGATTTCACGGACCTGCGCAACCCCATCAACATGAGTTTCGACAACCGGGGCCGGCTCTGGGTCTGCGTCTCACCCAGCTATCCGGCTTATCGCCCGGGTGATCCGAAGCCGGACGATAAACTGATCATCTTCGAAGACACGGATGACGACGGAAAGGCCGACAAGCAAACGGTCTTTGCTGACGGCCTGCACCTCCCCATGGGCTTCGAGTTGGCTGCGGATGGCGTTTACGTCGCACAGCAGCCGGATCTGGTTTTACTGCAGGACCGCGATGGCGACGGTAAGGCGGACCACCGCGAAGTCGTGCTGCGCGGCTTCGACCCCCACGATACACACCACTCGATCGGCGCGTTCTGCGTCGACCCAATGGGCGGCCTTTACATGCCCGAGGGCATCTTTCTTCACTCGCAAGTCGAGACAGCGTATGGCCCCCGTCGCAACAGTTGGTCGGGGGTGTGGCGCTACGATCCTTTCGACCAACGGATCGAACGCTACAGCCGCTCGGTTTATGCCAACCCCTGGGGGATCGCCTTCGACGATTGGGGCCAATGCTACATTGCGGATGCCTCGCCCGGCACAAATTGGTGGGGGCTCCCGCTCTCGGTCAGGATGCCACCGGGCAAATACGTCGGCAAAACCAAGCAGTTTGCCCCGAAAAGGGCGCGCCCGACTTCGGGGGCGGAGTTTATTTCCTCGCGGCATTTTCCGGAAGAGCTTCAGGGCGGCTACATGGTCAATAACGTGATTGGCTTTCACGGCACAAGTATCCACAACGTCCGCGAAGACGGTTCCGGATTCACCGGAGAACACCGGGGCGACCTGCTCAGTTCGCGCGATCCGAACTTCCGTCCGGTGGATCTGGAATTCGCACCCGATGGATCGCTCTATATTCTCGATTGGCACAACCCGCTGATCGGACACATGCAACATTCCACCCGCGATCCGAAGCGGGACCACGACCACGGTCGCATCTACCGCGTCACCTATCCGGAGCGGCCTCTGGTCAAGCCGGTCAAAATCGCCGGAGCCTCGATTGATCAATTGCTCAAAGCACTGGAAGAACCGGAGATCCGCACGCGCTATCGCGCCCGACGCGAGCTGAGAAAGTATTCTGCGGAAGCTCTTCTGCCTAAGATTCAAGCATGGCTGGAAGAAAAGGACACGGCATCTCCCCGCTACGAGCATCACCTGCTTGAAGCCCTGTGGGCCACCGCCGGTTCAGGGAAGGTGGATCCGGAATTGCTGGACCAGGCCTTGAACGCCTCCGCGCATCAGGTGCGGGCTGCTGCGGTCGATGTGGTGCGCTTTCGCAAACACACCATTCCCAACCATACCGGGCTTTTACTTAAAGCCGCTTCGGACTCGCACCCCAGAGTGCGTTTGGCGGCCATGGTCGCGGCCTCGTGGCTCGACAATGAAGACGGGGCAAAGATTGCCAGCGCGGCTCTGGAGCAGTCTTACGACATGTGGATGACTGAAGCCTATGAAGCGGCCTTGGGCACACTGCAACCGTACTTCCGTTCATTGGCGCTCAAAGGTGCCTTAAAAGCCACAGGCAACTCCCGCACCCGCGCTTTTCTGGAAGGCCGATTAAGCATTAACGAAGAGCGTAAAAAGAAAGCGCCCGAACCGAAGCTCCCGCCTGAAGAGTTGGCCCTCTTTCGCCACGGAAAGGAAGTTTACGCCCGCGAGGCCCATTGTGTCACCTGTCACGGGGAAGATGGCAAAGGTACCGACATCTACCCGCCACTCACTCCGAACGCCTGGGTTAGAGGCGACGACGAACGTTTGATCAAGATCGCACTCAAAGGGCTCTGGGGACCGATCAATGTAGCGGATAAGACCTACGACCCCGGCAATGGCGTGCCCCCCATGACGGCATTTGAACATCTCCTTGATGACCGTGAATTGGCGGCCGTTCTCACCTATGTGCGCCACAGCTTTGGCAACAAAGGCCCGTCGATAAAACCTGAACAGGTCGAAAAAGTAAGGGCGGAGACAAAAGACAAACAAAGCTATTACCTGGTCGAGGAAATTTTAGAGGAACATCCGATCCCTTAAAATCAGGTCATTGAATCGAAATCCCCCAACTATGAAAGTACTCGTCTGCCTGTTCACATTCTTCGCATCGCTTGGTCTCTACGGACAATGGTCGGTGATCTCCGACGATCCGAAAAATGATCCGCGTGGTAAAAGCGTGCTCTACCAGATTTTTACCCAGGAGGAATGGGATTCGAGCAACTTTGCCGACGAGTCGGATCTTCAGTGGTTTCGTGATGCCAAATACGGCATGTTCATTCACTTTGGACTTTCCGCTTACAAGGAGAAGGACCTGAGCTGGGGGATCTGCCAAACCCGTGTGTTGCCCGACCAGGGTGAGGGCCCCTACCCCAAAGAGGAATGGACCCGGTGGAAAGACGAGATGGCGCTTCCGGAATTTGATGCGGAAGCCATAGTCCAATGCGCTATCGACGCCGGTATGCGCTATATTGTCGTCATCGCCAAGCATCACGACGGGTTTCACATGTGGGATACCGCTTACTCGGACTTCAAGATCACCAACACCCCCTTCGGTCGCGATTATCTGAAAGAAATCGCGGATGCCTGCCACGAGGCGGGCTTGAAGTTTGGGATCTATTATTCACAACGGGACTGGTATCATCCGGATTACATGCCGGTCGATCCGGCGAAGTCCGAACGCGTGCCGGGCAGAAGTCTTTCCTGGCGGCCGAAAGCGGGGGAAAGCAATACCCTGGGCGAAAGACACCGGAAATACATCGAGTACCAATTCAATGCCTGCCGGGAGTTGGCCACTAAATATGGCAAGCTTGATGTGTTCTGGTTCGACGCGCTCTACTGGGGCGGCATGTTCAGCGCGGACATGTGGGAGTCTGAGCGACTGACCCGTATGATCCGTGAACTGCAACCGGGCATTATCATCAACAACCGGGCCAGCCTGCCCGGAGATTTTGACACGCCGGAGCAAAAGATCGGCGCCTTTCAAAAACACCGCCCTTGGGAGAGCTGTATTACGCTCTGCAAAACCTGGGCCTACAGTGACACACGGATCCGGCCACCTGAGGAAATCATTCGCCTCCTGGTCAATTCCTTCTGTGGCGACGGCAACCTGCTTCTTAGCTGGGGCGCGCTCTGGAGCGGCGCTTTCCATCACGATCAAATCGAAGTTCTGCGCGAGAGCGGAAAATGGGTCAAACGTAACGAGGAAGCCATTTTTGGCACGCGCGGCGGCCCCTGGAAACCGGCAACTTGGGGCGGCAGTGCCCACCGCGGCAACAAGGTTTACCTCCATTTGACCAAACCGCTGCCTTACGATGAACTCGTGTTGAACGGTCTGCGCGAAAGTGTTGTCTCGGCACAGATCCATAAAGGTCGGGCCCTCGATTTTTCCCAATCTAATAAAAAACTGAAAATCCGGGTTCCCGAAGCCGTGATCGATCCTTACGCAACCGTGATTGAACTCACACTGGACGGGGAAGTGGATTATGTCATCGAAGAAGCGGTTTCCGTTTCCATGTTCAACAAACCGGCCTACGGCGGGCAGATCCACGAATCGGGCAATGTTCGACTCAACAAGCAGAACAACAAACATATCATCGATTTGGGAAAAAGTTACTCGGTAACCGGCCTGCAATTAAATCTGAGACGGGTGCCCGACAGCGGACCTCCGGCTTTTGAAGTCCACACCTCGACTGATGGCTCAAACTGGGAGACCGCCGACTACCAACCCGGCCGACAACTCTCTCAGGATATTCCGATTCTGCGCTACGAGGCCGGGGCTTTCATCCCGGGCAAACCGGTTCGGTATCTTAAAATCGAACGGCTTCACAAGCACCCGGGTAATCTGCCGATCCAAAGCAGCCGGGTCTTTGGTTTTGCCGAGGAGTAGTAACTGTTCAAATAAGTTTCCCTGTCGCCGAAGCCTTCGGCTAAAGCTTCGAATTGTAATGAAAAACTTGTTTGAAGAATAATCGGACAGGGTTTTCCACTTGAGAAAGCTTCCGCATGAGACAGCCTACGACCAAGCATCACATCCGGATAGTTTTTCACTGAACCATCCACTCAACCCGGATCCTTATATTACCATGCACTACCCCATCACTCTGAAACCAAATATCGAATTTGGCATCGTGCCCACTCACCTGCGCTTTGTTGGCGGACTGGTGCCGGATGATCAGGGCAAGTTACCCCGTACTGCCGGTGGGGAAATCGCCGTCGTGGCCGGCGTTCGCGATTTGATTGAAAAGACCCCCGTCCGCTTTACCTGCGTGCAGGTCTCCCTGTTTCCCGGTACGTTGACCGAAGACCTCGACCTCATGGTGCCCGGCCTCAAAGAGCTGGGGCTGGACGTCGACTTCGTGCTCATGGTTGACGGCGTTAATCCGATGGATCCAAACGATGAGGACGGCGTCATCGAGCAACTACTGCCACTGCTCAAGTCAGCCGTGCAACACGGCGCACGCCACGTTTCCTCCACTTCGATCGAAGAGTGGATGGGCTCAGAACCCGGTCGTGAGGGCGCTGACTATCAGGCCGCCATAGAGCAAAACGCCAAGCTGCACGTCCGTGCCTACGAGGAGGCCGAGCTGGAAGGCTCTTCGGTACAAAGCTGGAATATCGAATTCCTCCGCCCGGGAGAGTTCAAAACATTTACCACCCTGCAGCGCGGCTGGGAATGTATCCACGGCATCAACGAAAAGCTGGGCAAGCCCTTCTTTAAAATTCTGGTCGATGCCGCACACTGTGCCGACTCGGGGGTCCCCTTGGCCCAAAACCAGGCTCTGGTCGGTAAGATAGCCGAGGCCGGCGAACTGGGCGTCTTCCACGCCTCCGCCAAGACCACGCGCGGATGCCTCAGCTCGGACGACGGTTGGGTCGGTGGCATGTTGGCCGCCATGGCCGGCACCGGAACGCTGAAACATGTTTACGTTGAAATGTTCGACCACGCCGACGAAGCGCTCGGCGCCCTACGCGAATTGGAGCCGGGCTTCGGCATCGATACCCGTGACGGCCGCAGCTACAACGAGGCGGTAGCCGACGCGCTTGGCGATGTGGCCCGGCGCCTGAATAATCTGGCAGCACGGGGGATTCTTTAGAAGGTCGCCCCGAGCGAAGCGCATTTTCTGCGCGCTCTGATCCGTCGCGTAGAGGCTTTCCTCGTGGAAGCCCGCGAACATTTGGAGGCTTACCGTCTCTTCGGAGGGCCCCGCCGGATTCGCGGGTGGCGACGAGCACCACCCCTACAAGTTTCTCTTCGCTTCGCGGAACACCTTCACTTGGTCCGGTCTCCCGCTCCGCGGGATCCGGTCATGTCGTCGCTTCGCTCCTCGGAACACCTTCACTTTCACCTTCACTTTCACAATTATTCCACGCAAGCTGCGCGGCATGTCTAAAGTGATTATCATTGGCGCCGGCGGCGTCGGCAACGTTGTCGCTCACAAGTGCGCGCAACTCCCTGATATTTTTACCGAGATCGTCCTCGCTTCGCGGACCGTGCAAAAATGTGAGGCCATCGCGGAGGACGTGAAAGCCAAGCAAGGTGTGACCCTTCGCACCGCGGCTCTCAATGCTGACGATGTCGATGCCACCACGACTTTCCTGAAAGAGGAAAAGCCGGAACTCGTGATCAATGTGGCCCTGCCCTATCAGGACCTGCCGCTGATGGATGCCTGTCTGGCCGCCGGAGTCCACTACCTCGACACCGCCAACTACGAACCGCCCAACGAAGCAAAATTTGAATACAAGTGGCAGTGGGCCTACCAGGAGCGTTTCAAGGAGGCCGGGCTGACCGCTCTCCTCGGCTCGGGATTCGACCCCGGTGTGACCAATGTCTTCTGCGCTTACGCCCAAAAGCACCTCTTTGACGAGATCGAGACCATCGATATCCTCGACGCCAATGCGGGTAACCACGGCTACCACTTTGCCACCAACTTCAACCCGGAAATCAATATCCGGGAGATCACCGCGAACGGCCGATACTGGGAAGAGGGTGAATGGAAGGAGGTCGAGCCCATGAGCGTCCACCAGGTCTACGATTTTCCCGTCGTTGGCGAACAGGACGCTTACCTGCTTTACCACGAGGAACTGGAATCGCTCTGCCAAAACATCAAGGGCCTGAAGCGCATCCGCTTCTGGATGACTTTTTCCGAAAAATACCTCACCCACCTGCGCGTGCTGGAAAACGTGGGCATGACTTCGATCGAACCGATCGACTTCAAGGGCCAGAAGATCCAACCGATCGAATTCCTCAAAGCCGTGCTCCCTGACCCCGCCAGCCTGGGCCCTCGCACCAAGGGGAAGACCTGCATCGGATGCGACATCGTCGGCACCAAGGACGGTGAAAAGAAGCGCGTCTTCATCTACAACACCTGCGACCACCAGGAGTGCTATGAGGAAGTCTCCAGTCAGGCCATCAGCTACACCACTGGCGTGCCTGCCATGATCGGTGCGCAGATGATCCTGAGAGACCTCTGGAAGGAACCCGGCGTCTGGAACATGGAGCAGCACGACCCCGATCCCTTCATGGAACAGCTGAATCAGCGGGGACTCCCCTGGCAGGTCATCGACCTGCCGTTGGAGAATTAGTACTCTCAGTTTGGAAAAACTGACAAAACTTTCGTTGAGTTTTCGTAGCTGTGTTGAAGAAGCGGACAGAAATGTCCGCTCTCCGTCTTCGGCCTACCGGAGCCAGGACATTCTTGTCCTGCCGTGCACTGTGGCTCTCGGACAGGATCTGCTGTCGCGGTCATGCAATCGTGTTCGTCGACCAGTGCGCTGCCCGGAGAAATCAAGAAAGGTTTTCTCTTCTCGAAATCGAAAGTGCCTGCTCTAGCGTCGGCGGGTTGCCGCCTCTCCCTTGTCTCCTAACTCGATAACTACTGTCATCGCATCCGCCGATTCGACTTCGTGGTCAAGCTTGAGTCCCTCCATCGTATACTTCACGCCATCCTGAAACCATCGAAGATTGGCGTTATTATGCCGATAGCGAAAGGGCTCAACCTTGTTCAAGGAACGGCTGCCCTGAGCGAGCCGGTTTGCGGTGACCACGATCCCGTCACGGGGGACGGCCAAGCGGAAGCTTTCAATATCCGAAGAACTGCGATTCACAATCTCGATGCCATCAATCGAGGGAGCGTGCCCACCGGGATTTGTCGCGGCACAGGCAGCCAGCAGGCAGGTCGCCCCCACCGCTAAAATGCGTTCGAGGTATTTCACCATTAAAGAATACCCTGGGGCCCGCCCCAAAGCAATCTAAACCAAGCGGGACCGTTCCTGAATCGGCGCGCTTCGCGCAAAAAGAAAGGCCGCCCTTTCGGGCGACCTTTAAATGGTGGTGGGAGCCGGATTGGTTCCGCTTGCGCGGAATCGCTGCGCGATCGCCCTCCGGGCGCCCCATCTCCAGTCGCTGCGCTCCTTACGTCGAACAAGTCCTCATCCGGCGCGCTTCGCGCAAAAAGAAAGGCCGCCCTTTCGGGCGACCTTTAAATGGTGGTGGGAGCCGGATTCGAACCAGCGAACTCATAAGAGAACAGATTTACAGTCTGCGTGCTTTAGCCACTTGCATATCCCACCGAAAGTGAGGAAAAGTCGGTGACAGTAGGTCAGAAGTCGTTCTTGCCAAGTAATTTTTTTGAAAATTCTGTTGTGCCCCCTAATTCGGCTCCTGTAAGGCAGAGTATGCCGCCGGTCGGAAGTTCGGCGGTTTTCTTTTTTCCGCGCGACTGCCGCCCATGACCCGAGAATCTTTCAGCCTGAATAATCTGCCCGATTGGATGCGGGGCCGCTTCGACGATGGCCAGCGCTTCCTCATGCTTTGTATCTGTGCGGGTGTGCTCTGCGGCTTGGTCGGGGTCAGCTTCCACCTGGCGATTACCAAGCTCTTCAACGGCCTCTTTGGCTTTTATCAGGAGCTCGGAGTCTGGGCCATCCCGGCCATGGTCTTTTCACCGGCACTGGCGGGCCTGATCGTGGGTTTGATGATCCGCTACATTTCGCCGACCGCGGCAGGTTCGGGCATTCCCCAAACCAAGGCCGCCTATCATCAAAAGTTCGGCGTTATCAAGACAACCGAAGCCTTTTGGCGCTTTATCATCGGTACGATTTCGGTCGCCTTTGGCAACAGCCTCGGGCGTGAAGGCCCTACTGTGCATATCTGCAGCGCTGTTTCTTCAAAGCTGGGTCGACTGTTTGGCCTGGGTAAACTGCGTGTTCAGGCCATGATCCCTGTCGGCATGGGGGCGGGTATTTCGGCTGCCTTCAATGCCCCGATCGCAGCGATCACCTTTGTGTTCGAAGAGCTGTTCGATAACAATTTCAGCAGTAAAGCACTGGGTGGGATCTTAATCGCCGTAGTGGTCGCTGCGGTTGTCGAGCGCAGCATTCTGGGAGAGCACAGTGCCCTCTACGCCACACGGGAAACCTTCGAAACCTCCACCTGGATGCTGGTCTGCTTGTTGATTGGCCCGGCTGCAGGTCTGCTGGGGCACGCTTTCACCACGCTCCTGCTCTTTCTTCGAGGTCATTTTATGCAATGGCAGCGCTTTCCCAGTTGGGCCAAACCGGCCCTGGGCGGCCTGAGTGTCGGCCTGATCGGCGTCACGGTCTGGCAGTTCAGCGAGGGTCATCACGGCGTTTTCAGCATCGGCTATCAGGACCTCAATTCAGCACTGAATGGACAGCTAATCTGGCAGGTCCTGCTTTTACTCTTTATCGGTAAATTTTTGGCGACCGTCATTTGCTACGCCTCCGGGGCCAGCGGCGGCATCTTCGCTCCCGTACTTTTCCTCGGCAGTATGCTGGGGGGTATCTTCGGCGCGCTCATGGTCCAATTCCTGAACTTGGACCACTCTGTCGCTGCCGCTTGCGCCTTATTGGGAACCGGAGCTTTCTTTGCCGCCGTCATTCGCTGTCCGCTCACGTCCGTGCTCATCATCTTTGAGATGACGCACAACTACTCGCTGATCCTCCCGCTGATGATCGGTAACTTTCTGGCCTATATTATCTCAGTGAAGCTGCGGCAGATCCCGATCTATGATGCACTGCTGCTTCAGGACGGAATCAGCTTGAAAAAACTGCCAGCCTATCAGGGCCAACAAGACTGGCGCAATTTGCCAATCAGCACGATCATGACCCATGATTGCCGCACCGCGGCGGGTGACCTGAACGCACAGGAAAATCTGGATGCGATTAAAGAGAGTGCATACACCCACCATGGCTACCCGGTTATCGAGGCCACTAATTCGCAGGCTCTCATCGGTATGGTCATGCACCACGAACTCGAAGAATTAATTGCTGCGGGCAACGATGCGCCGCTGAGCGAGATTCTGGCCGGGCAAAAAATTATCTCTATTAATCCTGACGATTCGATTCGAGGAGCAGCCAATACCCTGGTGGTCAAAGATGTGCTCCAGGCACCGGTGGTCAGTCGCAAGGATCCCCGCAAGTTGCTGGGCATCGTCACACTACACGACATCGCCCGCCAACAGAACGCCATCGAAGAAACCATGGAGCGGGAATGATACGCACCTGTCCTCTGAATAAAGACTAAGCTCCAAAAAAGAACGAGGCGAACTCGGCAAAGTACGCGTCCACGTATTGACTGAAACCGAGGAAGTAGATCAGGCCGGCCACAGCAAGCATCGGCCCGAAAGGCACCTGCGCGCCGAACTGTAGGTCCTCCTCGCAGTCGGCTTCTTCAACGACTGGTTCAGGCTCCTTCTTACCTCCGAAAAGGTGCCCCGCCAGGAGTATCGGCAGCAGAATAACCGATCCCACAAAAGCGCCGCCAAACATAGCGAAAATCGCGCCCTGCCAGCCACAGAAAGCCCCGATAAAACCGACGAACTTCACATCCCCCTCGCCCATCGCCGGCTTGCGGAAAACGATTTCACCAAGAACCGCGATCCAGTAAACCAGACCGGAACCAATCAGGGCACCAATTATCGAACTGACAACCGACTGTATCGCTGCCCCCAGCCAGAGCCCCTCAAACCCGTGCAGGCCGGGGACGGCAAAGGACAAAAGTACACCGATCACCATACCACCGATGGAGAAACGGTCCGGAATGATCATATGATCCAGATCGATAAAAGTCGCGCAGATCAAAAATGCAATAAAGAGCATGCCGACCAAAGCGACCAGGGGCGTGTAAATCAACCAGGCCCAAAGAAACAGGCAGGCCGTCAGGAGTTCGATACCCGGGTATCGAACACTGAACGAGGCGCCACAACAGGCCGCCTTCCCGCGCAGGAGAAGCCAGCTCAATATGGGGATATTGTGATAAAATGGAATCGGCTCGCCGCAGGCACAGGTGGAGCCCGGAGAGACCACGGATCGCTCTTCCGGGATGCGGTAGATACAGACATTGAGAAAACTTCCGACAATAGCGCCAAAGATAAAACTGATCCCCGCGAAAAACCAGGGGAAGTCATGGTTGATATATTCAAAGGTTTCCATCGTCGTATTGAACTCGGTGCCCGTTTATAAGTAGCCTGCTGAGTCTCGGTTTAAAGCTTAAAACCAAGCTTTGGCGCGGACAGTTGACAGAAGCGGACAGTCGATTGACCCTGTATTGATGCGATTTCTACTACTCGGAGCTACCGGCCAAATCGGGCGCCTGCTCGTGCCAAAATTATTGCAGGACGGCCATGAACTCACCGCACTTGTACGGGATGCCTCAGCCGCATCGGACCTTGCGGAAATCGGCGTTCAACTGGCGGAAGGTGACCTTGAAAACACGTTCGATGAAGCTGTCGCCAAAGGCTACGACGCAGTTATATTTACCGCCGGTTCGGGTGCCTCGACCGGAAAGGATAAAACCCTGACCGTCGATCTGTGGGGCGCAGTCCAGGCGGTACGCTACTGCGAGCGGCACAGCACGCCCCGTTTTGTCATGATCAGCGCACTGAAAGCACAGGATCCGAATCAGGGCAAGGAAGCGATCAAGCCCTACCTGGTGGCCAAACATGCTGCCGATGAAATTTTGAAGGCATCCAAGCTGGATTACACGATCCTTCGCCCGGGGCGCCTCAGCGACGAACCGGAAACCGGAACGATTCGGGCCGCCTCACGTCTGGATGACTTCAACGGAGTCATTTCCCGGGCCAATGTCGCCGAAAGTATCCGACAATGCCTGAATCACGAATCGACAATCGGAAAAACCATCGACCTTCTGGATGGCGACACACCGATCCCCCAAGCCTTGAGCCGCGTCGGGGAAGCCAACACGTAGAGGCATCCGCTTACGGATGCCGGAATTGAACGTCTATTCAATAACGCGGTGGCAGCTTCAGCGCGTGACAGGCTGCAGCCATCATGGAGTGGGCATTCACCTCGGTCTTCGACCAGATTTCCAGCGAGCGCGCCCCTTGGTGTACGAGCATGGACAGCCCGTTGGCCGTGGCCAGGCCGCGCTTGCCCGCCTCCTCCAGCAACTTGGTCGCCGCTGGGTTGTAGATCATGTCATACACCTTCCAACCGTCCGGCAAAAGCGCTACATCAAATGGCGCCGGATCATCGGTTTTAAGACCCAGGGAAGTGGCATTAATCAGGACACCGGTTTCCGGCAAATCCCTGGGCGGCGTATTCAAGGCGAATGCTTCGGCACATTGGCCGCCCGGCATTTCGTGAACGATCTCCATCAAGCCATCCAGGCGCGAAGGCGTGCGATTGCCCACATAGAGTTTTTTACAGCCATCGAGCACACACTGGACCGCAGCGGCCCGGGCGGCGCCACCGGACCCTAAAAGAATGACGGTTCCGTTCTTTAGATCAAAATCGAGATCTTCGAGCAGGCCCTTCTTCAGACCGTAACCATCGGTATTGAAGCCATCGTAGCCGAACTCGTTCCACACGAGTGTATTGACCGCCCCCATGCGCTCGGCATCCGGCGAGATACCTTTGATCAGTTCCATCGCCTGCACCTTGTGCGGGATGGTCAAATTCAAGCCCAGAAAGTTATGTTCGAAAAACCTGGGCACGGCACCAGCGAACGCTTCCGGTGGAACGTCAAAACGGAAGTAGGCCCAATCATTAAAACGGCTTTCCTGTTCGCACAGCTTTTTGATTGCCGCGTTGTGCATCGCCGGGCTGACGGAGTGCTGAATCGGATGGCCGATTACGGCCAGCGCCGTACCGCCGAAGTCAAACTTACCGAGATCATCGACGGTGTAGGTAAACTCTGTGTCTGGTTTTTTGCTCATGCCGCAGAACAACCCGCAAGGTTACTGTCGGGTGTAAAAGAGGCGACCCATATTTGCTGAAAGTCTAAGCCGGGGCTCCGGCGGGTGCTTCTTCACCGGACAGGCCACCCTTGTCCTCGTCTTCCTTGGCAGTCTTTTTCTTGTCCCCGTCTTCGGAAGATTCTTCCGGCTCGGGCTCGGGAATCTCGCGTTTGATGATCGGCGAACGAATTTCCCCATGATCGATAATCTCGTGAACATGCCGACCTTCGATGGTCTCGTGCTCTAACAATGCTTCGGCACAGACATCAAGCGCCTTGCGGTGCTCTTTGAGAATGTCCAGACAGCGGTGGTATTGCTCATCGACGATCCGATGTATCTCAAAATCGATCTTCTGGGCCGTTTGCTCGCTGTAGTTTTGAGAGCGCTGAATCTCCTGTCCGAGGAAAACATGATCCTTGTTTTCGCCATAGGCGACCGGACCTAGTTCCGTCATGCCCCAGTCGCAAACCATGTGACGAGCCGTCTTCGTGACCATACGAATATCACCAGACGCGCCGGAAGTAATGTCACCCATGACAATCTCTTCCGCAGCACGTCCGCCCATACCGCAACAAATCTGATTAAGGAGACGGCGCTTGGAGTGGTTGAGCACATCCTTCTTCGGCATGAACATGGTCGAACCCAGGCTCTGCCCACGTGGAATAATCGTAACCTTGTGGACCGGGAGATGCCCGTCATCAACGACTGCCTGTACAATCGCGTGCCCAGCCTCGTGGTAGGCGGTGATCTTGCGGTCTTCGTCGTCCATCAACTTGCGACGCTCGCGGCCAAAGGAAATTTTATCGCGGGCTTCGTCGATATCCTGCATCTCCACCACCTTCTTATTGAAGCGGGCGGCGATCAGGGCGCCTTCATTGAGAAGGTTGGCAAGGTCGGCACCGGAGAAGCCGGGGGTGTTCCGTGCGACGTGCTCAAGATTTACCTCTTCGGCAAGCGCGATCTTCTTGGCGTGCACTTTGAGTATTTCGTGGCGGCCATTCAGATCGGGCAGGTCGATCGTCACCTGACGGTCGAAGCGACCGGGCCGGAGCAGTGCGTTATCGAGCACATCCGGGCGGTTGGTTGCCGCAATGATAATGACACCCTCGTGACCATCAAAACCGTCCATCTCCACAAGCAGGGAGTTAAGCGTTTGCTCGCGCTCATCGTTACCCCCTCCCAGGCCGGCCCCGCGTTGACGGCCGACAGCATCAATTTCATCAATGAAGACGATACAAGGCGCATTCTTACGGCCCTGCTCGAACATGTCGCGCACGCGGGCCGCGCCCACACCAACAAACATTTCGACGAAGTCGGAGCCGCTGATGGAAAAGAAGGGGACATCCGCCTCACCGGCAACTGCCTTGGCCAGCAGGGTCTTACCTGTGCCGGGAGGTCCTACCATAAGAACGCCTTTGGGTATGCGGCCACCGATGCGCTGGAACTTCTTGGGGTCTTTGAGGAAATCGACCACTTCGGCAACTTCCTCCTTGGCCTCATCACAACCGGCAACGCCTTTGAACGTAACCGAGTCCTTCTCACGTGTCAGCATCTTGGCCTTGCTCTTACCGAAACTCATCGCTCCCCGGCCGGCATTCTTGAGCTGCCGAACGAAAAGGAAATAGAGGAGCCCGATAATCAGGACGAAGGGCAGCAGGCTGATCAAGACGTCCTGTAGTGCCGTACTGGTCGGTTTTTCCGTGAGCACTTCACGTAAAAGCAACAGATCTTCCTCGGTCACCCGGCCACGGGCAACGTAGGGAACCTTTTCAGAAATTTCATTAGTGGAGAGCCCGTCTTCCCGCGCCTGCAGGAAGGCATCGTTCACCATTTCGCCCTTGATGACGTACCCATCACGACCGTAAGAGGGATCGTAAGTCATGATACCGTCACCCTCGGCGATCTTTTCCCGCTTCACGGCATCGACTAACTCACTGATGGAGAGCTCCTTAACATTGGATCCGGCACCGGGATTCGCGAACCATATGGTGAGAATTGCAGCCACAATTACCAGGTAAATGAGCAGCACTTTAGGCTGGAAACGCTGGGGCGAGCCATTGTTTCCATTATTGTTCTTTTGTGGCGTGTTGTTCTCTGAAGACATTTGAACGGGTCAACGTGGATTTCTCGGCCGGTAAGTCAACCTAAGAGCCTGCTTGGTGTCGCGATTGATTTTGTAGCGATCGGCGGGCGGGAAGCCGGGCACCCAGATGACTTCACCGGATGCTGTGGTGACAACAGGCAATCGTTTTCGTTCCTTTCTGGGGATTCCGCGGTCAATAAACCAGTCTTTCAATTTTTTTGCCCCTGGCGACCCGAGTGGGGTGAAACGGTCCCCCGGGCGCCAACCCCTGACATGCAGGGACTCTTCGGAAGGTAAAATGAGCGTTGCCTCGAAGGACGGGTCAATTCGGCCGCAGAGGATAGCATCCCGTTTTTTCTCATCCAGCGTCTGCAGATCGGATTCGATCAAATATCCACTGGAAAGGACGACGGTCTCGCCCGGCTCGAATTGAACATGTTGCAGAGCGGCCTCCCCCTCCTCTTCTTCTTCAACCCAGATTGATTTTTTATCGCTGCAAATAAAGCTGGCACCGGCACTCTGTTTCCAGGTCCTGCGCTGACTGAGCAGGCTGTCGATCAGCATGTCCATTGCCGAAGCACTGAAAGATTCGGTCAGTTCATGAGCGTTCAGCCAGGCGACCAATGCGCGGCGCATCAGCGCACGCGGAAGTGCGCAGAGGTCCACCCTGGAAAGGCGCTCCTCGCTGGAAAACGCTTCCGGCATCCGTTCGCGGGCCAGCAAATCCAGCGCACATGCATCTTCCTCCAAGAGCTGGCGACTGCGCGCAGCACCCGTTGACGGATCGCGATCCAGGGCCTCGATCAAATCCGGGATCACTTCATGACGGAGCATATTCCGGGCGATGCTGGTGTCTTCATTGGAGCCGTCCTCCCGCCAGGGTATGCCAACCGCATTAAGTGTCATACGAATATCGCCGGAACGCAGGTGCAGCAAGGGCCGCAAATGAGTTGGCTGACCACTGAATTCGGCAACCGGTCTGGGGGCCGCCAGCCCTTCCGTGCCCACCCCGCGGGCAAGTCGTTGTAGCTGGGTCTCCAGAATATCGTCAAGCTGGTGGCCGAAAGCGATAAACGGACAATCCGCCTCCCGTGCCACCTTGCGCAGGAAATCCAAACGCAGCGAGCGGGCGGTCGTTTCCGTAAATGCGGCTTCGTTTTCGGGACGCTTCTCGAAATAAAAGGGGAGCTTCAAGCCTTCTGTGATGCCTCGCACAAAATCCTCATCCTGCTGGGACGCCTCGCCCCGCCAACGGTGGTTGTAATGGGCGACATGAAGCTCTAGGCCAAGTTCGGCACGCCGCGCCGCAAACAGGCAGAGCATGAATACGGAATCTGCCCCGCCGGAACAGGCAACCAGCAGACGGTTGTTGCGACCGGCCTTCAACCGGCCCCGCACGCTGCTTTCGATACAGTCGACATCAAACCGCTCACCGAGTTCGTCGGCGACACGGGGCCAATCCAAATTATCGCGGGGCTCCATCATGGATCCTTAATTTATGCCTCTCGGGAACGATTTCAGCAAGCACTCTTGTTTCGCCATGCCAACCCGGTTCGTCTTTTACCCGGAAAGAAACCGGACCGCTGAAATCCATGAATCGGATCTCAGGTAGCCAGATAAGTATGGCCCCGGAGGAATTCAGCATACTCGTCCAACATCCTTGTGCCTTCGCGAGGTTTGATCTCGTCGTCCTTGGTCGCCCGGTCGATCTGCTTCTTCATGCGTCGGGTTAGAATGTGCCCGTCATATTGGGTGAAGCCCAACACATCGGAAACAGCAAAACCTCGGATACTGTCTTCGATGTAGAAGCCATCCTCTTCATCGTCCTCCAGGAAAACATGCACTTCGTTAACCCGCCCGAAAAGATTGTGCAAATCCCCCATAATATCCTGATAGGCCCCGACCAGAAATACTCCAAGGTAGTAAGCCTCCTTCGGCTTCAGATCGTGCAACTTGAGCGTTTGGCGTACGTCCTCGACATCGGTGAACTTGCTCACCTTGCCCTCACTGTCACAAGTGATATCCACAAGCGTCGCATCCACTTCCGGTTCCTCGTTCAGGCGCTGCAAAGGAGCAATGGGGAAGAGTTGGTCGCATGCCCAGTGATCGATCAATGACTGAAACACGGAAAAGTTGCAGACATACTGATCCGCCATCATTGCGGGCAAGGATTCCAATTCTTCCGGAGTGTAACTACCATTTTTGGAAAGATTCGAGAGCTCCTCGCAAATTTTCCAATAAATCGCATCCGCCTGGGCGCGTTCCCTGAGGTCAAGGTATCCCAGATTGAAGAGATTGTTGGCTTCCTCGCGTTTTTGTTGGGAATCGTGAAACCGCTCCAGCGGGCTGGAACCATGCTCGTTTTCGAGTATGGCATTCAGGTCACGCAGGACCGGATTCTGTTTTTTGCTGGCTGCGGTTTTCTTGGGTGGGACGGATTTTTTCGAAATTCGGTCACAGACCTCGGTGACCAGAATCGAATGAGGCGCAACGATGGCTCGCCCACTCTCCGTCACCAGATCGGGCACCTCCACATCCGCGTCCGCGCAGACTGTTTTCACATTGTAGACCACATCGCGCGCATATTCGCGCATGGTGTAATTCATCGAGCTTTCGTAGTTGCTCCGGGAACCGTCGTAGTCGATGCCCAAACCACCGCCTACATCCAGCAACTCCATGGGAAAGCCCATTTTCTTAAGTTCGCAGTAAAAACGGGCGGCCTCGACGGTCGCTTTCTTGATCGTCTGAATATTCGGCACTTGCGAACCGATATGAAAATGAACCAGGCGCAAGCTGTCGGTCAGTCCGGCCCGTTTGATGCGACGGGTCGCATCGATAATCTCCGGACTGGTCAGTCCGAATTTCGCGTCTTCACCGGAAGAACTGGCCCATTTCCCCTCCCCCATGGTACTAAGTTTCACGCGCAGCCCGATCAGGGGTTTAATCCCAAGCTTCTTGGAAATCTGAATAATGCGGGGCACCTCGCTAAGCTGCTCCACTACAAGGTAAATCTCCTTACCCAGCTTGCGCCCAAAAAGCGCGAGGCGGATAAACTCATCGTCTTTGTATCCGTTGCAGATAATGAGTGACTCCGGGTCCTTGTGCATCGCCAGCGCAATCATGAGTTCGGGCTTGCTGCCACACTCCAAACCATAGTGGAACGCTTTACCGGCATCGCGGATTTCCTCCACCACTTCCCGCAACTGGTTGACCTTGATCGGGAAAACGCCGCGGTATTTCCCGCCATAACTCTCGTCCTGGATCGCTTCGTCAAACAGTTGGTTCAGTTCAACAACACGCGTGCGCAAGAGATCCTGGATCCGAATGGTAAGCGGCGGCTTGTAGCCCTTGCCGATCGCCTCAGTTACAATATCGTGTATGCGAATACTGCGATGGTCACCAAGAGGATGCACCTGCAGGAAGCCGGCATCGTCTGCGGAAAAGTGACGACCACCCCAATTCTTCAGACCGTAGTAGGTGGTCGCATCGGCAGTGGTCCACTCACGGCCGTGACCTTTCGCGGTAGAAGGCATATGAATGCTTGGATCAGCGGTAGGCTAAACGATGCTCTCGTAGGCATCCGCTTTCAGAAGTTCATCCAGTTGCTCCGGATTCTGAAGCTTGATTTTCAACAGCCAGCCTCCCTCGTAGGGTTCCTGATTCAGAAGTTCCGGCGAGGCATCCACGTCCTCATTGATTTCAATCACCTCGGCATCCACTGGCATAAAAAGGTCGGAAGCGGCCTTGACCGACTCCACCACGCCAAACGTATCACCGGAAGTAAAGGACTCTCCATCCTGGGGAAACTCAACAAATGTGATGTCGCCGAGACTTTCCTGAGCGTAATCGGTAATCCCGACTGTGGCGGTGCCGTCATCGTGGACTTTTACCCACTCGTGGTCTTTCGTATAGAGGAGATCAGCTGGAATGTTACTCATAAACTCAGGTAGAACGCAGCTGACTAACCTTGCGACTCAAAAAACTCAATGATCTGCTCGATAATGTATTTGTGTTCGAGCGGAGTGATTTCACCCGCCTCAAGCTTCGCATCAGCTTTGAGAGCTTGGATGGCCATTTTCTCAAATGGATCTGCCCCGGTGGAACTGGGCACAAGCTCGCTACGCATTTTGGCTTTCATCTTTCCGGGCTCGAGGTCGACATAATAGCCGAGGTCTTCCTGCAAACCAAAACGTACGAAATTCTTCGATTTTTCGTTGGGCACCGGCGTAAAGTATTTAACTGCCGGATTGTAACCGAGCTTCTCGAGCCGGATCTCGTGATTCATCTTACGGGGCAGTTCCAAGGTCATCGGAGTAATACCGGCAGCCTCTCCGTTAATGTAAACACTGGCCTCAGTCGGGAAGGATAAGATAACGACCTCTTGCGGCACACCCGTACGCATGTGCTCGCAACCGCTGAAAAAGGTCACAGATGTCAGAATAGTGAGTAGGGGTAAGAAATTTTTCATATTAATAATAAACTGCCGATAAGACAGAAAGCATCGGCGTGTCAGGTCAAGATTATAGCTTTGGTTCTTGGTAGGATTTAACCACTGCTAAAAATGCTTGAAAGCGATGCGAGGCGCGACACTACTGCAGGTGTGTCGCTCAGATTACTTATTTTAATAGGCATTTTACAGGGCCTGTCGACACCGTCGCAATGATAACAGTCTTTATTTTAGCTATCGTCTTCACCATAGGCGTCTCCGCCCTATGCTCAATATTGGAGGCGATGATCCTCAGTACCACAACCGCGGAGATCGAAGGCTTGAAAAAGTCGCACCCGAAGCGGGGTGAAAAACTGGAGCGGGCAAAGCTGGATATCGAAGAAACCAGCTCCGCCATCCTCAGCCTCAACACCATCGCAAACACCCTCGGAGCAACAATCGTGGGGGGACTCGCGGTGCAGATTTGGTCGGAACATGACAATGTCCTGTTCAATGTTTCTCTGACCATGGCTCTGGCCATCCTCTTTATTTCCGAAATTATACCGAAGAATGTCGGCGTGCTCTACCGGGCCAGTTTACAACCCGTACTGATTTTCCCGCTCATCTGGATCTGCAGGATCATGACACCGATCTCCAAGGTGGTCGGCCTTCTTGTCCGGTTCCTGCTGAAGAGCCAGGAACCGGAAACGGACAGCGATGAGGAAATCATGCTCCTGGCCGAGAAAAGTGAGAAAGACGGCACACTCTCCTCCAACGAACGCGAAGTCATTAATAATGCCCTCAGTCTCGACGAAATTCTGGTCGATGCCATCATGACACCACGCACGGTGGTTTACTCCATCGATGGCGAAGAAACGGTTGAATCCATTTTCGAGAAGGAAAGGAACATCCCATTCGCGCGAATCCCCGTTTACGAAGATCAGGCCGATAATATCCGGGGTATTGTCCGACGCAGAGACATCCTAAGCGCGATTGCCGAGGAGCGGGAAAACCTGCGTATTGCCGACCTGGCAACGGACGCGATCTTTGTGCCGGACACGGCGACCGCCGACGACGCGCTGCAAACTTTCCTCAAAAATCATCAGCAACTTGCCATCGCGGTTGATGAGTTCGGCAACATGTCCGGCGTGATTACGATGGAGGATGTGATCGAGCACATTATCGGGCAGGAGATCTTCGAAGCGGACGACCCGGCCGTGGACATGCGTGAACTCGCCCGAAAGCGGCAGTTTGCGGAGAAGCACCGGGCGCGAAAAGGAGCAGACAACTAAGTCAACCTTAGGGCGTATTCCTTCGCGAAATAGCTCAGTATCATATCCGCGCCGGCGCGTCGAATAGCCAGTAAAGACTCGTCACGACACTTCTCCAGATCGAGCCAGCCTTTCTCGGCAGCAGCATGGATTTGAGCGTATTCGCCGGACACCTGATAGGCGGCCAGCGGTAGATCCGTTTCCTCGCGCACTTCGCGGATAATATCGAGGTACGGTCCGGCCGGCTTCACCATCAGAATGTCGGCCCCCTCCTCCTCGTCGAGCGCCACTTCGGTCAGCGCTTCGCGGCGATTCCCGGGATTGAGTTGGTAAGTGCGTTTATCCAGGGCATGCGTGCCCGCGCTGGCCGCACTGCCCAACGCGTCGCGAAAGGGTCCGTAAAAGGCCGATGCAAATTTCGCGGAATAAGCCATGATCGCCGTCTTCTCGTGATTATTGTCATCCAGTGCTTCGCGGATCGCACCGACGCGCCCGTCCATCATGTCTGAAGGAGCCACGATATCGACACCCGCCTCAGCGGCCAGAACCGCCATCTCGGCCAGAACTTCGACCGTCGGGTCGTTCGCCAAGTCTTGGGCCGCCGTATCCCAGAGCCCGTCGTGCCCGTGCGTGGTGTAAGGGTCGAGCGCCAGATCAGTGATGACCGCGATCTGCGGCACTTCTTTTTTGAGCGCACGAATCGCCCGCAGGACGAGCGTATCCGGATTGGTGGCCTCGCGCCCGTCATCGCTTTTCACCTTGGAATCCAGTTTTGGAAACAGGGCCACTGCGGGAATCCCGAGGTCGGCAAGCGCCTTGCACTCTTCAATCAGTTTCGGAATGGAAAGACGAAACTGGCCCGGCATGGACTTGATCGGCTCCGAAGCCCCCTCCCCTTCAATGACAAAAAGTGGCTGAATCAGGTTGCCGGCCTCCAGTGTCGTTTCATTTGCGAGCGAACGCAGTGCAGCCGTCCGCCGCATACGACGGGGGCGCCGGGTGAGATCTAATTGATAAGAAGGCATGAAGATTTACTATTGGCACTTAGTCAGACAGTGGCACAACTCTCAACTCTCAACTCTCAACTCTCAACGCACAACTCAGAAATGTCCGTTCAACTCTACGATACCCACAGCCGTTCCGTAAAAGATCTCGCGCCCGAGGTCGGCCAACCGCTGCGTTTTTACTGCTGCGGCCCGACGGTCTATGGCCCGGCACATATCGGCAATTTTCGCACTTTCCTGATTCAGGATGTGCTCCGCCGCGTACTGGAGGTGGATGGCATTGAGGTGAAACACGTCCGCAACATCACCGATGTTGACGACAAAACGATCCGCCAGTCACAGGCGGATGGCGTCAGCCTATCCAAATTCACCCAGCAATGGGCGGAAAAATTTCACATCGATTGTGAAGCGCTCAACATGTTGCCGCCCACGACGGAACCGAGTGCGGTCGAGCACATCCCCCAGCAAATTGCGATCATTGAGCAGCTTGTCGAAAAAGGCCACGCCTATGCCACTGAAGACGGGTCGGTTTACTTTCGGGTCAACTCCTTTGAAAACTACGGCAGCCTCTCCAAGCTGAAACAGCGCGAACTCAAGACCCAGGAGGAGAACTCCGCGGGACAAGTCAACGACGCCGACGAATACGACCGCGAATCGGTGACCGACTTTGCGCTCTGGAAATCCCGTAAGCCGGAGGATGGGGAGAACTACTGGGATAGCCCCTGGGGTGAAGGCCGCCCGGGCTGGCACCTGGAATGTTCCGCCATGGTGGAGAGCGCCTTCGGCGGTGAGACCATCGACCTGCATGGAGGCGGCATCGACCTCTGCTTTCCCCACCACGAAAACGAAATTGCCCAATCCGAGTGTGCCCAAGGGCGCGATTTCTGCCGCCATTGGTTTCACAGCGCCCATCTCATGGTGGAGGGCGCCAAGATGTCGAAGAGCCTCGGTAACCTCTTTACCCTCGACGATTTGCGCGAGAAAGGCTTCAGCCCGATGGTCGTCCGCTACACCCTGATCGCCGGCAGCTACCGACAACAGCTGAACTTTACCTTCGACGGGCTCCACGCCTCGGAGAGCGCTTTGACCAAACTGGAACGTTTCGCCGAGACCCTCCTGGGAAAAACCGGCGAAGACCGCGATGCGCTGGCTGGCTATATTTCCAAAGAGGCCGCGAGGGACTTCGGTCGCTTTGCCAAGGCCTGGGATGCCCTGCGCCACAACCTGAATACGGCCGCCTGCCTCGGCGCGATCTTCGGCGTCATTGGCTCCAACCCCGCCGCCTCACTCGACAGCGACGGTGCCCGCGAGATGTTGAAGGCCTTCGGTAGCCTCCTCTACGCGCTCGGGATCGAACTCTTCACCGTCGAAGAAAAGAAAATCGACGCACCGGAAGAAATCGTCGCCCTTGCCCAGGAACGCTGGGACGCGAAAAAAGCCAAGGACTTTGCCAAAGCGGACACCCTTCGCGACGAGTTGCTCGTAAAGGGTTGGGTCGTCAAGGACGGTAAAGACGGGTTCGATCTGGAGCCAAAGTGAGCCACTGACTCCCGGTCAGGTTCAGTTGACCCAGCGACAGCTTGCTTGCTAGAGTCACCAAATGGAAAAAATAACCGTAAAAACTATCGGCTCGCGCATCTCGAAATGGGGCGAGGGGCCCATCTGGTGGCAGGACAAGCTCGTCTATGTCGATATCGAAAGACATGCCCTGATCGAACTCGCTCCGGAGAGCGGAGCGGAAACCGTTTACGAAATTGGCGAACGAATCGGCACCGTCGTGCCGCGCGCCAGTGGCGGCTACCTTTGTGCGGGCGACAGCGGTATCTATTCATTCGATCCGGCCACAGGTGATAAGCAAAACCTCGCCGACCCCGAGGCGGAAAAGCGCCCCGACAACCGCTTCAACGACGGCAAATGCGATCCGGCCGGACGCTTCTGGGCCGGCACGATCAGCCTCGTCAAAAAAACGGGCGATGCCAAGCTCTACCGCCTCGACGAAAATCACGATCTTTCAGTTCAAATCTTCGGCGTCACCAACTCCAACGGCATCTGCTGGAATGCCGCGGCGAACCGAATGTATTATATCGACACCCCGACGCGCGAAATCCGTGCCTACGATTTCGACAGCAAGAGCGGCCGGATCGCCGACGCCGGGGTGATTGTCGACACCGAGGCCGCCGGCTACGACAGCTCACCCGACGGCATGACGATCGATACCGAGGACAAAGTCTGGGTGGCCTTCTGTCACGGTGGCTGCGTCGTGCGATTCGATCCCAAAACCGGCGAAAAACTTCAACAGGTCGACATCCCGGCGGTCGAAACCACCGCCTGCGCCTTCGGCGGCCCAGAACTGGACCGCCTCTTTGTCACCACCGGAATAAAAAAGGACGCCGACGAACCGGACGCGGGAAAGGTCTTCGTGGTCGATGGTCTCGGCGTGCAGGGCGTGCACACAAACGCCTACAAAGGGTAACAACTTCGCGGTCCTGCCGTAGCAGAAAATCAACTACCTTCGCATCCCGGACACTATCGAACCGATCTGCTGATCGCGCTTTAATTCGGGAACCGGGCGTGGTAGTCTCACAAAAATTGGGACCACCCGAATGCCTGAATCATGAACGCATCCAACAAAACCAACTCCGCAACCTCGAACCAAAAACGTAAGGACAACCCCGCTTCCGAGAAATTGGACACTTTTCTCCAAGAGCTTGCCGAGCGCCATCCCAACGAGCAGGAATTCCACGACGCGGTGCGGGAATTCATGCAAACCGTCTTTCCCGAAGTCGAAGATTGGGAAACATTGCATCGCGATGCGGTTCTGGATCGTCTGGTCGAACCGGATCGAATTTTCAGCTTTCGTGTTTGCTGGGAGGACGACTCCGGACGCGTCCGGGTGAACCGCGGCTACCGCGTGCAGTTCAACAGCACCCTGGGACCTTACAAGGGCGGATTGCGTTTCCACCCCTCCGTCAATCTGGGTATTCTCAAATTTCTAGCCTTCGAACAGGTTTTCAAGAATGCGCTGACCCAGCTTCCGCTGGGAGGCGGTAAAGGCGGCTCGGATTTCAATCCGCGGGGCAAGTCGGACCGGGAGGTCATGCGGTTTTGCCAGTCTTTCATGACCGAGCTGGCGCGACACATCGGGCCCGACCGTGATGTTCCCGCCGGCGATATCGGTGTCGGCGAGCGCGAGATCGGCTATTTGTATGGTCAATACAAGCGCCTGCAGGACGAGTCGCGAGCGGTCCTGACCGGCAAAGGTGTCGGCTACGGCGGCAGCGTGCTTCGCACCGAAGCCACCGGCTACGGTGCGGTGCTCTTTGCCGAGACAATGCTGCGGCGGCACAAGGACGGGCTAGAGGGGAAAATCTGCGCCCTCTCGGGAGCCGGCAACGTGGCGCTGTTCGCCGCCGAAAAACTGACCAGCCTTGGTGCCAGAGTCGTCACGCTTTCCGACTCGGACGGCTTTATCCACTGCCCGGACGGCTTGGACGAAGAGGCGATTGCCTCGATCAAGGAGCTGAAATTTGTCCAGCGCGGGCGACTCAAAGAATACGCCGAAGCGACCGGCTGCGACTACCACGCGGACGAGGCGCCCTGGGGAGTGAGCTGCGATCTGGCTTTTCCTTGCGCGACACAGGGCGAACTCGACGGCGAGGCGGCGAAGACACTGCTAAAGAACGGATGTCTCGGCGTCGTCGAAGGGGCCAACATGCCCGCAACTTTGGAGGCGATCGACCTTTTCCGTCGCAACAAGTGCTACTTTGCACCCGGCAAGGCCGCGAACGCCGGCGGCGTGGCCGTATCCGGACTCGAGATGACGCAAAACAGCATGCGCCTTTCTTGGGACCGCGAGCGTATGGAAAAGGAACTGGCCGCAATTATGCAGACCATCCACGAGCAGTGCGTTCGCGAGGGCGACGAGGGCGATTGGGTCGACTACGTGAAAGGTGCCAACCTCGCCAGCTTCAAGCGTGTGGCAGACGCCATGCTCAGTCTCGGGATTCATTAACCTCCGAGGGCATCTGTACTCCGGCTCCCTGCTGATAAACCAGCCCAGCTCCCAGGTGGGACGTCCACGCCACCAGACCACAGGACGCGACCAGTCCGATCATAACCAGAAGGGTAAGATACTTCCGGTAAGAACGAAGCCTTGAAACGAAAAGCCGCAAGCCCTCAACAAGAACCGTCGCGCTCAACACCCAGCTGAAACCTAGGCCGAACCGCTCATGATCCTTTAGGGGCCGCGGATCAAAAAGCTCCCGTCCCACCGCATGATCCGCCCAGAACCCGGTCTGCAGGCTGGCCCAGCTTGCGAGGCAAGCCAAGAGGAGCAGCCACCAGGCGGTCAGGCGGAACGATTGGCAAGCGGGATAACTCGACCCTAAAAGACCCACCAGATAGAAGAGGCTGCCCACAACCGTGAGCGCGACGGAAAAATGAACCACGGCGGGATGCAGCAATTCGATCCGCCACATGCTCGAAAGGCCGTCCGCTCCGGCACTGGCCAAAAGCCCCGTCGTGATCATGAAAATGAAAGTGCGTTGGCTCTCAGCAAGCCGCTAGAGCAACACAACCCGGACAGGGATATTCCGGTTTCCCTCTCGGGCCACGGTGATCTCCACGGAAGCATTTTGGGTGATGGTCGAGAAATCGACCGCCTCGTCGCCCTTCACCAGTTCGGTGTCTTCATTGAAGTAAAGCTCGAGCCGCACACCGTTCTCCAGAGTCACGTAAATTTCTTCTTCTTCCGGAACCACCTTATCGATTGTGCCCTTGTAGGTACCCGCATCGACCACCCCGATCGACTTACCGCAACCAGTAAACGCGACGAAGGAAAAACAAAGACAGATGAACGAGAGTATGGAGAATTTATTCATGACGGTATGATCAACTGACAAAAAATTTCGTCAAGTGGGAACGATCGAAAGCAGGGGATCAAAGCGTAGGGCCTGACCACTGGCATCCTCCTGAAGGCTCGAAGAAAACAGGGTGCCGCTGGTTGCGACACCCTGTTCGAGGAGAAGGCTTCGTTTAGTTTTGGCGGCTCAACCTTTCGGCCTGCCGGACCAGTTCGGTGAATTCGGATCGGTGCCCTCCGGAATCGAGACCGATAGCCCCCGCGGCGATCCGCTCAATCTCGGCGTAGTTAAATTCACCGATCGTCTCCGAACTGCGCAGCTTGAAGCCGAATGCCGCTACCGCCGCCCCAAAGCGGAAGTCATCGTTGGCGTCGTTGAATTCCAGCAGATCGCCACTATGAGCCGTCTGCATGATCAGGCGACTGGTATCGGCATCGGGGCGCTTGTAACGAAGTTTTACCGTCGCGACTTCGCCCGGAACCGGTTTGGCCTCCGCGCTTTTCTGGTAACGCAGCTTATCGACACCGGGAAGATCCATTTCGATGCCGGCGGGCACGACCTCGTAGAACGCCACCACGGAGTGCCCCGGACCGATATCGCCGGCTTTCTTTTTGTCGTCATTGAAGTCCTCGGCCTTCAGGCGGCGGTTTTCGTATCCGATTAATCGATACGCTTGAACCTGTTCCGGATTAAACTCGACCTGGATCTTCACGTCCTTGGCAATCTTGAAGATATTACTGGCAAGGTCCTCGAGGAAAACCTTACGGGCCTCGGCACGGGAATCGATATAGGCATAGCTCCCCTTCCCTTTATTGGAAAGGTCTTCCAACATGTCATCCTTGTAGTTCCCCATCCCGAAACCGAGAATGGTCAGTGAGACGCCTTCGCCGGCCTGCTCGTCGGCAATGCTGGTCAGCTCACCACGATTGGTCTGGCCGACATTGAAGTCGCCGTCGGTGCAGAGGATGACCCGGTTATTTCCGCCCTCGATAAAGTGCTCGCGGGCCACTTTGTAGGCCAGATCGATGCCGGCACCGGCATTGGTGGAACCCCCGGCCTTCAAGTTATTGAGCGCATGCTCAATCGTCTCGCTGTTGTTCGCAGTCGTCGAGGGCAGCACCAGACCGGATGCCCCGGCATAGACCACAATCGCCACCCGATCGCGTTCATCCAATCGACGAATCAGGATCTGCATGGCTTCTTTGACCAGCGGCAGCTTATTAGCGCTGCTCATGGACCCGGAGACATCGAGCAGGAAGACCAGATTCGATGCCGGGCGTTCGCTCCAGGGCATTTCGTAGCCTTTTAGGGCAATGCGCATCAGGCTGTGCTGAGGGTTCCACGGAGCACTGGCCTGAGCCATGTGCACCGCGAAGGGATCACCACCTTCTTCCAGCGATTCAGTTGGCGCGGCATCGTCGTAGTTGAAGTAGTTGACTAACTCCTCGATCCGCACCGCATCGGCCGGAGGCAGTTGTCCCTGATTGAGAAAGCGGCGGACGTTGGCATAGCTCGCCGTATCGACATCAATGGAGAAGGTCGAGAGCGGGGCCACAAGTGGGGAGCGAAAATCCGTATCCTCAATCGGATCATACTTCTCCGTGTTCCAATCCTGCCTCGACCCCGGCTTCGGCTGAGTAACGGGTGGCGGCAGTGCGTCAGTTGCCTGCCGCTCGGAAGCATTTGCAGAGTAGCCGTATTGAGTTGATCCATCCGATATATCCCGGACTGCGGACAACCCTCCGGCAAAACCTCCTCCACCGCGATTGTAGACAGCGCTGGAGTCGGCGTTGACATCAATGTTCAATTCCGGGACGGCCACATCCGAAGGATTATTGACCACAATCGTCGGTTTTCGTGGCGGCGGCGTCGAGCTGCTACGTTGCTCAACTTTAGCTGTATACTCAGGTTCTTTCTTGGGCTCAGCAACGAAGATACGCGGAGCACTCGTTGGAGCTGGTTCGAGATTGGGCACCTTAATCGGCTGCGGCGTGCCCTCGATCAACTCAGCCGGAATATCGACTTTGAGTTCACGGTAGCGCACCGCAGCGCCATCATTCTCCGAGGTTTGAATCTCGGGAACTGTCATCTTAATCCGGTCCAACTGCGGAATGAATAACAATGCGAGAACAGCAGCCGCTGTCGCTGTCGCCACCGGCCAGGAAAGCAGTAATTGTACGAGTGTACGCTTCGGCTTCGCCGCTGGCACTTGTTCCAACTTGGCTTTTTCGAACTCACTGAGTCCGGGTGCGGCTTCGTTTTTGAGTTCACCGATGAGCAGGTCGCTCATGCTGCGGATACTCTGAACTTCGGCCAGCAACTCTGTGTCGGCCGCGACGGCCTCTTCGATTTGATTGCGCTCTTTGGAATCATCGATTTCGCCAAGCGCGTAAGCGGTCAATCTGGGATCTGTTTTTGAAATTTTCATAGCTAATCTCCTTTCGGATTACTCTCCGATAGCCGCGACTTGCGCGCGGAGGGTTTTGAGTGCGGTGTGGAGAAGGAAACCGACATTCGTGACCGAGAGCTCGGTCACGCTGGCAATCTCCTTGTAACTGAGGCCGTTCTGAAACTTCAGACGCACGACCTCTCGCTGGTTCTCGGGCAGCTGCTGCATCAGGCGCAATACCTGTGCGTGGCTGTCGCGCTGCTCCACCCTTGTTTCCGGACCCTGCTCTTCGGCCGGCCGGGTTGCGGTATCAACTTCGTTGAGCGGTCTCATGCGGCCTCCTTTCCGGCGCTGGTCGAGGGCACAGTTTCGGCAGACGCGAAACAGCCAGGGGCGAACGTGATCTTCGACCTCCTCGCGCGGCTCGCGCCACAGACGAATAAAACTTTCCTGCACAACATCCTTGGCGCTATCGGTATCGCCAAGAATGGAAGCGGCATATCGGGTGAGGTCTGCCGCGTGCGCGTCCACCAGGGAGCGCATCCACTCTGAATCGGGACTTGGTTGTTCATTTTTCATTGTGATTAGGGGTGATGGCCCGGCAGCGCTACCAAGCGGTTTCACATGAACAACGCATCAGAGTGATGCTTTATTAGAAAAAAGTGGGGGTTATTTAAATTAAAGGGGCACTCCTGAAGACTACCATGAAAGCTTTCGGGATTTGCGACTGCACCACACTGGCATGCGCAAGCGCAGCCACTACCATATCAAAAACTTAGCAGACCCAGGTGCAATTAAAAGTGACGTCCAATGGAGCGCGGACATTCCTGTCCACCTGCAGGAGCCAGCTGACAAAAAAGGCCTCCACGGTCTACAGAAAGTCAGTTTTACCCGAGGAATTTGGGCAACTGCGTCTTCGGATCAACAGCAACACTGCCCTGACCATTCAGCAGGTCCTGCAATGCTTTGCCGCAGAACTCGCCGCGCCAGCCGGAAAACAGACGGTGACGGGTGGGACAGGCACTCTCGATTTCCAGGATAAAAGTGGTGATTTCCGCGCGGTTACCAATCAAAGCGGGATCGATCTGGGCCGCCAGGCAGGTGCCTTTAATGAAAGCCAGAGCCAGATCAACACGGGCTTCGTAGCCGTCGTCCGGCTGCGGGCCCTTGTGCTTGTTATTGGGCAAATCCGGCATCTCGCCGTTACGGCCGCGCTCGATCGCCTCCCAAATGGCACCACGGTTACGGTTGGCGTTGCGCTCACTCAACCCTTTCATTTGACGGATATCGTCAGGCTTCGAGGGCGGTCTCTTTATCAGGGAAATAATACCATCATCCGAAAGCACAAAGCCGCGGGGGAGGTTACGACGGCGGGCCTTGAGCTCGCGCCAGGAACCGAGTGCCCGCAACATTTCGCGCTGCTGTTTGGTCAGTGAACCGCTGCCACGAACGCGTGGCATCTCGGCGTCGGGGTCGCGTTCCTCGTAGAGCGACTCCTCCTCATACATCCGCATCTCGTCTTTGATCCAATCGGCGCGTCCGAGCTCTTCCGCCTTCTTCATGATCTTGAGCATCAGCTCGACGGAATGGGCCACGTCTTCCTTCGCGTATTTCTCCTGCGCCTCGGTCAGCGGTCGGGCCGTCCAGTCGGAACGGGTCTCGGTTTTCGCCAGGCGGACGCGGAGCAACGTCTTGAGTGCTTCACTCAGAGAGATCGTAGAAGACAAGCCAACAAAGCCCGCCGTGCGCTGGGAGTCGAAAATATTTTTCGGCAGGCCGCCACAGGCGCGGTAGAGGATATTGAGGTCCTGCTGGGCATCGTGAAGAATTTTGACCGTGTCGGGGTCGGACATCAATTCGGCCAACGGCGACCAGTCCTCAATCTCGGGTGCATCAATCAATACGGCTTCGCCGTCAGGATACCCGATCTGCACCACGCCGAGCGTGGGATAATAGGTTCGCTCCCAGATAAATTCAGTGTCGACGCCGACAGCTCCCGCTTCGCGCGCACGGCGCACGACATCGGCCAAGGCATCGGTAGTAGTAATCATAAGCCGTAACGCTCTCGCAAACCGGCCGGTTTGAAAAGGAGATTTTTACGATTCATCCCCGCGGTCGAGCCAGCCGCAGGGAACGCGGGCAATTTACTCGCGCAATGCCCCGGAGGCCTTCTCTTGCAAAAACGATTGGTAAGCCAGAGCGACTCCCTCTTCGATCGGGATCTTCGGGCTCCAACCGGTTTCCCGAATCCGGGAGATATCAGTCAACTTACGCGGCGTGCCGTCCGGCTTGCTCGTATCGAAGCTGAGCTTTCCCTCATAACCGGTCGCAAGTTGAACCAGCCGGGCGAGATCGGCGATGGAAATGTCCGCCCCACAGCCGAGGTTCACCCAATCGGGAGGCGACTCGAGTTTGAGCAAGTGCAGGATACCGGAGGCGGCATCGTCCGCATGCAGAAATTCGCGAAGGGGCTCCCCCGTCCCCCAAATGATTACTTCGGGCGCACCGTTTTCCTTGGCCTCGTGAAAACGACGGATCAAAGCCGGGAGCACGTGCGAGTTCTCCGGATGATAGTTGTCTCCCGGCCCGTAAAGATTCGTCGGCATGGCAGAGTGGTACGTCAACCCGTACTGCCGGCGGTAGAACTGGCATAGCTTCAGGCCGGCAATTTTCGCTATCGCATAGGCTTCATTGGTCGGCTCAAGCGAACCCGTCAGAAGTGATTCTTCCTTGATGGGTTGTTCCGCAAGTTTCGGGTAGATACAGGTGCTGCCCAGAAAGAGTACGCGCCCCACCCCGCCACGGTAGGCTTCATCGATGGTGTTTTGCGCAATGGCCAGGTTCTCAAACATGAATTCGGCCGGGTAGGTATTATTCGCATGAATGCCACCGACCCGGGCGGCCGCAATCAGAGCGATTTCAGGTTTCTCCGAGGAGTAAAAGTCCCTTACCGCCGCCTGGCTGGTCAAGTCGAGTTCTCCGCGCGTGCGGGTCACGAGATTTGTATACCCTTCCGTCTCTAGCGCCCGGACCACCGCAGAGCCGACCATGCCACGATGACCAGCGACGTAGATTTTGGCGTTTTTGTTCATACGTTTTTTCTCTTAATCCTACTACTAATCGTAACCTTAATCTTAATCCTACTCTTACTCTTAATCGTATCTTCCCCTCCAGAATCGATGACGAACACGATTATCATTAAGATTCCTGCTACGCGTTGATCGCCTGTTGATAGGCCAACTCCTGTTTCGCAATTACCAGATCGGCATCCACCATAATTTTTACCAATTCCTTGAAACGCACTTTGGGCTCCCAGTCGAGTTGACGTTTCGCCTTGGAAGCATCCCCGATCAACAGGTCCACCTCGGCCGGGCGTTCATAGCGTTGATCGTAGTCCACGTACTCTTCCCAATCGAGATCCAAAAGCGCGAAGGTTTCCTGGACAAACTCCCGCACGGAATGGGTTTCATTGGTCGCCATGACATAGTCATCCCCCTTGTCCTGCTGCAGCATCAACCACATCGCTTCCACATACTCCTTGGCATACCCCCAGTCCCGCTGAGCGTCCAGGTTCCCCAGATAAAGTTTTTCCTGTAGCCCCATCTTGATCCGGGTGGCGGCTCGGGTAATCTTGCGAGTGACAAAAGTCTCTCCGCGACGGGGAGATTCGTGATTGAAGAGAATACCGTTCGTCGCATGGAGGCCGTAAGACTCCCGGTAGTTTACCGTCAGCCAATAGGCGTAAACCTTGGCACAACCATAAGGGGAGCGAGGATGGAACGGTGTCGTTTCCGTCTGCGGCACCTCATGCACCAGCCCAAACATCTCGGAAGAGGAGGCCTGATAAAAACGACACTTGTTATCGAGACCGACTTCGCGAATCGCCTCCAGGATGCGCAGCGTTCCGAGGCCGGTCACATCTCCGGTGTACTCCGGTACGTCAAAGGACACCCGTACATGACTCTGCGCTCCAAGATGGTAAATCTCATCCGGCTTGAGCGCGTAGAGCAACTTCACCATCTGAACCCCGTCAGCAAGGTCACCGTAATGGAGAAAAAGCTTTGTGCCATGGATGTGCGGATCGTTGTAAAGGTGGTCGATGCGATCCGTATTAAAAGTCGACGCACGACGGATAATGCCATGCACCTCGTAACCTTTCTCGATGAGAAACTCTGCCAGATAGGATCCGTCCTGACCGGTGATTCCGGTAATAAGCGCTTTTTTCATATTCAGAGTATACGACATCGCTCCACGCTTGTCTTTTCGTATTTACGTATTTTTATTTATATATATGCGTATTTTACATGAAAAACAGCCCTGACCTGGTGGCGATTGCTTATGATCTCAACTTCAGGCATGCCGCGGAAATCTTCAGTGGCGTCAGTGATTTCGTGCAGAAACAGGGCCTGAGCTGGCGTTTGTTGCCCTTGAATTTTGACTTCGAGACCAAGCTCATGGAAATAGCCGCTTCGGGGCGTCTGAGCGGAGCGATCGGCACCTTCGTGAGTGATAGCTGGATAGAGGGGCTAAGTGCCCACCAAGTGGTCGCCGTGAATCTCTTTAACTTTTCCAGGATCACCAAAGTGCCAAGCATTTGTCTGGATGATCAATCCATCGGACAAACGGCCGCGCGACACCTACTCGAACAGGGCGCCAGATCACTCACCTTTATCAGTCAGGATGAAGCTTACTTTAACCGGATTCGGCAAACGGCCTTTGTCGAAAGTTGCCCGCCACAGCGTTACCACAAGATCAGTCCCACCACGCTGCGACGTGTTCAGGTCGAACGCTTGCATGATCTGGATGCACCGGTTGGCGTGCTTTGCTCGAACGATCGTATCGCCCGGGAAGTGTGTCAAGAGGCACGCCTTTTCGAGATGGAAGTGGGCAAGGACTTGCTCGTCGTCGGCGTCGGTAACGAGCCTGCTGAATCAACCTTTGCCGGCACCGGGCTTAGCAGCTTCGAAATCCCCGCTCGCGAAATCGGTTACCGAGCAGCCCAACAGATGGAAAAACTCCTTCAAAAAGAAGACCCGCTTTCATCAAGAACGGGCGTGGAGTTAATCACGGCAAAACTTATTCCCAGAGAATCAACCCTACCCTCTCCCCAAGCCCGGCTGGCCGAACGGGCTACGGCCTTGATCGAAGAATCAATGGGACAAGCTGGATTCGACGTTGCGTCTCTCTGCCATACTCTGGGCATTTCGCGCCGGGCCCTGGAGCTTACCATACGTCGTCAGCTGAACAAAAGTCCCTACCAAATGATCAGCGAAAGACGCCTCGCAGCTGCAATGACTCTGCTGACTCAGACAAATCACACGATCACGAAAGTAGGTGAAGCCTGCGGCTATCCAGAACCACACCACTTTTCCGCCTGGTTTAAACAAAGAGCCGGCCTCTCACCAAAAAAATTCCGTCAGGCCCGCTCATAAACGACACGGCTGTTAACGGATTTCCTCGGGCACCTCAAAGAGCGAAGAAATGACGCCCGTATTGATACGGATCGAATCAATCGCCACCTCGTTGTCCAAATCACCATTCCGGAATAACTTGGTTTCATAGGGTTCAATCACACCTGATACCATTCGATGATCATCATAAAGAACGGTAAACTTGTCCGAACTGTTCTTCCCGCTCACGGTTTCTTCGGTTTTTAAGAGATATAGTGTCTCTTTGTCCAAAATGGCCAGAAACTCATCACCGCTCTCTTTCGTTCGGCTCACTTCGTAGCAAGGTCTGCCCAGATGATCGACTTCACGAACCGTAAGATCGGTGATGGCCCCCTCCAATGCGATTGTGCGAAATGTATTATGCACACGCAGGCTCCACTTTAATGACTGCGTGCCCTCTTCATCCAGGCGCGAAACGGTGCGTGACCCATCTTGTTTCTCCATCACCTGCCAGGCATATTCACCATTTAGCATTAACTTGAGGTTGCCCGGCTCACCGGGATTCGTCACCAGCATCCCCTTGTCCGGTTTCATGAGGAGCATTTGGAAGTTATTCTTGCCTGAATTAAAAGTAACCTGGCCTTCGTAACGAACGGAGCGAACCTGCGACAAGGCTTCGCGTCCTCCGATCGCATTAAGATGGGCCGCCATTAGTTCGGGAACCTCGACCTCACCCGATGATGGGGTAAAGGCGACGTCCGTTTCCTTGGATGACTCGGATTTTTCATCAAATTGATAGTTCAGTGCAAAGTACGCTCCACCCAGAATGATCAGAAGAAAGACGAGTAAGGGCACTAGCCAGTAAGCGGCGACTTGAATGCGCTGCTTCAACTCAGAAGGCGGGGAATCCTGGGATTGATCACTAAACTCACGCAACGGGCGCGGACGCTCGGTTTGCTCGGATTTTTTGGGGCCCTTGCCCTTATTTCCCTGGCGGAATCGATTCATAAGTCTTTGTTGATGGTGGGTGGGGAGACAATTCTTTCAAGTTCAGTAATCCGGCCGGCTTCCGTGCAACTTTTGGGATTCTTTTAATGCTCCGACTGCAAATCAAGCATGATCGCCCGGTTTTCAAGGACAAGAAGCCATCCATCGATAAGCTGTACCCGGAATCTCCAATGGAAAGCATGGCTAAGAAACCACCCCACTTTCATTGTTTTGCACATGTCTAGACCGATTCTTCGTTTACCATAAATGATGATTTTATTCACGGAGCGCAATGGGAACGATTAGAATCGAATCCTTTCGTCCACGGTAATCTGAGTCCGAAACCAGGTGCGCTGCTTTTTTGCCAGACGAGTCGTATTTTGAACGATGGCAGGCACAAGCGCATCACGATCCAGCTCTCCTTTTAAGCAGGCGAGTGTTTCACGGTAGCCAATAGCTGAGGCCGCGCTGGAATTTTCTTCAATCCCCCGATCACGCAGTCGGCGCACTTCTTCGATCAGGCCCTGGCGCATCATAAGCTCAACCCGCAGCTTGATTCGTTCATTCAACTCTTCCTTCTCCCTCTCCAGCAGGATCACCTTTTTCGCAAAATCCGCGTAGGGCCGGGGCCTAGCCGCAAACTCAGCTTGAAGCTCGCTCAAAGTCTTACCCGAGACGATGCAACGCTCCAAAGCGCGCATTAGCCGCCGAGGATTTTTGACATCCAGATTCGCCACGCCGCCGGGGTTCAACTGCTGCAGTTGACGCTGCAAAGCTTCCAGACCCTCTTCCTCAAATAACGTGGTAACTTTCTGTCGCACTTCGTCCGGCACGACCAAAGTATCAATCACGGGAGCCAGAAAACTTTTCAGGTAAAACCCGCTCCCCCCCGTCACGACAACTGACTTGCCTCGCGAGGTGATCTCTTCAATTGCGCGACGGGCGTCCTCCACATAAGTTACAATATCGTAAGGCTGGTTAACCTCGCAGATATCAATCAGGTGATGCGGCACGCGGGCCATTTCCGCAGCTGTCGGCTTGGCCGTGCCGATATCCATACCGCGGTAGAATAGGGAGGCATCGCAGGAGACAATCTCCGCATTATGCGCTTCGGCATAGCTTAAGGCATAGTCCGTCTTGCCGACGGCGGTGGCCCCGGTAATGATGTGTAAAGTCTGTGTCACCGAATCGTAAAAAAAGAAACAGTTGAAAATCTGTGCCGCTACCACGACAAAGCAATAGTCGATCCGGCCATGAAAATCTGCATTGTTACCGAAACCTACCCGCCTGAAGTCAATGGCGTGGCCATGACTTTGCACCGGATCAGCGGCGAATTGAAACGTCAGGGCCACCATGTCGATATTGTTCGACCACGGCAAAGCTCTGAATCGCAACACGCGACTTACGAGGATACCTTCATCATTACCGGGCTGCCACTGCCCGGCTACGATGGCTTGCGCTTCGGTCTGCCCTGCCGGGCCAAGCTACGCAAACACTGGAAATTCAAACAACCGGACATCATCTACGTCGCCACCGAAGGCCCGCTCGGGCAATCGGCGATCCGGGCGGCGGAAGACTTGGAGACCCCTGTTGTGTCCGGATTTCATACCAATTTCCACGAATACATGAAGCACTACAAGCTGCCCATTCTGGAACGAATGGTGCGCGGCTTCCTCCGAAAAACCCACAACCGCACACGACGCACCTTTGCGCCCTCGCAAGATGTGATCGCCAAACTCGATGCCATGGGAATTCAGCACACGCGCTTGCTGGGCCGTGGCGTCGACACGAATCTTTTCAATCCGGACAAGCGTGACCCGGCGCTGAGGCAGCGCTGGGGCATTCAAGGCGATAACGGCATCGTGGCCATTTTTGTCAGCCGGCTCGCGGCCGAGAAGAATATCCCGCTGGCGGCAAAGGCGTTTGAAGCCATCCAGGCCCGGCTTCCCGAAGTCTCCTGTGTTTTGGTCGGCGACGGACCGGAGCGTGCCAAGCTGGAAAAAGCCCACCCGGAGTTCATTTTCTGTGGTATGCAGCAGGGTGAAGATCTGGCCCGGCACTACGCCTCGGGTGATATCTTTGTCTTTCCGAGTGTGACGGAAACCTTCGGCAACGTCGTGACCGAGGCAATGGCTTCGGGGCTTGTCACCGTCGCCTACGACTACGCGGCGCCGCATCGTTTCATCAAGGACGGTGGCAATGGCTTTCTTGCCACCTACGACCGGGAAGAGGAATTCATAGCGACCACCCTCCGGGCATTCGATGCGATCGACCACTGGCCCGAAGTGAGAAGCGCTGCTCGAACCACCGCCGAATCCTTGGGCTGGGATGGCATCGTCCGCGACTTCGCCAAAGAACTTCAGAGCATCCTCGACGAATCCTAGAACTGCTTGAAGCTGCCTTCATAGCGGCGGGTGATTTTCTCCATCGCTTCGGCATCTTCCGGCTCAACCCTGAATCCTATACCGTGGATTCTTGGCTCGATCCCATACTCCCGAATCAACCGGCGTAAAGTGCGCTCAACATCATCCCAGGGAACATCGCCACGATCGGAAAGGTTGCGCTGAAAGTCTCCGTCCGAAATCAGGAAAATCACATCGGGTTCCATCTGAAAGGCCACGGATAGCGCACCCTGCACACCATCGACTTCATAAGGCAACCCGGTTTGATGGCTTTGGGTGCGAATGCGCGACGAAATCCAGTCCGTCGCTGTGCGTTTGTTTCGCATCCCTGCCGCCACCATGTAGTCGCGAAAAGCACCCACATCCCGCGAGAAAGGAATCAAACCGAACAGTGTGTTCGCGTTCAGTCCGTTGATCAAACCAGTCAGCTCTCTCACAAAACGGCTGGTACTGACACCAGCCTGGCTCGCCTTGTTTAAAACGCTCGAGCTGTTATCAAACAGGATAAGGATACGTTGCCCACTGTCTTCGATACCAAAAAGCGAGGCCGATGACGACTCGGTCTGTAATCCCTGCAGGGCGCCGAGAATTCCGGATTGCCCGAGTAGAGCATCCGACTGCATGGCAGCAGGATTTTGTTCGATAGGCTTGAAGTCGCTTTGAGGCAAATCAGGAAGCGATGGCAGGCTATCCGGCAAGAGTGCCTGAGTACTGATACGCTCCAACTGCATTGGCGAACTGGCGGCATTTTGAAATTCGGCCACCGCCACCTTGTGTTCGAGTTCTTTCTGCGGCAGGTAAATCTTCTTCCGCGCAACAAACTCCGGGTCGGACTTGAACTCGGGCACCAGAACCACCACGAAGACGGCGAGAAACAGCAAGCCGACCTGTAGGATAATCGCCAGAGCCAGCGGTCCAAGCTTTGAACGCTTCGGCCTGCTTTCGATTGAAGTTTCTGCAGAGGTTGACTGCATGGTAGATACTCTGAGTCTGACGGGAGGGAGTGCAAAACTGAATCATGACAAAAATCAAGTGCTGGCAGTGGCCCAATCTACTCGCTGTTGATGCGAGCGTTATTGCGGTCGCATGGCTAAGGGTCTTCGCGGAGGAACAGAATATGGGCCCCGGACTTGGCGCCTATCCTGTGCTGGCTCTCTCCGTCTGGCTGACTTATCAGTCCGACCGCCTGTTCGATGCCGGTCCACGACAGTCAAGTCAGCTCATCTCAGCACGTCATCGATTTGCCAAGCGCCACTACCGAGTTCTCTGGACCGTCTGGGGTGCAGTTCTGGTGTTCAACATTTCCCTGGCTTTTGCCTGCTTGGGGCAGGCTCAGCTTTTTAAGGGATTCATCCTGCTCCTCTTTTGCCTGACCTACACCTGCTTGAACCATATTTATTCGAAGCGTTTCTTTCCGAAAGAGTTGATTGTGGCAGCAATCTTTGCCGGAGGTAGTCAGGTCTTTTTAACTGAGACCATTCAGTGGGCCTCCCTTCTGGGTTTCACCTTGCTGTGCCTGATCAATTGCCTCGCCATCAGCTGGAAAGAAACCTCTGTCGACACACGGCTCAAAGTACAATCCATCTCGAGCATCCTGAAGCCATCATGGGGCTTCCCCCTTCTGGCTTCAGGCATCGGCGTTTCCTTTTTCAGCGACTGCCTGACTGCCCTCTTACCCTCAATGCTTCTCCTGAGCCTGCTACAGATTAAGCGAAAAAGCTTCGATCAGGAACTGTTTCGCGTACTGTGCGACTCGGCCCTGCTGGTGGGCCCGCTGCTCTATTTGTTCGGCTCCGGCGTATTAGTCAGATAAGTTTGGTGCCTGGCCAATTGCTGATCCAGGGAGCTGGCGACGACGACTGAAGTGGCGAAAAACATGACCACGGCATTGCTGACGGCATCGCTGCAGGATGACTTCTGGATGCGTTTTGAAAAGTCACGATTCAGGCCCTCCAGCAAGTCGTACAGTTCTTTCAATTCCTTCATCTCCCAATCAGGCACGTCACCTTTCAGCTGCTTAAAGTATTGCTGAATCAAATAAGAACCCACGGTGCGATGCAGCGTTTCCCGAGTGGTGCAAAAAGGGATATGAAAGCTCGCCATAGCGCCGAGCGGCTTCAGAACCGGGCAACCGCTTGTTGCCATCATTAAGCCAAGCATGGAATTGATGCCGACCTGCAGGTCACATTCTTCATAGTACGTCCGCTCAGCCGTTTTTACCGTCACCTTGACCGATTCGGTCGAGTCGTGATCTGCAAAAGACTCCATCACCTCATTAATCTGCTTGGCCGCAGGACAGTAGGCGCAGTCTTTTTCCTTTAGAGGACAACAGGCACACTGCTCAAAACCCAATCGCGCCCATTCCGGGAAATCATGACTCTGGTCAAGCTCATGAGGTTCTGTGGCAACGTCGAAGACGACCTCTCGCGCTTTGGCAAGTTTGAAGCTGTAACGTACATTACCACTCATTACGTGCCCTAATAAAGACCATCTGAATCCTTACGTCGATCCTTCAATTTAACGATTCGTGCCCGACAAGCTTTAGTTGACGCAGGGAGGTCAAAACCCTATCTAGAGGTTTCTCATGCTGAATGGTATTTCCCCCTTGCTTAGCCCCGACTTACTGAACGCGCTCTATCGTATGGGGCATGGCGATGAAATTTTGCTCGCCGATACGCACTACCCCGGAGACAGCTTCGGCAGGCGGGTGATCCGCGCCGACGGCCTCGGCATACCTGAATTACTTTCGGCCACACTCGCCCTCTTCCCCCTCGATCGCTATGTCGATGCTCCACTCGCGATGATGGAAGCTGTCGACGGAGACAACCTTGATCCTCAGGTGGAAAAAATATACCGGGCCGCAATGTCAACGGCAGGCGTCGATAACGACATCTCAATCGAACGCATTGAACGCTTCGCCTTCTACGAACGCAGCAAGTCCTGCTACGCCATCGTGATGACAGGCGAAATGGCCAAATACGGAAACATTATCCTCAAAAAAGGCCACGCGAACACAAAAATCTGAATTCACTCTCAGCTTCACTATACCTTTCACTTTCACCCCGCAGAAAAACATCATGGCAAAAGCTAAACAAAAAACCGTCCTTCTCGTCGCCAACGGCGACCTCCGCCTCTCGGCCAACCAAAACTGCTGGGCCAAGCAGGATGAAATGGAGAAAGAACTCGCCAGCGTGGTTGCAGAGCTCGGCGCTAAGATCAAGCGCGCCCACCCTTACAAACCGGATGAAAAACACGGCTTTATTGCCAGCCAGCGAGAAGGCATGGACGTCTTTGCCAAAATTGACCGGAAGGCACCGATCATCATCGCCGAAGCGGTCTGGCAGTACTCTCATCATTTGCTGCACGGCCTGATCTCTCATCAGGGCCCGATCCTGACTGTGGCGAATTGGAGCGGCACATGGCCGGGGCTCGTCGGCATGCTCAATCTCAACGGTTCACTGACTAAAGCCAGCGTCAAATACTCCACTCTTTGGAGCGAGAATTTCGGCAGCGACAAAAGCTTCCAGAAAAAGCTCAGAAAATGGCTGGAAACGGGCGAGGTCACCCACCGAACGGGACACGTCAAAAAATACAAAAGCAAAAGCGCCCCCGCCAAAACGAAGAAGGTGGCCGCGAAAATCGCAGCCGATTTGGACAAAAACAAAGCCATCATGGGTGTCTTCGACGAGTTCTGTATGGGAATGTACAATGCCGCAATCCCCGACGAACTCCTCTTTCAGACCGGCGTCTTCAAAGAACAACTCAGCCAGTCCGCCCTCTTCGCCGAAATGCAAACCGTCACACAGAAGGAGGCGGAAGAAGTCTACGGATGGATTAAAAAGAAAGGATTTAACTTCCACTTTGGCCGCAACGGCAAGACCGGTCTGATCAAGGCTCAGGTGATTGAGCAGTGCAAAATGTATATCGCGGCCTGCCGCATCGGCGACCGCTTCGGATGCGATGCCATTGGCATCCAATACCAGCAGGGACTCAAGGACCTCTGCCCTGCGTCCGATTTGGTCGAAGGCATGCTCAACAGCACGGACCGGCCACCAGTAAAAAACGCCGAGGGCAAGATCATTCTCAAAGGAGAAACCTTCCCTCACTTTAATGAAGTCGACGAATGCTGCGGCCTCGATGCCCTGCTCACCAAGCGCCTGCATACCGCCCTCAAGCAACCCGTTGAAACCACGCTGCATGACATCCGCTGGGGCGACTGGGATCAATCCGGCACCACCAAGGATTACGTATGGGTCTTCCTCATCTCGGGGTCCGCCCCGGTCGAGCACCACGTTGGCGGATGGAAAGGCAGCCACGGCTACCGTCAGCCCGCGATGTATTTCCCTAAAGGCGGCTCCACCCTGCACGGTATCGCCAAACCGGGCGAAATCGTCTGGAGCCGGATTTTCATCGAAGACGGCAAGCTCAAGATGGACCTCGGGCGCGCCAAGGTCATCGAATTGCCGAAGGAAGAAACAGAGCGACGCCTGAATGAGACCACGCCTCAGTGGCCCATCATGCACGCGGTCACCTACGGCGTGAGCCGCGACCAGATGATGGCACGCCACAAGGCCAACCATATCAATGTCGCCTACGCCCACAGCGCAAAGGATGCCGACAAGTGCCTCTACGCCAAAGCCGAACTGGCCAAGCAGCTGGGCATGGAAGTGTCCCTCTGCGGCACCGACGCAAAAGGAAAGCTGCTTTAATACCACTTCTAAAAAATCATGATTTTTTAGAAGTGGTATTAAAGCAGCCACCAGAAGAAAATGCCTGGCTTGCCTGGGCGTAGTTCTACCGGGCGTGAGGGGCCCGGCTTGGGGCTTCGTTACTCTACGCCCGCACAAGACGTTCCTCTACGCCGGGACAGGCTTCGTAGCTTCGCTCCGCTTTTTAAAGTACGCTGTAGCCGCCAAACTTTGGTGTAGACTCAAGCTGGCATGCCAAGCCGTTTGATCACGCCGTAGCCGCAGCGCGCGAATGCGGAAGTCAGGAGCGAGAGCCGCTTGCCGTTCGGTCCGCCTACGCTTCAACCCGTGAAGCCTCCGGCGTGACAGCCTTCGCTGTTGCGTCGCTCCTGCGAAGGCTGGTGCGGGTAGAGAGAATCGAACTCTCAGCTCAACCTTGGGAAGGTCACGTGTTACCACTACACCATACCCGCAGAAAAGGACGAGTTTAGGGAGAGGGGCGAATAGTCAATCCGGATTCACTGAGGAATCCGTGATTCTAACGTCCCCGTCGGATTTCCGACCCCTTGAACTGGGTGCGTACTCGATAGACCCGTTTGATGCGGGTCTTGATCTTAAAGGTCTTCGGGTCGATCGACTCGGGGATCTCTTCTCGATTGAGATCGATGATGGCGTGGTAGCCGCGTTCGGAGAAGATATCGATCATCATGGCGAGCGCGTCGGGATCCTGGAGCACCGGACTTTCGGTGTTAATCACGGCACTACCGGAAATAGCATGCCGCTCAATGATCGGGATGAACTCTTCCTTGATCAGATCGATGACTTTCTCAAAGAGCTCGGTATGCCGTTCCGCGTAACTATCCAAGCGGTCCACCAGATTTTGTCGGGCATGCTTGGAGATCGTAGCCGCCACCGGGATCTGTGAAATACGGTCATAGGTGGCTTCGTCGAGTTCCAGCGAGCCCTGGTAGCGGAGCTCTTCGTCGATTCGCTTACGCACTTCCTCCAGCGGGCCGTGAGCATTGATGAAATGGTAGAAAAAGATCTCACGCAGGTCTTTCAAAGCCCCGTAGGTCTTTTCCTTAAACGTGCGATAGCGGTTGAGCGCGGCCTTGGGGTCAAGGTCGGTGGGGCGTAGCTCCATCTTTTCGCCGATCCCGGTTTCCTCCACCTCGGCATTGTGCGACATCGTCTCGCGGCCGCGGTTGAGTTGGCGTTCCACACTCTCTTTCTCATCGATAAAGAGCACCACAATATGAAAGTGTGGCTTTTTGAAATGCTCGGCAAAAAGCGTCTCGCGAAATTTGTTACGCAAATCAATCAACTTTTGGTAAAGCATTTTCACACACTCCACCTGCACCTTGGTGCGGGGAAAGCCGTCCACAACCGCGCCGGACTGAAAGACCGGATCCAGCAAGCGCCGGAGCATAATCTCCACGACCTCTCGGTCACCGACCAGCAGGCCGGCATCCTTCATTTTTTTCGCCTCGGGCGTATCGAGTAGCGAACTCACAACCAGCGGCGGCGCCGTCAGGTCACGGTATTGCATGATGAAGTCGGTATTCGTCCCTTTACCGGCACCGGGCGCACCGTTCAGCCAAAAGATCTCCTTTGGAAATCGCAGATTCTCCTCCCCGATTTCCTCTTCGAGCGCAGACCAGACGGAGTTAAAAATAATCTGTGCGTCCTTCACCTCGAGGTCCTGGACTTTATCGTTTTCTGAGTCGCGCGCTTCGGCTTCTTTGGTTTCAGCCATGTTTGTGGTCGGTGAGTGTTCGTTATCGGTAAAAGGAGGAATGTTTAGTAAAGAGCCGGATGCTTCAAGCACTGATCTGATCCAGGATCTTCAACTTATGTCCAGGGTGCACGCGTGATCGAAGGTTTTTTCGTGCGGGGTAGGCAAATGCGGGCGGCAGCATCTTCGAAATCCTCGCCACCGGAGAGAATATCGATTTCAAGCCGGAGGTAATAGACCGGGATGGGCGCTTTGATATCCTCGAAGAGGCGGACCGCGTCCTTTTCCGTGGTGACGATCATATCGAGTTCGAGATCCCCGGCTTTCTTGTAAAGGCGCTCGATTTCGTTGCGGGTGAAGCGGTGGTGGTCGAGAAAACGTTGGTTGTATCGAATCTCCGCCCCGAAATCACGGAGCATTTTCTCAAAGCTCTCGGGCGAAGCAATCCCGCTGAAGGCCGCGATCCGGGCATCCTTGAGCACATCCAGTGGCAACTCTTCCTCGGAGTCAACAGCCCTGAGAAATTGAGGCTTATGGGCACACTCGATAATCTCGGCCTTGGGATTGTTCTCGCGGATGAGTTCGAGCAGGGCTTCGTCCTCGGCACCATCGGACTTGGTGAGAAAGATGTAACTGGCACGGTTAAGGTGTTTGACCGGCTCGCGCAAAATGCCTCTCGGCAGCAAGTGCTGGTTCCCGAAGGGGTTGGTTTTATCGACGAGCAGCAGGTTCAGCTTGCCCTTCAGCGGCAAATACTGAAGACCGTCGTCGAGGATCAGGGTGTCACAGCCGAACTTCCGGATCGCGAAGGATCCCGCCTTCACCCGGTTCTTGTCGCAGAGTACCACCACTCCGGGAAGGTTGCGTGCCAACATGTAAGGCTCGTCGCCGGCCACTTCAGAATCGAGCAGAACTTCGTCGCCGTTGCTCACGATCTTGGGCGGCGCTTCTTCGCCGTGCGTGAGTTTCCGCCAGAGCATTTTCGGCAGAGGTTCTTTCTTACTCTTATAGCCACGGCTGAGAATGGCCACCTTGCGGCCACGTTCGTTCAGGATCCGGGCAAACTTTTCCACCACCGGAGTTTTTCCGGTACCCCCGACGGTGAGGTTCCCCACCACCACCACGAGGCAACCGAGTGGCTTGTTGCGCAGAATACGGTGCTCGTAAAGATAGTAGCGAAACTGGACGATTCCGCTAAAAAGATAGGAAAGCCCATGGAGGAAACTTGCCATGATCTCCGCCGCACGACCGTGCCGCCGATCATAGATCACATCCGCGGTGAATTGGGCAAAGTCATTGGCCCGGCGGATGATTTTGTAGCGGTATTGGCGAAGCTTCGACATGGAAAAAGTTATTCCTCATACGAGAGGAGGTAGATTTTGAAAAACCAGAAAGAGGATTGACGCCAGTATTATTCACCGCTTTCTACGCAAAAATTGACCAGCACCCGTAAATTGCGGGAGCTTCGACGCATTTATCGTCCGCTGCAGCACTTACTACATGAAATATTTGATTATCGCCGAAAAACCTTCCGTCGCGACGGACCTCTCACGTGCACTCGCCAGCAAACTGGGAAAATTCACCAAGAAGGGTAAATCGCGCGATGCCCAATATTTCGAGAATGACAATGCGGCGATCACCTCGGCGGTGGGCCACTTGGTCGAATTGAAGATGCCGAAAGGCCCCAACGGCAAAAATCTGCCATGGAAGTTCGATGTACTGCCCGCGATTCCGAAAACGTTTGAGCTTCAGCCCATTGAGAAGACCCACGCCCGCCTGAAGCACGTGCTCTCGCTGGCCAAGAAAAAGGATTTCGACGTGATCGTAAATGCCTGCGACGCGGGCCGTGAAGGTGAGCTCATCTTTCAGTACATCATGGACATCGGCAATATCCAGAAGCCGGTCAAGCGCCTCTGGATGCAATCCATGACAACGGGTGCGATTCAGGAGGCCTGGGACAAGCTGCGTGACGGCGAGCAAATGACGAATCTCGCTGACGCGGCAAAATGCCGCTCCGAGTCGGACTGGCTGGTCGGGCTCAATTCCACCCGTGCGCTGACCTGCTTCCGCTCCCGTCACGGCGGCTTCAATATCACCGCAGCCGGCCGGGTGCAGACCCCGACCTTGGCCATCCTGGCCAAGCGCGAGCGGGAAATCAAAGCTTTCAAGCCGGAAGACTACTGGGAAGTACATGGTGATTTTGCCGTCGCCAAGGGCAATTACCCGGGCAAGTGGATCGATCCGGACTTCAAAAAGAACCCCGACAAGCCACACGGGCGCGCCGAACGCATTTGGGACAAGCCCACTGCTGATGCCATTCAAACCCGCTGCGAAGGTAAGACCGGCATCGTCACCGAGGAGAAGAAGCCGACCAAACAGATTGCGCCGCAGCTCTACGACCTCACCACACTTCAGCGCGAGGCTCCCTTTACCGCGAAGAACACACTGGCTCTGGCCCAGGCTCTTTACGAGCGCCACAAGATGCTCACCTACCCGCGGACGGATTCGCGCTATCTTCCGGAAGACTACATTGCACGGGTCAAGGAAACCACCCGTGAATTGGCCAACTCCGGACACCCCGTCGCAAAATGGGCTGCAGATTCGCTGGAGAACGACCGGATCCAGTTCAGTAAGCGCGTCTTCAATAATGCCAAGGTTTCCGATCACTTTGCCATCATACCGACCGGCCGTGTGGTTAAATTGAGCGATGCCGAGGCCAAGCTCTACGACATGGTCGTGAAGCGTTTCATTGCCGTCTTCTTTCCCCACGCCGAGTTTGAAGTCACCAAACGCCTGACTACCATCAACCACACGGATGCTACCGACACTTTCCTGACCAATGGTAAAACTCTTACGAATCCGGGTTGGCTTGGCGTCTACGGTCGTGTCGCCGGTGTTGCTGCCTCCAAGGACGAGTTGGTCGCGGTCGACGAAGGCGAGGATGCCAAGGCCGACGCTGTCGACATTGAAGAGAAAGCCACTCAGCCTCCGGCACGCTACACGGAATCCACTTTGCTCTCCGCCATGGAAGGCGCCGGCAAACTGATCGACGATGATGAACTTCGCGAAGCCATGGTCGAACGCGGTCTCGGCACACCAGCGACACGTGCGGCGACCATTGAAGGCCTTCTCCGTCAGAAATATATCGCCCGTGAAGGTCGCGACCTCAACGTCACCGGCAAGGGCCTCCGCCTGATCGAACTCTGTGAGGAGATGGACATCAAAGCGCTCAGCTCTCCCTCCATGACCGGGGACTGGGAAGCCAAGCTCAACAAAATGGAGCGTGGCGAAATCAAGCGGGATACTTTCATGCAGGAGATCAACGAGTTCACCGAAGAGGTCGTGGAAAAGGCCCGCAGCCATATGCAGGCTGCCGTGAACCGGGTGTTCCCGGACCTGGAGTGCCCCTGCCCGGCCTGCGGTGCGCCGCGCCTCAAGCAGACCGATGCCACTTACGAGTGCCGCGAAATGGAGTGCGACTTCCGTGTTTCCAAGCACATTGCCGGCCGCAGGTTAAGCGAAGAGGAAGCGAAGGAACTCTTTACCAAGAGGGAACTACCTGAGCTCGATGGCTTCGTCTCCCGTTTCAACAAGCCGTTCAGCGGCGGACTTCGCCTCGTGCAGAACGTCACCAAGACCGGCAAGAAGGGTAAATGGAAGACCGAGTTTGTTTTCGACGGTGATGAACCCGAATCCGCCGAGGAACTCAGCGATGACCAGATCCTGAAATCCATCACTCTTGAAAACGGCACCGAAGCCAAACTCTACGCCACGGATAAGGCTTACTACGTCCCGCAACTCAAGACCAAGGATGCGCCGGAAGGTTTCCGCCTCGGCAAGACAATCCTGCAAAGAGAACTTCAGCCCGGCGAAGTCGAAAAGCTGTTCACCGAGGGCAAGACACCGCTGATCAACGATTTTGTCTCCAAGCGCACCAAGCGGCCATTCAAGGCCTACCTGACCCTCAACTTCGACAGCGGCAAAATCGGCTTTGAGTTCCCGCCGCGGGCGGCCAAGAAGAAAGCTGCGAAGAAAAAGGCTTAATCACTCTCTTCCAGCCTGCGCTGAACCTCTTCGAGCTTCAGCTCGCTTTCGATCTGCTGCGTGACATCGCGTGAGATCCCCATCGTGCCGATGATAGCTCCGGCTTTATTGTGCAACGGCACCTTGGTCGTGTTGACCCATTTTGTGCTGCCATCCGAAAAGGTTTCCTTTTCGATTTTACCGACGATTGGCTTTCCGGTGCGTATCATCTCCTGCTCGTCCTCGTAAGACGGACGCGCGTGTTCCTCCGTAAATAGTTCGAAGTCGCTCTTACCAACCAGACTGTCCAGACTGCGGCCGTAGTTTTCCGCCATGGCCTTATTGACACGGATGAAACGACTTTCCTTGTCCTTAAAGTAGATCGCGTCCGGAATATTATCCAACAACTCATTGAGCAGTTCCTGGTCCCGCTCGCCTTCTTTCTGGGCAGTGATGTCACGCGAGATCCCCATGGTGCCGATCACCCGTTCGAACTTATCTTTCAAAACGAGTTTTGATGTATTCACCCAGCCGACACTACCGTCCTCGAAAGTCAGTTTTTGCACTTCACCGAGCACCGATTCGCCGGTTCGCATGATCTTTTGCTCCTCTTCGTAGGCCGGACGGGCACGTTCCTCGGTAAAATAATCGAAGTCGTTTTTACCCATCATCTGCTCCGGACTCTCCTTGTGCTTGCGCGCCTTGGCGGGATTGACCCGAATAAAGCGGCAGTCCCGGTCTTTGAAGTAAATGGAGTCGGGCACATTATCCAAAAGCGCACTGAGCAGTTCCTGGTCCTGTCGGCGAGCCAGCCCGGCCCTCCGGTTCTCAACCGCACGAGTGATCCGCAGCGGCAACTCACCGGGCTGCAGTCCACCGGCCAGCAGAATATCATCCACCAGATGGAGGTGCTCCTGGTAGCTCTGCATCTGGTTGCAGTCTCTACATAAACAAAAGAGAGCGACCGGACATTGAAACTCTCCCACCCACTCGATCAAACCGGCAACAGAATCGTCTGCACTGCGCAGATCCAATACGACGACGTGACAGTAGCTGGGTAAGTCGATCGCCTTTAGTTTTGCGGCGGAGCTGAATGTGCTAATATCATAATCGCCGTCAGCAGCTTCGTCCAACATCGAACGAATCAGCGTTTCGGCATCCCCATCGCTGCCAAAATAAACAATCTTGCGGGGATGGTCTTTTAAAAAGTTTGGGGTATTCGACATGGTTTAATGTTTGTAAGCGCGAATTCAGGAAACAAGAAATTTTTACGCACTTTTTAAAACCAGCGTGAGTTCTAATCGGTTTGATAGGAAAAGATGGGGCGTCCAAATGGACGATACCCGAGAATCCAACATTGACTAGGCGTAGTCAGGCCTCTCTCTAATCTCCCTCCACCCGACTATGGGCGGATTTTAAATTTTTACTTTTTGCCATGAAAGACATGTCCCCCCTCGAGGAACTTCGCCACTCTGCTTCGCACGTGCTCGCTACTGCAGTGCTCCGTCTCTACCCGGAGACCAAGCTCGATATCGGCCCGCCCACGGAGAACGGCTTCTACTACGATATCGATCTGGACAAGAAGCTCGATGCCGCCGACCTCGAAGCGATCGAGGCGGAGATGAAAAAGGTGATCAAGGAAAACCAGAAGTTCGAACGTATCGAATGTTCGCGCGAGGAGGCCATTGAAAAGATTAAAGCCATCGGTCAGGAGCGCTACAAGCTGGGCCGTTTGGATGATATCCCTGAGGGTGAACAGGTCAGCTTCTACCAGAATGGCGAGTTCATCGACCTCTGCGGCGGCAGCCACGTCAACTACACCAAGAAGATCAAAGCCTTTAAGCTTCTCTCCATCGCCGGCGCCTATCACCGGGGCGATGAGAAGAACAAGCAGCTTCAACGCATCTACGGCACCGCCTTCCCTAGTAAAGACGAACTGGCGGACTACCTCGAACGCCTCGAGCAGGCACGGGCCCGCGACCACCGCAAGCTGGGCAAGGAGCTCAAGCTTTTCCATATCGACGAAGCGGTCGGCTCGGGCATGGTTCTGTGGACCCCGAACGGAGCCGTCATCCGGCAGGAGTTACAGAACTTTATCGCCGAAGAACTGCAAAAAACCGGTTACGATCAGGTCTTCACCCCGCACATCGGCAAGCTCGGCCTCTACCGCACTTCCGGCCACTTCCCCTATTACAAGGAGTCCCAGTTTCCGGCCATCGTCGAGCCGGGTACGGTTGAAGAACTGGCCAAAGAAGGCTGCACCTGTGCGGAACTTTCCAACCGTCTCGATTCAGGCGAGATCGACGGCTACCTGCTCAAGCCGATGAACTGCCCGATGCACATCAAGGTCTTCGACAGTCAGCCACACTCTTACCGCGACCTGCCGGTGCGCCTGGCCGAATTCGGCACTGTCTATCGGTGGGAGCAGTCCGGCGAGCTCAACGGCATGACCCGTGTGCGCGGCTTCACTCAGGACGATGCCCACCTCTTTTGCACGGAAGATCAGATTGCCGATGAGATCAGCGGCTGCCTCGATCTGGTGAAACTCGTTTTCAACACCCTGGGTATGTCGGACTACCGCGTGCGGATCGGTCTGCGCGACCCGGATTCGGACAAGTATACCGGCGACGCGGAAAAATGGGACAAGGCGGAAGCCGCCCTCCGCGACGCCGCCAAGACGCTCGGCGTGAATTATTCGGAAGAGCCGGGCGAAGCCGCCTTCTATGGCCCGAAGATCGACTTCGTGGTTAAGGACGTGATCGGACGCGAATGGCAACTCGGCACCGTCCAAGTAGACTACAACCTGCCCGAGCGCTTCGACCTGACCTACATCGGCGCCGACAATGAGAAGCACCGCCCAGTCATGATCCACCGCGCGCCTTTCGGCTCGATGGAACGCTTCTGCGGCGTGCTCATCGAACACTTTGCCGGTAACTTCCCCACCTGGCTCGCACCCGAACAGGTCCGGATCCTGCCGATGAACGACGACCTCGTCCCGCAGGCCCGGGAGATCGAGAAACTCCTCAAAGCCGCCAAAATTCGTGTCAGCGTCGATGCGATTGCCGACAAGCTCGGGGCCAAGATTCGGAAGTGCCACGTCGAGAAGGTCCCGAACTTCCTCGTCCTCGGGAAGCAGGAAGCGGAACAGGGTCTGGTCAAGGTCAACTCACGGGCCAACAAGAATCTTGAGGGCCTGAAAAAACCACAAGAGTTCCTGACCGAACTGCTGGAAAACATTGCGAACAAGACCCTGCCGGATCCAAAAGAAAGTTGACGAAAAGACTACAGGCAAATCAGGAGATTTGCGCTCCCGGGAACGCAGATCTCCCGATCTGCGACACTCGCGATTTGCCATAGGCATCATGATCCATAGCTTCAGCAACTGCTTGTAGTCGCAGCTCTTTAGCTTCGGTAAAGAACAAGGCTCGACCTTGATTCCTCCAAACGCGAAGGCGTTCGGCTACACTCATAACTCACTCCGAAAGTGAAGGCCCGGCGACGCATAATCCACATCGACATGGACTGTTTCTACGCAGCTGTGGAAATACGGGAGCGCCCGGAACTCAAGCATCGACCGGTGGCGGTGGGCGGTGCTTCCGGACGCGGTGTGCTCACTACCTGCAACTATCCCGCCCGTAAATTCGGGGCTCGCTCGGCTATGCCGGTTTTTCAGGCCAAACAACTTTGTCCGGATCTGATCATCCTTCCCGTCCGCTTCGACCTCTATCGCGAAGTGTCGGCACAGGTGCGCGCGATCTTTGCCCGTTACACCAGGCTGATTGAACCGCTCTCACTCGACGAGGCTTACCTTGATGTGAGCCACCTCAAAGAACGTGGTCACGATATCGCCATTTCCATCCGCAATGATATTCGCAACGAGACCGGGCTGACCGCCTCGGCCGGAATCGCCCCGAACAAGTTGGTCGCAAAAATAGCCAGCGATTGGAACAAGCCTGACGGTCAACTGGTGGTACCTCCCTCGAAGGTGGAAGACTTCATGCGGGATTTACCGGTGAAGAAAATCTGGGGCATCGGCCCGAAGAGCGCCAAACGTATGGCCGCCGAAGGGATTGAAACCTGCGCCGACCTGCAAGCACTGGACCGCACCCAACTGGCACAACAATTCGGCAGTTTCGGCCTGGAGCTCTACAAGCTCTGCCGGGGCATTGACGAACGCCCGGTAGAGCCAGACCGCATCCGCAAAAGCCTGAGTAACGAACGCACCTTTTCGGAAAATCTGACCGACCTGGAAGCTTGCCGGAAAGCCCTGCAGACTCAGTTTGCCGAACTGATGGATGACCTGCGCAGCAAGAAACCGGACCGTCAAATCGCCAAACTCTTTATCAAACTTAAGTTTGCCGACTTCCGGCGCACCACCGCCGAGACCGGTGGCAGCCAACCGGACCTGAAGATTTTTGACGCCCTACTGAAAGAAGCCTGGGGGCGAAGCGGCAAGGATGTCCGCCTGCTTGGGCTCGGCGTCCGCTTTGCCGAACATAACGAAGCCGCCGAACAACTGGAGCTCGGTTTCTAATCAAATAATCGAAATACCGTACTATAATCTCATTTAATTGGTTAGAGTCGGTGACTCCTGCCAGCATTGGCAAGACATGTGCTGAACTTCCACTGCACAAGTCTGTGCAAAAATCACATAAACTAGTTGATCTGGAAAAATGAAATATAACGAATGCAATCACGAGGTGTCTTTTGCCACCAGCTTGCTTGTTACCAATCCATACAACTACCCCTGCCCGCACTGCCAGAAGAACCTGACCCTGGATAAAACCGGTCGCCGGTTTCTCCTGGGAATCGCAACGTCTGCCTTCCTTTACGCCGGCGCCATTGGCACCGTATCCATACTGGCGGCGTTCCAAGGCATTGCCATCGCACAGCTCGCACTTCTTAACATCGCGGGCCTGGCTTCAGGCGCACTCTTCGTCCTGCCGCTCATTTATATCGCCTGGAAGCACAGTCGATTCATCGAGCGCAGGAAGCTTGAGAACGTCCGGCAATTTACCCGTGCGAGGGCTGATTCTGAGAAGACACCTTTCCGGTATCGTCTCATACTGAGTCCATCGAAGTGCTGAGCGCACGGGACGTCAGCGCCATATTTTGGCGCTGCGTTAAAAATGTTTGTGACCTGATCGAGGCTGCTTATACCGAATCGACATGTCCAACCGTGCCATCACTATTTTCAACATCGCGCTCAGCGCCGTAATCTACGCTGGGCTTATGTGGCTCATATACGCCTTTGAGCTGAAAGATCGCTGGAGTGACGGCCTGCCTTGGTTGCCACATTCTAATGCTGCCTGCAATGCGACCAGCGCCACCGCAGTTGCACTCGGCGTGTGGTTCATTCGTGGCGGCAAAAAACAGGCTCACGCTGTCGCTATGATCTTTGCGACATTCGCATCGGCCGCTTTTCTGATCGGCTATCTCACGCACCACACACTGCACGGCGACACACCGTTCACGGGTGAGGGAGCGATTCGGACGGTTTACTTCGCAATTTTGATCTCACACATCATACTGGCAGCGATCGCCCTGCCACTGATTCTCAATACTCTTTCCTTCGCCGCTCTGAGACGCTTCGATGCTCACCGCCGGATCGCCCGCTGGACCTATCCGATCTGGCTCTATGTCTCAATCACCGGAGTGATTGTCTGGTTTTTCCTGCGGGTTTGGTTTCCGGCTGCCCCTTAGGGCCGAAATCGTTCTTCCATGGTGGCCACAATTTGCGGCCTCGCCTCAACGGCGGGGTTGCCGTAGCCAGTGTTATTTACACATCCTCCACCACTTCCAGGTCGAAGGGGACGAACCTTTCCTGCCCATCGACCACGAGCTGTGCCCATAATCGATACTTCCCGGGGTCGGCAGGAAAGAAATTAAAGCGAAGATCAGGATTGTTGGGATCCTGTTCCTCGACGAAGGGGTTCTGCGGATGCAGGTGCGCGAAGCCTTTGCCGTCTTCGTCAAAGACGACCAGATGCGCGTAGGCCCCCATCACGAGACCGAAATCGACGGGACCATTGCCCTCCCTGGGGAGCACACTGAGTTCCAGTTGCGACTCTTCGCCGGCGGGAAAGCTTCCTTCTGATGGTGTTTGAAGTTTAAAAGTGTAGCCGTCCAAAGGATAGGTCGTGCTTTTGCTGATTTTGGGGCCCGTAGCAGATCCTTCCACATTGAATTCGGATTTGGCCAAGACCCGGCGCTGGCTGATAAGAGAAATAAAATCCAGATATACTTTGTAAGTGCCGGACCGGGACGGGTTGAGTTGGAACTGATAATGCCCCGGCGCACCGGCTGGCTGCGGATGCAGGTGCTGGTAATCGGTCAGCGAAGGGTCGACCGCCATCAGATGAATCCGCTCGGTATGACTGACTACGATATCTTCGTAATTAATCCCTTTGCCCATATGATCATGCAAGTAGAGATCAAACGTGGCTGTCTCTCCCGGCACAACTTCGCCCTGAGGCTGCAGTTTTACTTCAACCGGGTAGCGAACTTTCGTCATGTCGAAAAACGAGGTTTCTTCATCACCGCAGTTTTCGACTGCACCCTCTTCGTTCATGTAATCCCCGTAGTGCAGCACTTCGCAGGGCTCGACCGGCGCGTTACGAATCGCGACGAACAAGAGCACAAAAGCCAGGCTGATCCCGACCGTAAGCTTCAATTTTTTATCATTATTTTCCCCCATCACGCTTCGTGCTAATTTTTTTGATTCGATTTAAAAAGTCATCGGTCCCCCAACCGCTGCCCGGCACCTGATAGATAATTTCACCCGACGGGTCGACGAGGATCGTGCGCATGGTGTGGTCGATAATCGCCTCCGGATCTCTTGAGGCAAGGATACCCAGCTGTTTCTTAAGATCGAAAAGCGCCTGCCTTGGCCCGGCGAGGAAATAAAAATTGGATCCGTCGATTTCGCGACCGGTCGCGTAAGCATTGAAGATCCCGGGCGTGTCAAATTCGGGATCAAGCGTCATTGAGATAAACATTACGTCTTCTAGGCCGGCTTCTTCCACCTTCTTCTGTAGTTGATGCATCCGGGTCGTGGCGGCCGGGCACATCCGTGGATTCATACAACGGGTGAAAATAAAATTAATCACACAGGTTTTCCCGAGCAGGTCGCTGGATTTGATCAATTCGCCAAATTGATTGTAGAGGGCAAAGGGTGGAAGGTCTTCCCCTATACTGCGGTAAACTTGACGACCGCGAACGGCCGTATCACGCCTGAGCCGACTGTTAATCGCCAGCATTTGTGCTTCTATCTTTGGGTCGTTGGGCCAGACGGTTTCCAGTAGATAGCCATTCGGCTGCTGGACCATTTTGCCGCGAATACGGTCTCCGGCTTCAAGATAGGCCCGATCACCGGTTGACAGGCGAACATCCCGGGTACCCGCCCCTTCGTCCAAAAGAAGCTCAGCCTGACCCTTATCGTCAAATGATTGAAGCACTCCGGAAACGGGAACTGGTTGACCGGCAGCGACTTGTGCCACAATCAAGCCGATCAGCGCTAGGGGGCCGAGCAAACGCCGGGACACTTTCTGTAACGTAAAAAGTTGCATCGTTGTGGAAATAGATAACACAAAACTCCAAGTTGCAAGTGGGATAGATCGGCTCAAGGTTTTGCTCCGACACAACCTGTTCAAGCCAGAACCCATATCAGCAGGATTGAATTTTTTAACAATTCGGCGTTGTCCCGCCTAGGCAAATCATACTAATACCCCTGAGATTCGGCTCTAATGCCCCCCTGTTTTGAAATCAAGATCGACAACTTATCGCCCTTGGCTAGCTCGCTACAGCTTTGCTGCGCTGGTGGTTACGCTCTTCCTGCTCTACGCAGGAGGCTTCACCACGACCATCGGGGCAGGTATGATCTTTCCGGACTGGCCACTTTCGAACGGCTCGCTCAACCCGGAGGGCTGGACGCAGAACACGGCCATGGCGGCGGAGCACAGCCACCGTCTTCTGGGCATGATCGTGGGCAACCTGACACTGGCACTGACATTCTGGATCTGGTGGGTGGACGGTCGCCGCTGGATGCGCCGCATGGGTATTGCCGCCCTCATTCTGGTTGTTTTGCAGGGTATCCTCGGCGGTGTCAGAGTTCTGGAAAACGAGGTCAACTATGCCATCGTCCATGGTTGCCTGGGGCAGATCTTTTTCTGCGTTTTAACCGCTATCGCCATCGGGCATACCCGTGTCTGGCACAAGCTGCGTGAAAAATCGGACAGCCCGGTAAAACTCTCCAGGACGACCGGCGTAGTCTTGATCGCATTGCTCTTTGTGCAACTCATCGTGGCGGCCATCATGCGGCACAAGGGCGCCGGATTGGCGATCCCGACATTTCCGCTCACTCCTGAAGGCGGCCTCCTGCCTGCCAACTGGAATTTCGGCGTAGCGATACATTTTGCCCACCGGGCACTGGCGGTCGTCATCCTGTTCGCTTACTCTTTCTGGATTGTCAAATTGATGCGCTCGACCCGGCAGAATTTCATTCGCGGCCTCGGTCTATTCGCCTGCATCCTTTTATTCGTGCAAATTACCCTCGGTGCGGCTGTCATTTGGATGGGGCGCGCACCTATCATCACCACAATGCACGTGCTCAACAGCGCCTTTCTACTCGCCACCACCTGGGCGACCCATTTTTTCTGCTACCACGCCGCTTTGGAGAAAAGCGAAAATGTCGCCACAGCTCCAGCCAACCAGGCAGATGGCTCTACCAACCCTCAAGCTGTCGGCCTATAAGTTTACCCTCCCATGCCACCCGAAAAAATTGCTTCTTTTAATGACACCGAGACGATTCCGGAAATGAGTCTGAGTCGCTGGGCTCCTCTGGCCGCCTATTGGGAGCTGACCAAGCCCCGCCTCTCCATGATGGCAGTCATCACGGCCTTGCTCGGCTATCTGGCAGCCTCAAGTGGCGATGCGCTTACTTTGATTGCAGTTTTTGCCGGCACGGCTCTCGCTGCAGGCGGTGCGGCAGCTCTTAATCAATGGTGGGAACGCGATGAAGACGCGCTCATGCACCGGACGGCGGACCGGCCTTTGCCGATGCGCAAGCTCAGCCCGCAAGCGACCTTCATCTTCGGCGCTGTACTTTGTCTTCTCGGTCCAGCTGTCCTCTGGTTTGGCGGCAATGCCCTCTCCGGAGTGCTCACAGCGGTCACTGTCGTGACTTATGTTCTCCTTTACACACCTCTGAAAAAGGTCACCCCGTGGTCCACTGAAATTGGGGCGATTCCGGGCGCCCTGCCACCTTTGATCGGTTGGGTCGCGGCAGAAGGTTCCATTGGCTGGGTCGGACTCTTTTTGTTTGCCGTCCTCTACGTCTGGCAATTGCCCCACTTTATGGCAATCTCCTGGCTCTACCGCGAAGATTACGAGCGTAGCGGCTTCCGCATGCTCAGCCTCTACGACAAAACCGGCCGGGTTGTGTCACTACGGGCCGTCATTTGGGCGGTGCCGCTTCTCGTGCTTACTGTGCTTGCCTGGCTCACCAACGAGAGCGGCTGGCTTTTCCTCGTTGGCGGATCGCTCCTGTCCTTTGGTTATTTACGCGAAGCCGTCCGTATGTTGACTGCCACAGAACGCGACAAACCAGCACGCCGTCTCTTTCTTGCCTCAATAATCTTTCTACCCTGCTACCTGATCCTCATGGTGGCCGACCGTATTCTATTTTCCCTATGAGAATTCTGCGAATCCTAACTCTCAGCGTCACGCTTCTCAGCCTGCTACTCTTCAGCGGCTGCTTAAAGATAGACCAAAATCAGTCTGCCCTTGATCCCAAGGGCCCGGTGGCCAGCCAGCAGGCGGATGCCTTTTACGTCACCCTCTACCTGACGACCTTCCTCTGGATTGTCGTCGGTGGTGCGATGCTGTATGCCGTCTGGAGATATCGTTTGAAGAAGACTGACGATCCCAATGAAATTCCCGAGCAATCGCACGGACATCCGATCATTGAAGTCGGCTTGATTCTTTTCTCGGCCGCCTGCCTGGTCGTGGTGGCCGTGCCAACTCTGCAGGGTATCCTGATGACAAAATCGCTCCCAGAAGAGTATCAGGAAGGTGCGATCACCGTTGATGTGACCGGATACCAATGGTGGTGGGCCTTCGACTATCCTGAAGAGGGCGTGACCACGGCAAACGAACTTGTTATCCCGGTCGGGAAGGCAGTGAAGCTCAACCTTCGCAGTGCCGATGTCATCCACAGTTTCTGGCTGCCCAAGCTTGCCGGCAAAGTCGACTTGATGCCGGGCCAGGAGAATTTCATGTGGATTCAGGCGGATGAGCCGGGGATGTATTGGGGACAGTGCGCCGAGTTCTGCGGCGACGCTCACGCCTACATGCTTTTCCGCGCTAGAGCGGTCCCGCAGGAAGAATACGAAGCATGGTTGGCCGATCTTAAGGATGGCCCGGAAGTGCCGGTCGATGCACCCGAAATGCCCGAAGAATACTCCGAACAAGTCGTTCAGGGTAAGAAAGTCTTCATGCAGAATTGTTACTCCTGCCACATGGTCGGTGGCAAAGGCGGCGTGAACGGGCCGAACCTGACCAACTTTGGTAGCCGTGCCACCATCGCAGCCGGTTGGATGGAGAATAACACCGAGAACTTGTTTAACTGGATCAAGAAGCCCCACGAAATCAAACCGGGTAACTACATGTGGTATGGCGTCCCCATGAAAACGCCCGGCGGCGGCATTATTACCATGGAAGGCTTGAAAGAAGCTGACCTCTCGGACGAAGACATTCATGCCGTCGTCGCCTACCTGCAAACTCTTAAATAAACCTTTTCGAAATTACCCATGGCTAACGGCACAACTACCACAATTCCCCACGATTCCGGGCACGACGCAGAGCACGATAAACCGCAGCGTTCGTTTTTCAGGCTTGTTCAACGACCACAGCAAGGCTGCCATCCGGTCATCGACTGGCTCACGACGGTCGACCACAAGAAAATCGGTATCATGTATGGCGCATTCGCCCTGCTCTTTCTGCTCGTAGGTGGGGTCGAGGCGCTGATGATCCGCGCCCAGCTCTTTCTTCCGGAGAACGACTTCGTTACTGCCCGGCTCTACAATCAGCTCTTCACCATGCACGGGACGACCATGATCTTCCTTGCGGTGATGCCGCTGAATGCCGCGTTCTTCAACTACATGATGATCCTGCAGATCGGCGCGCGGGATGTGGCCTTCCCCCGGCTGAATGCGTTCAGTCTCTGGTCATTTGTTGCCGGCGCCGTGCTCATCAATCTCTCCTGGTTCTGGGAGGCCTTCCACGGGGGGTGGTTCGGCTATGCCCCGCTCAGTACCAAAGACTACAATCCGGGCATGGGGGCCGACTTCTGGATCCTCAGTCTGCAGATTCTCGGGGTCGCTTCGCTCGCCGCCTCCTTTAACTTCATCACCACCATTTTAAACATGCGGGCCCCCGGCCTGAAAATGATGCGTATGCCGGTCTTCACATGGATGACCCTCATTACCAGCTTCCTCATCATTCTGGCTTTCCCCGCGATTACCATCGCGTTGGTTGAACTCATGTTCGACCGCCACTTTGGCACCCACTTCTTTGACGCCACCTTCGGGGGCAAACCCATCCTCTGGCAGCACCTCTTCTGGATCTTCGGACACCCTGAAGTTTACATCCTCATCCTGCCAGCCATGGGTATCGTTTCCGAGGTCCTGCCTACATTTAGCCGTAAGCCACTCTTCGGCTATCCGCTTATTGTCATGTCAGGTGCTTTCATCGGCTTCCTTGGTTTTGCAGTTTGGAGCCACCACATGTTTACCGTCGGCCTCGGCGTTGTCGCCACGACGGCCTTCTCCCTCATGACGATGTTGATTGCCATCCCCACAGGGGTGAAAATCTTCAACTGGATCGGCACGCTTTGGGGCGGCAAGATCCATTTCACCACACCGATGCTCTATTCCTTGGGCTTTATCTGGATGTTCATGATGGGGGGCTTCACCGGCATCATGCACAGTAGTGTGCCGGTCGACCACCAGCAGCAGGACAGCTACTTCGTCGTCGCACACTTCCACTATGTTCTTATCGGGGGTGCGCTTTTCGCCCTTTTCAGCGGCATTTACTACTGGATGCCGAAAATGAGTGGTAAGCTGATGAACGAGACCTGGGGCAAGATCAGTTTCTGGATCATGTTCTTCGGCTTCAACCTGGCTTTCTTCCCCATGCACCTGCTCGGTATGGCGGGCATGCCGCGCCGGACCCATACTTACCTCGGTGACATGGGCTGGAACGAATGGAACATGTGGTCCACCGCCGGAGCCATGATCCTGGGCGTCGGCATCGGCAGCGCAGTCGTTCAAGTCGTCTACACATGGGCCAAGGGCAAAAAGTGCGGCATGGACCCGTGGGATGCCCGGACCCTGGAATGGGCCACGGCAAATCCGCCCAAGGATTACAACTTCGCCCGTATCCCCGAGATCAATGCCCGAGACCAGGTTTGGGCGAACAAGTACGGTAAACCGGAAGAAAAGTCCGGCCCCGGCGAACCCGAACCGCACGGTATCCACATGCCGGATCGCTCCTGGTATCCGATGTCGGCTTCGTTCGGCCTCTTTATGGTCGGTCTGGGCATGGTCTTTCACAAGCAGAATTTCCTCGGGTGGGACCACACCCTTGAGATGGTCTACATAGGCGGCGGCATCCTTCTCTTGTCCATTTACCTCTGGGCGCTGGAAGGCCCCCGTGGCTACCACGTCCACCCGGAAGAGGATTAAACCGGAGCACCTAACTTAAATTCACGTTTTCCACCTTTAGATTCAATTACTCCCATGTCAGAAGCCACTGCACAACACAGCCACGATGAAGCCGACTCGCATCACGTGGCAGCGACCAATACGGGGATCCCGAACAAGAAACTGGCCATGTGGGCTTTTCTTGCCTCGGACTGTATGTTCTTCGGCACGCTCATCAGCACCCACTTGATTTACCGTCGGGTCAATCCGGACGTCGTCATCGATGGCAACGTCGTCCCCGTCACCAGCATCTTCGACATCGAGCTCACCAGTGCGTCGACCTTCATCCTCTTGATGAGTTCGTTGACCATGGCTCTGACGGTCTCGGCCATGCACAAGCACAACGTCAAGGCGGCGCGCTGGTTCCTCCTGTCCACGATATTTTTCGGCAGCCTCTTCATCGGGGCACAGGTCTATGAGTTCAACCATTTCGTGCACAACGAAGCGCATCCGCTCACTCTCACAAATACGATTTTCGGCTCGACATTCTATGTTTTGACCGGGACGCACGGGGTGCACGTCCTCATCGGCCTGATCTGGCTGACAACCTGGTATTTCTATTCCTTTTCGCCAAAGTTCAACGAAGAGAATGTCATGGATATCGAAGTCACGGGGCTTTACTGGCACTTCGTCGATATCGTTTGGATCCTCATCTTCCCCTTAGTCTACATTCTCGAGTACATTTAGCGCCATGTCCGAAACAACACGCAAACCCAACTTCAGCCCTGCTTCCAAAAAAACGATCGAGGGTGAGAGCACGCGTTTCTTCACGTTCTTTAACGTCATCCTGACATTGATCGGGCTGACATTCCTAGAGCTGATCCTGATCATCCTTCCTTTTCACGAGTATGTCCTGTTGACCGGACTCATCGTCCTATCTATTATAAAGTTCGGCTTGGTCATTTGGTATTTCATGCACCTGCGTTGGGACCAGATCTTTCTGACTGCTTTGTTCATGTTGGGCCTCATTCTCGCCTCGGGCACCGTGGCAGCACTCTATTTACTTTTTCCCGCCGGTGAAAGTGCCGCAAACAAAGAAGCGCCGGCGGCTCAGTCCGGTGCACATTAAACTCGCCTTATTACACCAAAAGGTGTAGTAATTATATATGATTGAGTGGACCCATTGGCACACTGAACCACTGCTCGTCGGCAGTATCTTGGCGGTAGCTTGGGCCTATAGCTTAGTCATCGGCCCGTATCGAAGCTCGGAGCATTCCTTCCCGAAAAGGCAGTCGATCTACTTCGCGCTCGGGATCATTAGCTTTTATCTCACCGTTGGGTCTCCGCTCGATGCGCTGGGCGAAAATTTTCTCTTCAGCGCGCATATGGTCCAGCACAATGCCTTGATGTATATCTGCCCGCCGCTGCTCCTCCTCGGCCTCCCTGCCTGGTTGATCGATGGACCTTTCTCGCGGAAGGCTTGGCTCCAAAGCATCTTCAAGTTTCTGGTGCATCCGCTGATCGCCGGACTTTCTTTCACACTCGTTTTCTCCCTATGGCACATACCATTCCTATACGAATGGGCGCTTCACGACAAGGCCGTCCACATAATTGAGCACCTGACGATGCTCTTTGTCTCGCTCCAAGTATGGTGGTGCATCGTTAGCCCCTCGCAGCAGTTTCCGGCTTTGCGCTACGGCGGACAGATCGTTTTTGTTTTCCTGCTCATGGTCGGGCAAACGCCGCTATTCGCATTTTTGACCTTTAGCAGTGACGTTTTCTATCCAACTTATGCCTACGCCCCGCGCGTAGTGGACCTCTCCCCCATCCAGGACCAAGTACTTGGTGGAGTGGTGATGAAACTGGCCAACATGTTTGTTTCATTAGCGATCATGTCCGTCGCCTTCTACAAATGGGCGCAGGAATCAGAAAAAAGATCAGGGTGAGCGCACAGAGACACCTTATCCGAACACCTGCATCCTCAGTCCTTGAATGGTGGCAAGATCCTGCCAGTCGGCCCCGCGCAGTAGATTCGGTTTGGGCGGATATTTTCGTTTTTTCTCCCGTTGCCAGGCCCCCGCGTAACTCCGGACGAAGTCCTGACTGCCCAGGATGGCCCCATCGGTGAAGTAGCGCACCCGGCAGCGTAGCACAGTAGCTTTCGGCAGGAGCGCATCCTCTTTTTCAAGTACCTTCAGCGCCTTCTTCCGGCTGATTTCTGATACGGACCGATCACTGGCCCGCTTGCCAAAAATCAATGACCGGTGATCCCTCA
>NZ_QHJQ01000010.1 GCF_003185655.1 Coraliomargarita sinensis | reverse complement strand
TTTTAAGAAAGAAGACATTCTCGAGATGTCGCTTAACATGATTAAAGCCCTTGAGGACGAACCAGTCGCTGGTATCAATTCCGTTACGCCGCTCCGCGGCTCCACTCCATGATACAGCTCACCGTTCTAAAAAATGAAATCACGAATCATTTTAGCTCTACTACTTACACTCGGAGCTGCAGACTCACTGGCTTTCGCGGAAGAAAAAGAAGATTGCTGCCCCGAAAGAAAAATCCTGATCAGTCTTTCAATACAAAACGCTGAAGGGGTGCCTGACGATTCAGAGGAAAAGAAAAAAGTGTTCTTCAACGTGTTCCTCTTTCCTGACAAACTCAATGTGGCAGTCATCCCCGGAGATGGCGTAAAAGAAATTCAAATTGATGAATCAGCGTATCGAGATTTCGAGAACTACCTAGCTCAAAAATTGTCTGAGCTGGCACCTTTGATCGTCAATGAAAGAGAAATTAAAAGAGGCCTGAACCACACATATTGCTGGATAGATTTAATGCACGGCGATCGAAATATCTCGGCAGCCAATGTATTCGATAAGGAAACACTTGAGGAGATAGTAAGAAACATTCCATCACTCGACACTTTTGGTTTTCACCAAGAGAAACTTGAGCAAATATTAGAACAAGTCGGAGGCATCAACTCCGAGGCTGCGCCTCAGAGCGATACTCCTTAGCGTTCTCAGAAATGAAAAATGAACTCATAGGCATATGGCGTATCGACAGCATGGAGCTGTGGAGCCAGAAATTTGTCGACCTTGTCACAGAAGGAAATTTCACGTTTGAAGAGGACGAATATGGACACTTTGCATTCGGAGCGGTCAGAGGAGAGCTTCGATACGGAATAGAACAGAATGAAGAGAAAATCCACTTTTCTTGGGAAGGCCTTGACGAGCGTGATCGAAGATCAGGACGAGGCTGGGTCCATATTGATGGTAGAAAAATGAAAGGGAAATTCTACTTCCACGATGGAGACGATTCGGGTTTTACAGCCTATAAAAAATAAGTGAGAACCAGACAGAGTGAGCAACGGCATTCGCCGCGCTCATCTTCGACGTTCGATGAAATAAAGATGCTCACTGACCAACAAGTAGAAGCGATATACACCTCAGGAGGGCACCCGAAAGCATGGAAAGTCCTAAAGATTGTGTTCGGCACGATCTGGACTCTTTTTCCCATTGCTGTTGCGATAGTTCTTCTAACCGAAGAAAAAGAAGCTGCCATTAGACTGACGACCGTTTTATCCGTTTTTGCAGCTGTCCTAGCACCCCCTACGGCATTGTTTCTTTACATGCTAAGCCCTCCATCTGAGAAGAAGAGAATAAGAAAACTGAACTCCTTTGCTACAGGGACTGTTACCCAGCATTTCGATATGTATGGCGTAAAGAGTTTCAACTACACTTTTGAAGATAATGGGAAAGAATATAAGGGCTTGGACTCATGTAAGTCTCTACCCCCAATCGGCTCTTCGGTAAGAATCGGCTTTGTTCAAGGGAAGCCGAAAAGTTCGAGATTTATACCCTCCAAAGAATGGATCGAACCAGACGGCACAGGTCAACCCATGTAACCCGCCCGAAAATCCGAGAATCACTTGAACTACAAACTCGTCAGGCTAGGTGCCTGGCCTCCACGTTCTGCAAAGGAAATGAAACTTATCTACATTCTGATCGTAACAGTTCTATCGACCAGCGGCATATTATATTCAGAGGAAAAGAAATCACAGAATGAGCCATGCCCAGATTGCATGATGGTCACAGTTCTAGGACATGGAGTCGTAGAAGGGAAAGAAGGGCACTACTACTTCAAGACTGGATACACACTAAGACAATTACTCACGGATGGAACTGTCGAATTAATCAAATATCCAGCACGTGTAATCAGAATTCAAAGAGAATCTGACAAGAAAAAGATAATCTCTGTCGACAGAAAGAAGCTAATTGAAGACCCTAATATTGATGGATTCACTCTAAAGGAAGGTGACATCATCTACATCACAGAACCATTCCTCTAAAGGCAGAACCAAGCGGCACAGGTCAACCCATGCAACCCGCCCGAAAATTCGAGAATCATAAGAACCACTAACCCGTCAGGCTGGGTGCCTGGCCTTCACGTTCGCAGAAGAAATGAATCAAAGCTCAAATTGTGATTTCAGCTCACCGGAAAGTGTCACACGATCATTCATCGAGTCCATGCACCAGTGGGAAATCGAATCTGAGCAGGAACGTCGAGCAGCACGAAAAACAGATGATCCAGCTTCATACCAATCAAAAAGTATGGAGAAGATGAACGAGATATTTCTGGCATTCTGCACTCCGAAAGAACGAAAATACGGACGTCAGGGATCATTCCAGCACCCACCAGAATACGATCCCGAGAAAGAAAAGATAACTAAAACAAAAGAAGAAGGAAATCTGGCTCAGGTTGAATCAGAGCGAGAAGCCATTTTGAGAGGAGGAAAGTATCGATACATTCTGAAGAGAATGAATGAAAGATGGTTGATCGACAGACTCGAACACAATGATCTTGATACTTGGAAACCCCACATACTTTAAATGCGAACCAGGCGTAGGTGGCAACGCCTGTGGCGCGCCACTACTCATCGTTCTAAAAATAATTGAAGATAACATCTTACATCCTTTTCGTAATGGCTTGCATCTGCTTAGCGGGATATATCTGGGCCGTAAGAGATGCACTTGATTCGGCCGATCTAGCCCTCGAAGGAAACATAGAGCCGACACGTGCACACCTGAAAGAATCGGCATACTTCGGAAGGTTCGGTATTCTATTTTTGCTTTCGAGCGTTGGACTGTTCATCTTTGCCAAAAGAAAAGAGAAAACAAAAAGCTAGCATACCGAGGAGAAGTAGTATGAGTCACCTACACGACACAGTCCTTAGATTGAACCAGTTAGAACCAGCCGGCACAGGTCAACCCATGTAACCCGCCCGAGAATCACTTGAACCAATAAACCGTCAGGCTGGGTGCCTGGCCTTAACGATCTACAGAAAGAATTGAAGAAAACAGAAAAAGAGAAGTTTCGGTTCACAGGAATCGACTATGCTATCCTTGCTGCGATCATTCTGGTTCTAGTCGCGGTCGGAATTCGATTTTACTTTGTGCTCAGCGCCGACTGGCCAAGTATTTTTGAATCGATGACCATAGTTGATTGGATCATTTCTGCACTCGTGCTCGGGCTCATCGAATTTATCAGAAGAAAATTAAATTAAGGCATTTGCTCGAATCCAACCAACCGACCAAATGAAGCGTAGATCCAATCGCAGCTATCAACTCCTTTCGCGCTCCGCGCTTCAGTCGCGATAGTGCTCGACGATCGAAATAAAGAATGAAAAACAAAAGGCTCAAAGTGGGAGCTGCTGTCTTCGGCGTGATTATTCTCATCATTGGGTTTTCGACTTTGGTCGAAAAGAATCAGGTCGCCGATAGGGTTGAGAGCATCGAACAGGTTGTGAAGGTCGGAGGTGACATCTATCAGGCTCGAAAGAATTTAGTTGAGATGGGCTTCCGCGTTACAGAGGTCGGATTCACGACGGTCAGTAAAACCTCCCTTTCTTGCGTTGTAAAAGTGAATGAAAGAGATCAGATTGATGGTCTCTCATATGCCATTGGGAAGAATTTGAGACCATGGCGTTCTGGAATAAATCATCACGTTGTGATTTCAGCCGGAACCGATGGAACGATTAAACAGATTGAAGCCAAATGATTCGACCCAGACGCAGCTATCAACTCCTTTCGCGCTCCGCGCTACAGTCGCGATAGTGCTCCACGTTAGGCAAATTGAATGAAAAAAAGACTACTAACTTCGGTATTGATCTGCTTCACAAGCGGACTTTGGGGGGCATTCCCAATAATTGCAGAGAAGCCAAAAATAACCCACGAAGAAGCATACCGAATTCTTTCGAACGATGTCTTAGGGGAGAAATTTGAAGGAACCTACACAACTAAAGTTATCCCCCACAGCATCGTCTATACAACACTTGAACATTCTAAAATACTGCGAAACCGCGTTAATTCGTCAAAAAAAGAGAACAGGAAGGAATTGGAAGAGAAGTTGTCCGAGTGGGGGTGGCTGATGACCATTGCAGGATATCAATCGCTTGAACATTCTAATGCATATTTTGTGACGTCTGAAGGCGAATGCATATGGATACATACAATGGACTGAAAGCCGAACAAGTCGATTGAGGGACAACCGATACAGCCGCCACGTGATTGACCTTCACAGAAGTTCTGACCACTCTGGTTCCAATCCTAGCACCCCTTACCGCTGTATCGGTGCCTCATCTTGACGTTTGACGAAGAAATGAAAATAAGACCGTATGAAGATTCTGACGAGCAGGCTATCGTCCAGCTTTGGTTCGATTGCGGCTTAGTCGCACCACAAAATAATCCGATTTGCGACATTCAGCGAAAACTGAAAGTGAATCCAGAATGGTTCTTGGTCGGGTTGAAAGAAGAGGAAATTGTTGCTTCTTGCATGGTCGGATATGAAGGCCACCGCGGATGGATCAATTATCTAGCGGTGAAGCCGTGCGAACAAAGAAAGGGATACGCGAAGAGAATAATGGAAGAAGCAGAGCGCCTTCTTCGAGAGGCGGGTTGTCCGAAGATTAATCTCCAAGTAAGAAGCACCAATTTAGAAGTAATCAAATTTTATGAGAGTATTGGGTTCAGCGATGACTCAGTCACTAGCCTTGGCAAGCGTCTCGAAGCTGATGAACCCCTTTAAAGTCGAACAAGTCAGTGGTGGCAACGGCTATCCTAGGCCACTTCACATGGGATACTAGAAGCAGATGGTAAGAATAAGCACAGTGAAAAATCACAACTAACAGATTCGGCCGGAAAATATCCAGTCGGAGGTCTCAATTCCTTTGCTCCTTGAGGCTCCTCGACGTTCTACAAAAACAGAAATGAAACTCCTCCGAATCACTCTCTTAAGCATTACCTGCGTATGCCATTTACAGGCCGTACTGGAGCAAAAAGTAGAGCAAGTGAATCCTGATCGTACTGATGCAGTGAGGCAGGTATGGTATCGTGACGGCGTGCGAATTTTGTCGCAGCAGACGATGGACGAGGAAGCCGGAACCAGCATGAGCACAATATACCCGGAAGGGGAAAAGGCATGGTCTATCGTCCTCTTCTTTACCCGAGAGAGAATATCAGGCTTGTCGACTTTACGACCGCTTCAGGAAAACAGAATTTCCATTGATGATTTCACCAGAGACGGAATACCTGACCTCATACAGGTCATTCGAGGCGAAGAAGGAAAGGTTGAGCATATTGAAGCGTTTTCCATCGTTGACGGGATTTTGGAGCCCATCCCGGAGTCTTTTTATGAAGGTCGCACTCACGAATTTTACTACGACGAAGAGATCGTGACCTACTTGAAAGCAAAAATCGAACCCGCACCCACATCCTAAACTAAAGTGAGGGCCAGCCGGAGCGATCCACTCCGATCCGGCAGCTCTCCGTGCTACAACTCAACGTCAGTCAAAAGAAAATGATCCGGTACATCATTCTACTCTCAATCTTTTTAGCAGGGATTTGGCTCATAGCTTTCTCATTAAGCCCGCTGGATAACCAGACCCATTCAGAGACCTGGCAGACGGCTCAGGCGGTGATTACTTCTTCTGAAATAAAGAAGCACCAAACACGGAGGAAGGCACCGGGAAGCTCCAAGTACAAAACCAGAATTACCTATCAACCAAGACTGACATACGTCTACGCTATCGACGGAAGCGAATACCAGGGGGATCGACTGGATTTTTCCCATCGATCCTATTCAGACATGCAGGTGGCAAAAAAAGTCCAGGGCACTTACCCGGTCGGAAGAGAAATTGAAATTTTTTATAACCCGGAAAATCCTTCAGAATCCGTCATCATTCGAGACGGAAAAATGATCTTCCCCCTAACATTTTTTGGAATACTATTAAGCAGTTGGGCTGCCTGGCGCATCGTTAAGCCACTGATTGGAAAAAAGTTCTAGCCGGACGCCAGGAGCAACGACATCCGCCGCGCTCATACTGGACACCGCGAAAGACATGAATCTCGACGTCTACTACTCAACTCCGGCACATGAGCGTACATTTATAGGGCGTTGGCTGTGGATCGTCCAAAACAAGGGAACCGCCCAGATAAGAGGAGATTACATCGACTGCCGGATTGGCCCTATCTCTCAGAGAATCAGAAAAAGGGAAATAGAATCGATTGAATTGGGAACGTTTCCCAGAACCGCAAAGCCGATTGCATATCGGTATATTGATGTGGGATATCGCCCGGCAGAAAACGAAACCGCCCACATCTACCTGGTTCCACACATTCCCGGAAGAAGTCCCTGGCTGACTCCAGTATGGACGATGAACAAGCACACCCTACAAGTGCTGGAGTATCTAAATGAATGGAGAGAGTACCATACATCACAGCCAGGCCTTGAGCTCTTCGACCCACAGAAAAAATGAAGGCACTCATCTGCGCAATTCCACTCACCCTCTTATTATGCCTAGGTCTTTGCGCGAAAGAAAAAGCGGACCCTCAGGTGATCCGTATTTGGAATGAGCGCATGGAAGTTGTTTTTGAAAGCACGGAACAAAAAGTATTGGATAGAATGGAAAAGGCTTTTGAGCGAGCCGAGCACGTTGACAATCCGAAGATCTCAAAGTCCCTGATCTACAAGATCGATTTCGGCATCCGTCACCAGTACGATCCAAATACCGGCCTCTACAGAGTCCTTTCAAAAACCAACCAACCTGCCCTCAGAATGCTGAAGCCCGACATAAAATACATCTCCTCACTGATCGAAGAATAAGAGCATGACCGGACGAAGGTATTTATCCCCTTACGCTTCGTTTTACATCTGCACCAACCTCAACATTAAAAACTCCATGATTGAAGCATTTTTAATCGGCCTGGTCCTCGCAACCATTCCGGGCTACTGGTTCAAGAAAACGATTCGTGCCGACGGGCACGAGTTTGTGATTCGAAACAACCTACTGGGCTTCGAGAAAATCATCGTGGACGGTGAAGTCCTTGTGTCCAAGTTTTGCTGGGCCGGCACGCATAAGTTTAGAATCGAGGGGTCCGAGTACGAGATATCCTTTTTTCATAAGCCACATTTCCTGTCACTCGGTATCAGCTTTCAAAAAGACGATACTCTCATCTACACAGATAAATGAAGAAGGCGAAGAGAATAGCCATCACCATCGGCATTGCCTGGCTTCTCACCCTTGGAATTCACGTGGGAACACTTCCGGGCGGCGTTCCTTCCATAGGAACAAAAGATGGTTATTATTGGGATGATTTCATCGACGGAAAACTACCGCACTACATGCTCGGCTTCATGGATGTCTCCCAGTATGATACAGGAATTCCATTCCTGTTTACATTTAGCGGAGGAGCGATGCCCGCATCAGTTGATTTAGCACTCAACGCTGACAGTAGCTTTAAAGGGAAATCATTCGTTATTCACAAAGCTACTTTGGTTTACGATGATGGGCATCGTTACGACATCGTCCACGAGACTCGTCCGAGGTCAGGGATTTTCTACGAGCTCGAAAGAGAGGGGAAGAAGTATTGCCGGGCAAAAGTTGCAGTCCCCGGCTGTATTTGGAAGAAACAGGACTACACGGTTGAGGTGCATGGAATGATCGAGAACGGAGAGAAGGATATAGAAATCAGGGAAGACGTAAGAGTCCTCTACTCTGAAAATAGTTTCGTTCATCCCGGATGGTTCTACTTTCTGTACCGGAGCGTATAAAAGCCAAAACAAAAAAACCAGGCTGCGGAGGACAACTCCGTTGAGGGTTCGCCAGCGGAACTCAACGGGCCTGGATTAGCCGGGGATTTCCGTGTTGAAAGGAAAGAGGATTGAGCTTTGGGCTGAACATTGTATTAGTCTTTTGAAATGTAGGCGATTCAGTCAACATGTCCGCCCCCGCCGACGGTTGGAGGAGGAAACTGATCAACCCCGATTCGGCCGCCCGACAAGCTCGAGAACCTCTTGAAACAATTCCCCACAGACTGGAATCACGGTCCTCACGTTCAAAATGAAAAGAATCCTCACAGCACTGGTATGCTTGGCTTTCGTCGGCTGTAGCGCAACCGTGCAGGAGCTCAAACAGACCCGGGAAAGGCATCCCCCCGAAAAGTTGAGCCTGAAGCCGGGGTATAATGATTACGTAAAGCGGCACTTCCTTGAGGAAGAAAAGGTTGAATGCGGCAGGATCTTCTTTGCCAACGGCGATTACGCGGATTATTGGTTCAAATCGCATCACCTCACCAAGGATGCAGGCTTCACTTACTTCGTCTTTTCAGACGATAAGGCAAAAATCATGGAGGGGTGGTTTTGCTGTGAAGTACAGCTTCCCCATGACCAACTTTCCAATAAGCATGCACTGATTGCTTTTATCGAAAAGCATGACGGCATGGTCCCATAAAATAAGGCCAACCTGGCAAAGGCGACCCACCCCGCTACTCTCTGCTCTCGACGCCCACAAATATGAATAAGCTAAAAGAAAGAATCGTTATTTTCCTGTTTGTTACCATCTCGGGCGGGGTGTGCGGCTATCTTTATCAGGCAGGCATATTTGATCTCTTCTGGTCTGCATCGTCGGACAGTTCGACCATGCGCAGCCACTACCGCGAGAGGGCGATGGAACCCGTGACAAAAGAGGAATTTAAGAAAGAAACGACAACAGGCTGGTGGGTCGGTTGTGCCGTAGGTGCGGGTTTGGGAATCTACTTCGTTGCCAGGCCAACCGGGAAAGAAGACGACCGTGCTTAAGCAACTGATCAAATGAAACGCAAATCCGGCCCGAGCCATTAACTTTGCCCGCTGCCGTTTCACCAGGACAGCCACGACGATTCACCAAGAAAAATAAAACGCTCACCGTAAAAACAGAAGGAAACAGAATGCTTTGGGACATAATCCAGCAATGGAAGATCGAGCAGATGCAACGCAATGTTGATGCTGCCAAGAAGGATAGCCGTGATGCCGTCGACAAATCACAGGATTACGCGGAAAAGGTGGGGCAACTCGCATTGGCAACGCAAGCAGTATGGAGCTTCCTGAAAGAAAAGCACCATCTGGATGAAAAAGATCTGATGCAGAGAATGGAAGAGCTCGACCTCATGGACGGCCAAAAGGACGGCAGGGTCGCCCCGAAGGTTGTGACCTGTCCGTCATGCAGCCGAAAGATGAACTCGCGAAACATGCAGTGCATGTTCTGCGGATGCGGAAACCCGGAATTCAACCCCTTTGCCGAATAAGCTCCAGCCGGCAGCACCAGCCAATTCCGGGCAAGGTCCCCAGATAGCCCAGCTTGACGTAATCAGTAAAAATGAAAACCTTCAAATGGAGCGCCCCCGAGCCAACTCACCATCAGGACTCATTGGACCCGGTTGAGACAAAAGAAGGAGGAAAAGAGATGATCGTCGGGGCCTTGATCATGACCTTGGGCTACCTGATGCTTTTTCCATTGGCTGAACTCGCCCTGGACGAATCTGCCCACACGGCCCTTTTCTGCACGATCATTGCCAGCGTCGGATTGGCCACTACCACAGTTGCGGGAAAGAATGGCATCATGGGAAACCTGATTGCTTCGGCAGCCGGAATGATTCTATTCGCAATGCTCTATGCAAATAAGGACCCCCTCTGGGCGATCGGTCTGTTATTTCTCGGCTTCTACCACCTGCCCATCCTTCTTGGCTGGGGAGTGGGCTATGGCTTTTATAAAAAGCGAAAAAACGACAACCAATCCAAACTCTGATATCAAATCCGCGACCATGCACCGCGTGGCCACCCCTTGAGACACTTTACTTTGTCTGAGTGAAAATGAACCGCCAGAATTTACTCAAATTAATTGCCACGCTATGTATCCTAACCAAGCCACTTCCGGCTGAAGATCCGACTCCGAAAGCCGCGCGGCCCAACATCGTTTGGATTATGGCCGAAGACATCAGTACGGAGCTGTCGTGCTACGGTCACCCGGCGGTGGAGACGCCCCATCTGGACGGCCTGGCCCGGCAGGGCGTGCGCTACACCCGGGCCTTTGCCACCGCACCATCCTGCACGCCATCACGCAATGCCATGATGACTGGCGTCTACCAGACGCGGACGGACACCCAGGACCAGCGTAGAAGTATCGGCACACTCCCCGAAGGCATCCAGCCGATCACCCACTTACTGCGTAAGGCGGGCTACTATACCGCTCTTGGCTGCGGCTACTCGGCTAAGACCGACCTGAATTTCGAAGCAGCCCCGCTCTTTGACGGTGACGACTGGTCCCAAAGGGAAGCAGGCCAGCCTTTCTTTGCTCAGATTACCTTATTCATCACCCACCGCCAGCCGGGCTCGGGCTGGCGTGAGGTTCGCGAGGCATCGGAATCCCCGGTTGCAGTCGACGAGGTCGAGTTACCCCCCTACTTTCCCGACCACCCGGTGTGTCGACGGGACTGGGCCGAATATCTCGACAGCATCGAAAAGATGGACGCACAGGTCGGTGAAATTTTGGACCGGTTAAAGAGCGAAGGCATTGAAGATAACACGGTCGTGGTCTTTATCGGCGATAACGGGCGCTGTCATCTACGCGGGAAATGCTGGCTTTACGATCCGGGCATTCAGGTACCGCTCATCCTCCGCTGGCCCGGGCAGCTGGCCCCGGGAATGGTCAACCATGATTTGGTCAGCTTGATCGACATCTCGGCAACCATACTTGATCTTGCGGGCGCCAGTCTCCCGGCCTACCTCGACGGGCACCCTATCCTGGGGCCCGACGCCCGGAAACGGGAGCAGATCTTCGCTGCCCGCGACCGGATCGACGAAGTGACGGACCGCATACGCTGTGTCCGCACCGAACGCTTCAAATACATCCGCAATTATAATCCTGAAAACGGTTACCGCGAATGCCGCTACGTGCAGAAGCACCGCCCGATGCTGCCGGTCATCAAAAAACTGAATGCCCGGGGTGAACTGACGCAGGCCCAGCAGCTGTTTCTGGCCGAAACCAAGCCGAAGGAAGAACTATACGACCTGAAAGCCGACCCGCACGAGCTGGACAATCTCGCCAAGTCGCCGGCGCACCAGCAAACGCTTAACGAGCTGAGGACCCGACTCGACGCCTGGATCGCCGACACGCAGGACAAAGGACTTATCAACGAGCCGCCTGTCGCACCATAACCTTGGCGGCAGCTCCAAACCCGAGGCTGTGCTGATCACCGGGGCCGACGTCGACCTGCACGGACTCGGCACTTGGATTCCGGGCAGTCACTTTGACTTTAATCCCGGGATTGAGGCCGGCAGAAGCGATGTAGTTCAAAAATCCGGTGTCCTGATCACGGATACGCTCGACTTCGAACTCCCTGTCGAGCTCGCAGTCGGCCAATGAATGCACGCTACCGACAGACAGCTCACCCTCCGCCGACGGGATGGGGTCGCCGTGTGGATCTTCCGTGGGATGACCAAGGTATTGATCCATCCGGTCCAGTAAAAGGTCGGACACGACGTGCTCCAGTTGCTCGGCCTCCTCGTGTACCTCGGACCAGTCGAAGCCAAGCACCTCGACGAGAAACTGCTCGATCAAACGATGACGACGAAGCACGTGGAGCGCGAGCTTCCGGCCCGGGTCGGTTAGTTGCACGCCGACACGGGGCGCATATTCCACCAGTCCGGCATCCGCGAGGGCCTTGACCATGGTGGTGGCCGTGCCCGGCACCACGCCGAGGGCTCCCGCGACCTGTCCCATAGGAATTTCGACTTGGGAGGTCTTTTCCTCCAGCAGATAAATCTGCTTGATGTAATCTTCGACGGTAGAGCTGGGCATGGTGTAAAAATCTATTGGGAACCAGTTCAGGCCAAGTCGAAACAAAAGATAAGACAAAAATCCATCAGCCACCTTTAGATTTATCGACCAGAGCACGATTTCGTGCTTTTCGTCATTTCAGACTTTTTTAATGTCATACGCAATATGAGGTGTCCTCTGCTCAAAGTCATGTCTCTATCTCTCATCGGCGTCGTGGTGACAAGTGTTGCGTGGGCTCAAACCAGCGTGGCGGACAGGCGCCTGGCCGACATCGCGATGAAAGAAGAGCGGATCTACAAAAAGATCGCGGAGGATCCCGAATTTTACAGCACCGACGATATTGAGCGCCATGTGACGGACCTGATCGGCGCTTACAGCGCCTACCTGATCGACCACCCCAATGACGTGAATGCCCTCATCCTTTACGGGAAGCTGCTCCGTCGGGTGGAGCAATACGAGGAAGCGTTCAGCGCCTTTCTCAAAGCGGACGAGATCGATCCCAACATCGCGGTGGTCAAACAACAGATCGGCACCCACCTGGCTGAGGGCGGCAAGGCAAAAGCGGCCCTGCCCTTTTACCTGCGCGCAGTCGAACTGGAACCGGAAACGGCGGTTTATCATTTCGCACTGGGGCAACTCCTGCAGGAATTCCGCACCGTTTACATCGATGACGGTATCTTTACCCGTGACGCTCTGGAGCGGGAAATGCTGAAAGCTTTCAAAAAGGCAGCGAGTCTCGAACCGGAAGCCTTCGATCTGCAAATGCGACTGGGCGAAGCCTACTACGACCTCAGCAGCCCCGATTGGAAGTCCGCACTGCTGCACTGGAACCGAATGCACAAGGAGGCCGATGACCCACTGAGGGTCGAAATTCTTAATCTGCACCGCGCCCGGGTCATGGGCAAGCTCGGCCGGACCAACCAGGCCATCGAGCTCGCCCGGAATGTGCAAACACCCAGCCTGCAAAAATCAAAGCAGCAGGTACTGGATGAGATCGCGCAGCACTGAGCGTAAGCGGCAACGGCAGAGCGATGCCCTCCGTCGAGGACTGGATGTAGTCCAGACTGGTCGAACGGTGTCCCATGCTCGAGTGCTTTCCCTCGTATAGCATGGGTTCACTTTGAACCGTTAATTGACGTTAATTAACGTTCATTAACGGTTCCTCCCCCAGCACTGTGGCTTCTCTTTTTCGTGTTTCTCGCGCCTTTCGTCGTCAAAATCAGACACGCCTGGCTTTTATTCATTCTTTCTACATCAGATTGAAAAGGTAAGGCCGGCGCCTTGCCCTGGTGCTGCTCCCTTAACTTCTATGACTGCTCCACCGCGGACTCGAAGCCGTAGTCATCGAGCATCTCGGTGACCACTCCGGAGAGCGTCGTGAGGTTCGCACCGGCACCGGCGGCCTCACAGGCGCAGCTTACGTAACCCAGCTGGTCCTGAAATGAGGCCCGCAATCCCCGGGCGTCCAGCCACTGGCCGACCACAATGAAGGCATCGACCCATTGGCGAAGACTGTACGGGCTCTCGTCGACCGCGTCCACCAGAGCGCGCACCGATTCCCGGTCCGAGAGATACGCCTCCGCCCAGGCCAGTCTGGCGGGTGAATCCGCAAACTGCTCCAAAAATTTATCTCTGCCGATCTCTTTCATTAAAACGATCATCGCCTAGAGGCTGCCCAAGCAGGGGTCGATTGTAAATAACGGTAAATATTTTTCACCCCTTTGTGACATCGTGAAGCAATTGTTGAGACTTGCCCCTCTTAGTGAGTGGGATTTGCTGTAGGCTCTATCTATGCGATTTATTCGAACAGCTGCCCGCGCGCTCATCATCCGCCAGAAAAAACTGCTCACCATCAAGATGCGTGATAAGACCGGTATTTTCTACATCCTGCCGGGTGGAGGACAGCGCCACGGCGAAACTCTCCGCGAGGGCTTGGAGCGCGAGTGCCTGGAGGAAATCGGCACCCGGGTCGAGGTCGGCGAGCTCCTCTACGTACGCGAGTACATCGGCAAAAACCACGAATTCCGCCATGCCCACCGCGCCTTTCATCAGGTGGAAAACGTTTTCCGCTGCAGCCTGCCCGATCCAGACGGCATCGGCCCGGGGAGCGAGCACGACAAGAAACAGATCGGTGTGGAATGGATCCCTCTCGACGAGTTGAAAGACCGCCGTTTTCTACCCGAAGTGATCAAAGCGCATTTCACCGACAAGGGTTTTGACCCCGGCTCCAATTATCTTGGCGACGTCAATTAAGTGCGTTGTTGGTTGCAGGTTGCCCGTTGAACGATAGCAGTCTGACCCAACAAACAACTTTCAACCAACAACTTTCAACATAGTGTGTCCGTCTACCGCCGCATTTTCAGTAAACAATACCAGCGCCTGATGTATCCGGGCGGGGAGATGCGCTTTGATATCATCAATCCGCTGAGCATTCTGCTGCTCTGTGGAATCGGGGTACTTTTCATCTACTCGGCCCAATTCTCCCACGACGACGGCGGCGACTGGAAAAAACAGATTTTCTGGATCACGATGGGCCTGACGGTCTACACCGTGATCGGCTCGATCAACTACAAGATTTTCCTGGAATACGCCCATTTTATCTACATGGCGGGGATCGTCGGGCTACTCCTGACCAACGAGCACAGCCCTGTCAGCGTGGAAATGATGGGCGCGCGGCGCTGGATTGATGTGGGCATCACAACGGTTCAACCCACGGAGGGGGCCAAGATCGGCACACTGATCATGGGGGCCAGCATCCTCGCCCGCTCGGAGATCGGCTCGGTGCGGGATTCGCTCTGGGCGCTGGGTAAAGTGGCCTTCGTATTTTTGCTGCCTATGCTATTGATTTTCCTTCAGCCGGACCTAGGCTCATCACTTGTTTTTCCACCCATGGTGTTCGCCTTGCTATATGTTTCCCGCTTGTCGGAGAAATTTTTCCTCAGCGCGATTGCGATTTTCGCGATCGCTTTGGTCGCGCTGGGCGTGGACATTTATGGCTACAGCCAACATCTTGAAAAACAGCGGGTTGCGGAGACGGCCGGAGAAACCTTCTCCGAAGAGTACCGTTCCCTGCTGCCCATTCGCAACTACCAAAGAAACCGGATCCTGACCTTCGTCGCCCCCGACGTGGTGGATCCTAGTGGCACCGGCGCAAGCTGGAATGCCAACCAAGCAAAAATTTCTGCCGCGACCGGCGGAGCGACCGGCAAGGGCCTGTTTAACGGGACCCAGGCCCAGCTCGGCTATCTCCCCCAAGCGGTGGCACACAATGATTTCATCTTCTCCGTGATCGCGGAGGAAACAGGCTTTCTTGGAAGCGCGTTCGTCGTCGGGTTGTTTTGCCTGATGGTCGCCAACGGCATACGTATTGCCGGACTCGCAAGAGACAGATTTGGAATGCAACTGGCGGTCGGCGTCAGTGTGCTGTTCCTCGTCCACTTCTTCATCAACATTGGCATGACTATCGGCATCACCCCGATCACCGGACTCCCGCTTCCGTTTTTAAGTTACGGAGGCTCCTTTGTTCTGAGCTGCTTCATTCTTCAAGGACTCGTGCAAAGTGTATACCGGTATCGGAAGGATTTCTCATGATTTCGATACATGGCATTCACGCACCAGACCGTCGGCGAACGCAGCTAGAGCTTGGGACCCCCGCTCACCCCCGGGAAACCAAGACCAATGCAAAATACTACCGAAACATCTGAAAAAAACAGCGACGACAAATTCACTGAAGAATTGACCTCGGCTCCGGCCGAGAAAAAGGCCGAGCGCATCGACACGCGCGAACTCAAGGACAAGGCGGCCGAACGCGAGAAAAAGCAGCCCATCATCACCCGGATCGCCAAGGCGATCAAACGGGAGAAGAAGGCCTACACGGAGCTGATCATCAACTCCGAGCCACTGGAAAAGCGGGTTGCCCTGCTCAAGGACGGTGTGCTGGAGAAGTTCGAAGTCGAACGCACCGGCGAGGCCCGCGAGGTCGGCGCTATTTTCAAGGGCCGCATCCAGAACCTGGAGCCGGGCCTGAAAGCCGCTTTCGTGGACATCGGCGAGGAGAAAAACGCCTTCCTCCACTACTGGGATATTCTCCCGGCAGCCAAGGACAACTCGATCGAAGTCGTGCGTGACAATAAGTCCGAGAAGCAGCGTAAGCGCGAAGCCGAGAAGGTCACGATCAAGGACATTCCGAAGCTGTATCCTGTCGGCAGCGAAATCGTGATCCAAATCACCAAGGGACAGATCGGGACCAAGGGCCCACGCACCACCACCAATATCGCCCTGCCCGGCCGCTTTCTCGTACTCATGCCGCACACCGGCACACTGGGCATCTCCCGCAAGATCGACGACAAGAAGGAGCGCAGCCGCCTGAAAGGCATCCTGCGCGACCTCACCCTGCCCGAGGGCATGGGCATCATCGTGCGCACCGCCGGGGAAGGCAAAAAAGCGCGCTACTTCATCCGTGACCTCCATATCCTGCTCAAGCGCTGGGAGGTCATCCAACAGCGCATCGAAGCCAGCAAAAAGCCCACCTGCCTCTACGTGGAGCCGGACATCGTGGGCCGCACCGTGCGCGACTTCCTGACCGAGGAGATCGACCGGGTGATGGTCGATAAGAAGGACGACTACGATAACATCATCGAGGAAGTGACCCGGATCTCGCCGCGCTCGAAGTCAAAGATCCACCGCTTCGCCGAAGACATCCCGGTCTTTGAACGCTTCAACATCGAGCGCCAGATCGAGCAGACTTTTATGCGCTGCGTGCCCCTGCCCAGCGGTGGTGAGATCGTGATCGAAGAAACCGAAGCACTCATCTCGATCGACGTGAATACCGGCTCGCATAAGAACAAGAGCAAGGACGGTAAAGATTTCATCCTTCAGGTGAACCTGGAAGCGGCCACCGAGATCGCCCGCCAGATCCGCCTGCGTAATATCGGCGGCCTGATCATCCTCGACTTCATCGACATGAAGGCGAAGAAGGACCGTAATGCGGTTTACAACCGCATGAAGCGGGAAATGGCCGGTGATAAAGCTAAGAACCATATTCTTCAGATTTCCACGCTTGGCATCATGCAGATGACCCGCCAGCGCCACTCGGAGAGCCACTCCAGCGGCGTGTATACCGATTGCCCTTACTGCAACGGCCGCGGTTCGGTGAAGTCGTCCCGCACCATGAGTGTGGAGATTCAACGCCGTCTGATCAGCGTGATCCGGCACATGCGGGCTAAGGACGGGCACGACAAGGAGATCAGCCTCCGCGTGCTGCTGCACCCCACCAACCTGGACCGCCTGCGCCACGAGGACGAAGACCTGCTTCTGGAAATCGAACAGAGCTACGGCGCACACCTTTCCTTCCGTGCCGACCCCATCTACCACGTCGAGAACTTCAAGATCATCGACGTGGAGACCGGACAGGAGCAACGCTAAGGCTTTCTAACGTTCGCGGCTTCCCCCCGGGAAGTCGCGGACATCCAAAGCGCCACGCAGGACACGCGAGTGGCGACGAGCACCCCCCTGGCGAAAGACATTCTCAACCGTCCTGCATCAAGGCGCTGCGCCCCCCGTCCACGCAGAGCGTGGTGCCGGAAATAAAGCCGGCCATGGGTGAGGCGAGATAGGCACAAAGCTGGCCGATTTCATCGACCGTGCCGATGCGCCCGACCGGGTGCATGGCCTCCGTGCGCGCACGTTCGGCGGCGGAATCCGGGAAGGAGTCGAACCAAGTCTGGTTGCCCGCAGTATCAATAAAGCCGGGGGCGATGCCCACGGTACGAATCTCAGGGCCCCACTCGATGGCGAGCGATTGCACCAGCCCAAGCAGGCCGGCCTTGGCTACATTGTAAGGGAAGCAGCCGGGAATGCTGCTCCAGGCGTGGTTCGAACCAATGATAAGGATGACACCGGGCTCGGCCCGGGCAAGATGCGGCCGTGCGGCCTGAGCGAGACGCCAGTGCGATGCGAGGTCGAGGTTCATACATTCTTCCCATGCGTCCTCGCTACAGTCCTTCGCCCCTTCAAAAACATTTCTGCCGGCATTTGATACCAGCAGATCGATACCGCCCAAAGCCTCGGACGCTTCTTCGATAAAGCGGTTTGGCGCACGCTTGTCCGAAAGGTCGGCCGTCAGATAGACCGCCTTCCGCCCCTGCGCTTCGACCGATTCGATAAATTTGCGCGCACCCGCTGAATCTCCAGGGCTGCGCCCGCAACCGGCCACATGACAGCCAGCCTGCGCCAGCACTCTTGCAATGGCGGCACCGATCCCACTTGTCACACCGGTGACGACGCAACGTTGATTCTTAAGGTCGATTGCGAGCATGATGCAGACGTACGTTTTTCCGGTTAGACGTAAAAATTCTCTCTAGCTTTAAGATCACGGATCCCGGGATGTTTCTCCAACTCCGCTTCGACCAAGTCGACACCGAGGCCCGGACGCTCTGAGAGATGCAGGTAACCGTCCCGTACATCCAACGGATGTGAGATGCAGGCATCGCGCCAGGGCACGTCATTGAACATGAACTCACAGCGGAAGAAGTTCGGCACCGAGGCACAGACATGGGCGCTGGCCAAGGTGCTGAGCGGCCCGTTCGGATTGTGCGGAGCCAGGAGCACGCCATAGGCCTCGGCCATGGTGGCAATACGCTTCATCTCACTGGGACCGCCGCAGCGGGTGATGTCCGGCATAATGATATCACAAATATGCTTTTCCAGAACAGGGCGGAAGCCGTGCCGGGTGTAGTGCCGCTCGCCCACACAAATCGGAACACTAGAGGGTAAACGATCGCGAAAAGCCTTAAGCGTATCGGCACTCTCCGGACCTGCTGGTTCCTCGTACCAGGTCACCCCGAGCGGGGCCAGGCGCTCCGCCATCTTGACCGCGATCTCGAAGTTGAGCATAGCGTGGGTCTCGATCATCATGTCGAATTCCGGACCAACGGCTTCGCGCACAGCCTTCGTCACTTCGTAAGCACGATCCTGTTCCTCGGGTGTCAGCGTCAGCTCCGTATGCAGGTCCTCACCGTAGAGATAGTTGGTGTGGGCAAAAGGATCGAACTTCAGGCCGGTAAAGCCCAGTGCTTTCACCCGCTTGGCCTGCCTGGCGTAATCCTCAGAGCTGTGGCCGCCACCGGTAAACCAGTAGTTGGCATACAGCCGGACCCGATCGCGGAAGGCCCCACCAAGTAACTGGTAGCACGGCACGCCGAGTACCTTGCCCTTGAGGTCGAGCAGCGCCATATCAAGCCCGCTGATCGCACACATGGAGGCCCCGTAGGGTCCGATCCAGTTGAGGTCACGATAGAGCTTCTGCCAGATAAAGTCGGTACGCATCGGATCGAGCCCGATCACCCGCTCGCCCACATGACGGGCGGCTGCCTCGATGATAGGACTGCCCGGCCAGTTTGTCGCCTCCCCGACGCCGGTTTCGCCCGTATCGGTAACGACTTTGATCATCGTCCAGTTGTATTTAACCCCCTCGACGAGCCAGACTTTAACTTCCGTAATTTTCATACTTACATGATACCAAATTTATCCCAGGCCGCCTGTGCACCCATGCCCCCTTTGATCGCCTTGAAGACTTCCTTTTCTCCCTGTGCTTTTTCCAGAGCTTTTGTCAGCACTTCCTCTTCAATCGTCTTGGGCACCACACAGACGCCGTCAATATCACCAAAGACGATGTCGCCCGGCTGGATTCGTACGCCCTGAATCTCGATGGTACAGCGAAAGTCGATCACCTTGCCACGCGGACGCTGGTCCTGAGCGTAGCGACCATAGGAAAAGGTGGGGAAATTCAGCTCCAGAATGCCGCGGGTATCACGTGAATAACCGTCCACGACGGCTCCCGCCGCGCCGCGGTTGCGTGCCGCCGTGCTCATCAGCTCGCCCCAGAGTGCATACCTGGGCGAAGCACCGGTGCAGATGTAAACTTCATCCCGCTGCAAATCGTCCAGTGCCCGGAGCATCAGCCCGAAAGGCTGATTCAAGTCGCCTCCGGCACGACCGGGGCCTTCGTGAGCGCTGAAGTCGTCCGTTTCAAGCACCGGCATGGCGCGACCAACCACGACCATATCGTCGCGCAAGGGCTGAACCTGGGGCGGCAGGAATTGATGGGTGTAGCCGAGGGTGTCCATAACATCGCCCACCACCGCAGTGAAGAGTTCTCGGCGGCACAGCTCAAAACGCTCGGGATCGTTAGTAGGAAGTACCATAACGCATAATTTTGGACGACGTCTCATCCGAGACAAACACATACTGATTCTAAATAACGGAACCGCCTGCTCATTGAAGAGACAGGTTCCTTCTCCTGCTTCAGGCGGGGAGCTTGGGGGCATGCCCGCAAGCCTTCCAACCGCGGAAGGTTTATAACCGCTCTGCCAAAACGAATGATCCGGCAAAATACACTTTATTCTTTCGCATTTTTCACCGGTGGGCATGCTGCCCAACATGATCGATCGAATACTTGCCAAACAAATCGTACCAGTCGTCGTACTGGACGATGCGGAGAAAGCCGAACCGCTGGCCGAAGCCCTGCTCGCCGCTGATTTGGACATTATTGAAATCACTTTCCGCACCGATGCCGCGGAGGAATCGATCCGTCGCATTGCCAAGCGTTTTCCGGAACTTCTGCTCGGCGCAGGGACGCTCCTGGATAACGACCAGGTGAAGCGCGCCCGCGACGCAGGGGCGGTCTTCGGATTAGCTCCCGGCCTCAATCCTAAAACCATCGCAACCGCCCGTGAAGTTGGTTTGGCATTCTCGCCCGGGGTCATGACTCCCAGCGAAGTCGAGCAGGCGCTGTCACTGGACTGCAAACTCCTGAAGTTTTTCCCGGCCGAAGCAGCCGGCGGGGTCAAAATGCTGAAGTCGCTGGCCGGACCGTATGCCCACACCGGCGTCAAATTCACTCCGACCGGAGGCATCACCGCCGGTAATTTGCAGGACTACCTCAAGCTGCCCGTGGTGGCGGCCATCGGTGGCTCGTGGATGGTGAATCCTGCTTTAATCAAAGACAATAATTGGTCCGAGATCACCCGCCTGACCCGCGAAGCGCTGGATCTGGCGGCACAGCCATAAAAGGGACCGTGGAACACACGCCTCCCCTGCGCAACTAAACTTCAACTATGTTATCCAAAAGTATGAGACCACTCGCCATCACCGTTCTACTCACTCTCACAGGACTGTCGTCTTTGATCGCAAATGACGGCCCGCTCAAAGTTTTCATCCTGAGCGGACAGTCCAATATGCAGGGACATGCCCACGTCAGCACCTTTGATGTCATCGGACTCGATCCGAAGACGGTTCCAATGTTGGAGGAAATGGTTGATGAGAAGGGTCAACCCCGCGTCCTCGAGAATGTCTGGATTTCGTCGATCGGTTCTTCCGACGAAGAAAAAACCGGACAACTCACTGCGGGCTACGGGGCGGAGAAACGCGGCCCCAAGATTGGTCCGGAATTCACCTTCGGGATCTACATGGAGAAGCAACTGAATGAGCCCATCCTTATCATCAAGACCGCCTGGGGTGGCAAAAGCCTGCACACGGACTTCCGTCCGCCCAGTGCCGGACCCTATGTTCTGAATGAAGGGAACATCAAGCAACTGAAGGCCAAGGGCAAGGACATCGAAGCCGAGCAGGCCAAGCGGACCGAAGCATCCGGGCACTACTACCGGTTGATGATGGAGCACATCAACAAGGTGCTCGGCGACATTAAGCGTGTTTATCCGGAGTACGACGCCAGCGAAGGTTACGAACTGGCCGGTTTTGTCTGGTTTCAAGGCTGGAACGACATGGTGGACGGCGGCGTCTATCCAAACCGCTACCAACCGGGGGGCTACGACGCCTACTCCGAACTGTTGGCCCAATTCATCAAAGATGTGCGCAAGGACCTTTCCGCCCCCGAGCTCCCATTCGTTATCGGGGTGATGGGAACGGGCGGCCCCACGAAATTATACCGGAAAGACCGCTACAAGGGCGTACACCAGAACTTCCGGGATGCCATGGCCGCACCCGCAAGCTTACCGGAACTTAAAGATAACGTCGCCGCCGTGCTTACGGAAAATTACTGGGATATGGAGCTGGAAGAGCTGCGACACAAAGAGAGCGAAATCAAGCAGCAGATTAAAGAGATCCGCAAGAAGGTGAAGCAGGGCGAACTCAGCAAGCAAGCCGGGAACGAGGCGGAGCAGCAACTCTACGACGAAACTTTCACCGAGCGCGAGAACACGATTCTGAAAGACGGCGTCTCCAACTTCCAGTTTCACTATTATGGCTCTGCCAAAATTCTCGGTCAGATCGGTAAAGCCTTTGCCGAGACCATGGGTGAACTCATGCAAAAGTAAACCAATGCCCCCGGAGCACCGGGGCAGCTTCTCCCTTGGAGCAACTGCACTCGATGTTCATTTTATAACGACATGAACATCCTCGTCGCCTTCGATAAATTCAAAGACTCCATGACGGCGGTACGGGCCTGCGATGCCGCCGCCAATGGCGCGCAGCGCGCCCTGGACGGAGAAGTCATTTTTACCCGCGCCCCCCTGACAGACGGCGGGGAGGGCTTTTGCCGGATTTTAACCGAAGCCGCCAGCGGACATATCGAGTATTATCCGGTGACGGGTCCGCTCGGTGAGGAAATCGATGCCCCGCTGGGTTGGATTGAAAGTGACAAGATCCCCACACGCGCCCGGGAAATACTGGGCCTGCCGAAGGGGAATGTGGCAGTTATCGAAATGGCCGCCGTGGCCGGTCTTGAGCTGGTTCCGAATGACCGGCGGCATCCCGGACAGTGCACCACCCGCGGTGTGGGTGAACTCATCCGTTCCGCCGTAGCGAAAGAAGCCTCTGCGATCCTGCTGGGCATCGGTGGAAGCGCCACCAGCGACTTGGGACTGGGCGCCCTCGAGGCACTCGGGATTCAATTCCCCGGCACAGAGGCGATATTTCCCTCACAGTGGGACACCATCACGGCAATCGCCGGACAACTCGATTGCGTCGTCCCTCCGGTCTACATTGCCTGCGATGTGGATAACCCCCTGCTTGGCCCCAAAGGAGCCGCCAGCGTCTATGGCCCGCAAAAAGGACTGGAAGACGATGAGATCACGGCTTTCGACGCCCGGGCGGCCAAAATGGCAGAACTACTTTGCCAGCATTTCGGCCAACCTTCGAACCTGAAGGATATCCCCGGAAGCGGAGCCGCCGGAGGCATCGGCTTCGGCCTGAAGGTCGCCTGCGGAGCCGAATTCGTGCCGGGTTTTGAACTCGTGGCCGCCTGGCTCGACATTTCCGGAAAGGTGGCCGAAGCGGACCTCGTGCTGACCGGAGAAGGGAAATTTGACGCGAGTTCCCTCGCGGGGAAAGGCCCCTACTCCCTACTCGCTGCCGCACATGCGGCCGACAAGCCTGCCATTCTACTTGCCGGTTGCGTGGAAGCCTCGGCCGTCGCCACGGCCCGTGAGCGCTTCCCCGAGACCGGCTTTTACGGGATCAGCCCGAAGGAGATGGAACTGGAAGAAGCCCTGTTAAAAGGCCCCGAGCACTTGGAATTTTCCGTAGAAACGATTCTTTCCCAACTATCCGAAGGATGAGCGAGGAAGAGAACGAGTTTCACGAAACCAAGTGGCGGCGGATTCGCCGGGTGAAACGCTGGCTGCGCCCGCTGCCCCGCCGTGCCACGATCCACCGCTACCCCGTGCTGAAAATATTCTCCGAAGCGGCACGCAAGCGGGTCTACATCTGGAGCTTTCGCGTCGAGAATGCGGTACCTGCCATCTATGCGGGAAGCATCCTGACCCTCATGCCGCTTTACGGTATACAACTCCCACTCTCCTTGTTGCTGGCGCTCCTACTACGCGGCAATCTACCCATCCTTGCCGGTCTACAGATCGTCTCCAACCCGCTCACGGTGATTCCAATCTGGTTTTCCGCTTATCAAATCGGGCGCCACTTCCTCGGTGTAATTGGGGTCGAGGCGGCCCCGCTGGCTCGCAGTGAGGTGCAAACCCTGCTGTTTAATTTCACTCACGGGCACTGGGGCGAAAAAATGGATCGGCTTTTGACCGTATTTGGCGTCACGAGCCTCGGGTCTATCATTATGGGAACTTTTTTCGGTCTGATCGGCAGTATCAGCTATCGCATTGTTGCCTCCAGGACTGCCGCCAGCTATGCCGTGCTCAAAGAAAAAGTTCACTTGCCGAAATTGCGTAAATCCCACCCTGCACCGAATGAAGATAAGAAAGCCTCTGATTAAATCCCTCACCGTTTGTTTTGCTGCGGCCCTGTTCTGCCTGCCTTCCACCAACGCCGCCGCCAGAATTTTGCTCGGCATCGATGTTCTGGAGCAGAGCGGTTTCCGTGCCGTGGCCGGTAAGCGCGTGGGACTGTTGACTCATCCCGCCGGTGTCAACCGCGACGGCGTGAGCAGTATCGACGTTTTGAGGCGCGCGCACAATGTGCAACTGGTCGCTCTATTCGGACCGGAGCACGGCATCTACGGCAATGAGAAAGCCAATGTTCCGGTCGATGATAAAATCGACCCGCGCACCGGACTTCCGGTATACTCACTTTACGGAAAGTATCGAAAGCCGAATGCCAAGATGCTGCGCGGACTCGATGCACTCGTAATCGACCTGCAGGACGTGGGCGTGCGCTCATACACTTACGTCAGTTGCATGCGCTACGCCATGGAAGCCTGTTTCGAGCAGGGCGTGGAAGTGGTGATTCTCGACCGCCCCAACCCGCTGGGCGGGCTGAAAGTCGACGGGCCACCGCTCGACCGCGAATGGCGCAGCTATGTCGGAGCCTTTCACGTCCCCTATGTGCACGGCCTGACCATCGCGGAGCTTGCCCGAATCGCAAAGCATACACCCGGCTGGATGGAGGTGCCCAACGAAGTCCGCCAGCGCGGCAAACTGACCGTGATTCCAATGCGGGGCTGGCGCCGCGACATGCTCTGGACGGATACCGGCCTGCGATGGGTACCGACATCACCATATATTCCCGACCTATCCGCCGTGCTCGGTTACGCCATGACGGGGCTCGGCGCACAGGTGGGTGGCTTCTCGCACGGTATCGGCACGCCCTATCCTTTCCGCCTACTCCGACACAAGGGCAAGTCCCCCGCCGAGGTGCAACGGGCCTTGCAAGCCTGCCGTATCCCGGGCCTGAGCTACCGTATTTTGCAAACGCGTTCGGCCGCAGGCGCACCGGTTGAAGGCGTCTATGTCAGTGTAAGTGATTGGGCCGCAGTCCGCCCGACCGAATTAAGCTTTCACATGATGCGGATCACAGAAGCCTGGACACCGGGCAATCCGTTCACCGAGGCGAAGAACCCCGGCCTTTTCAACAAGCACGTCGGTAGTACTGCCTGGTGGGACGAAATCAACCAGCGTGGCAGTCAGGCACGGGTCGGGCAATTCGTAGAAGGCTGGGCGAAGAACGCACAGCGCTTTCAGCAGAAAGCGAAACGCTTCTGGATTTATACCACTTCTAAAAATTTCTGACCTTTATGCAGAGCTCAATTGGTTTGCTGGCATGAGGATGGCAGAGGACTCGTCTTCATGGGATTACGCCGAAGCATGCAGTCGTAGCGACAAAAGAACTTTTGCTAATAGCCCAAAATTATTTCGAATCGTTATTACTCGCCCCAACTGGCTTTTCTGAAACGGAGCAGGGCAGCTTTCAGGTCATCACCGGAGACAGGTTTGGCCAGAAAGTCATCCATACCCGAGTGCTTACACGCCTCCCGGCTCTCTCCCAACACGTTGGCGGTCAACGCCGCGATGTAGGGCGCCTTTTTCCCTTCACAAGCTTTCAGGATTTCGCGGGCGGCTGAAAAACCGTCGAGCACGGGCATTTGCAGATCCATCAGGATCAGATCGTAATCTTTTTCCTTTGCCATCTCGACCGCTTGACTGCCGTTCTTGGCCCAGTCCGGAGTAATTTGAAAACGCCCCAGCAGTTTTCGCGTGAGCTTGAAATTGGTAGGGTCATCCTCGGCGATCAAAACCGAAAGCCCTTCACCAAAATCGAGCTGCGATGCCTTGGTATTTTCCAGCGAGGTACCTGCGGAATCCTGGCGCAAATCAGATAAGCTACGAAAGCTGAAACTGAATGTGCTGCCCTCGCCGGCCACGCTATCCACCGAGATTTCGCCACCGAGCATCTCGACAATGCGTTTGCAGATAGCCAGGCCAAGGCCCGTACCGCCGTATCTTCGGGTCGTCGACGAATCCTCCTGGGTAAATGCGAGGAAGACGTCTTCAAGTTTCTCCTCCGCAATCCCTATGCCGGTATCCCCCACGGCAATATGATATATTTCTTCCTCATCCGGGTTATTCCGACTGGCCCAGGCTTTCACCCGGATCGTCCCCTCCTCCGTAAATTTCAGAGCGTTGCTGATTAGATTGCCCACGACCTGTTGCAGGCGGGTCGCATCGGTATAGACCGTTTCAGGCAGGGAGGATGAAGTATCCACTTCAAGTTTTAGGCCCTTACGATTTGCCTGCAGCTTAAACAGGCTGCTTACTTCGTGGACCATTTCTTCCAAATTCACCGGTTTGACCTCGAGGTGCATCTTACCGGCCTCAATTTTGGAGAGATCCAGAATGCTGTTAATCAACTCGAGCAGGATATTCCCCGACCGCCGGATCGTGGACAGGTCCTCGCGCTGTTCATCACTCAAAGGCGTGCCATCGAGCAACTCGCTGAAACCGATAATTGAATTCAGCGGCGTGCGAATCTCGTGACTCATCGTAGCCAGGAAAGCACTTTTTGAAAGGTTCGCTTCCTGCGCCGCATCAGCCAGCTTCTTGGAGCGCACGGTCGCCAGTTGTAACTCCTTCGTCCGCTGTCGCACACGATCTTCAACCTCCGCGTAGCTCTTACGCAGCTTGTCCGTCATGTCGTTGAAGGCGCGGGCCAGGTCGTCCAACTCGCTTTTCCCGGGAGTAGGTACCTGCAAATTGAAGTTGCCATTCGCGACGACCTTGAAGTTCTCCCGCAGGCGCTTGATGGGGCGGCTGACACTGAGCGAAAACCAGGTCGACACCAGAACTGAGAAGGAGAGGATCACGACTGCCGCTGTCCAGAAGATTGCGCTCAGGCGGTCACTTTGTTCACTACTTTCCAACTGACTGCGTTCAATCAACCGGTTCATCATACTGCGCAAACGGTCGCCGTGGCTTTCGAGCTGATCGGCCAACTGGGAGTCTTCCCGTGAAGCGATGGTAAACTCCACTGATACCGCATTCAGCCCGCGTGTAATCTTATCCAGAATACCGACGTACTCTTCAAACTCCTCGAGTTTGAGAAGTTTACCCAATTCTTTGATATTCGCCACGTTCTCCTTGCAGGCCCGCATGGTGATGACGAAGTTGGCGTTGAAACGGTTGATGTCATTCTCCAACAAAAGATCCCGGTCGATCACGCTGACGGCACGGTTGAACCAACCCCAAAGCCGTCCGTTAGCGAAAATAATTTTTTCGATCAGGTGCCGCTCCTCCGCGTTATCGGATTCCTCGTAGAGCACCACCAGCTTTTCGTGCATTTCCAGGTTGATCTCACTGAAGCGGACAACATCGGCATACACTTCCCGGTCGAGTTCGGAGAGAAACTTCTTACTTTCCACCATTCTAGAAAACAATCTGGCGTAAGTTTCGATTCGCTCGAGCATGCCGGAGAGGAAGATCATCTCCACCTTGTCCGCATCTTCGGCGATATCGTTCAGATCGTTTTGAGCCTTGTTGAGCGTGTTCTCGACATAACTGGCACCCGAAAGGCGATCCTGGAACACCCGGCTACCGATCAGGATATTGGCAATCTCACGCTCAAGGGAGTAATAGGCATTCAGGCGCCTTTCGTGCTCCTGAACCTGGTCCACTGTGTAGCGGCTCAGGCCGATAAAAACCGCGAATAGCAGAATAGCACCAGCCAATGCGATCGCAATTTTTGTAGATATCCTCATCGCAGCTCTTAATAGATAAGGCATTGGCTAACATAACGGTACAGGATATACCATATAAATCTCCAAAAGCTGACGTAGATGTAGACTGGTATACAGCCCCGCACCAGCTCAGAGATGACAGAATCCGTGTGGCTTAACGTTGCGGGTAGATTAGAATCCTGTCGTGAACCAGCAGGACCAGGTCATGCAGACCGTCTGCGGTCAGGTCATCAATCACGATTTGCCTCGGTTCCAGTTTTGCACCGGTACGCCCCTGATAGTGCATGTTCTGCTCAAAGACCTGCCAAAACATCAGGCTCTGAAATTCACTCTCCTCGAGACGGAGGACATCGAGTATATGCTCATTTCCATCCACGGCCACCAATTCCGGAACATGGTCACCGTCGAAGTCGGCTCCGGCGAGGTGGCTGTAGTGAATGTCTTCCAGATCCGTCTCGTAAATATCCTCGACCACCCACGAATGCCCGAGATTGTGGCTGTTGAAATACCAAAAGCGGTCTTCCCCGGCGAAAAGAAACGCATCCTTCTCGAGCTGAGGGTTGACCGCCGGGACTCGATACCAACCCTGAAGGTCCAGACGGCCGACTTCCTTGGATCGGCTGTAGCGAAAGACTCCCGCCCTGTCACGAGCGAGGAATTGCAGTTCCCGCTCCGCAGCAACGTAAAGGGCAATGCTTTCAACCTTGGATCCGGTGTACAGTGGGATCACCGCATCGATTTCGTCGCCACCCCGCCGTGCATTAAATTGATCTACCATCTCCAGGTCTTCACTCACCACCTTAAATGCCCGGGCGAACCCTGTTCGAGCCACCACAAGCTCGTTCAACCCGTCCCCGTCAACATCAAATACCGAAGTTTCGGCGGGGTCCAAAGACTTGAAGAGACTTTCGCGAATGCTCGATTCGTTTGCAATCGCCTTGAAGGCCAGGCCTTCGGCTGATTCCCGCGGCTGAAGCAGGACCGGTGGCTCGCGCGGGACGAACAGCATCAAGCCCGGCGTGGCACCACCAAACACGTCTATGGTAAGAATGGCCGAGGGTTTTCGACGGACGCCGGCCAAATCCAGATCGAAAAGCACCTCCCAGGCGCTGTCTTCCGCCTGCCTGTCTGCGGGAGCGGCCACGGCTAAGGTATAGTTGCCAGCGTTTTCACTGACGAAAAGCAATTCATCGTATCCATCATCATCGAGATCCGTGGTGGCGGTAACGACCGGATTCCCGCTACCGATTTTCAATTGCCGCGGAAAAGACAGTCTGCCACCTGCGTCCAGCCCGCAGAGGCCCATCGTCTTTTCCTCCTCACTTAATACAATGAGCTTCTCACGCTGCGAATTGAAGAAACGCCCAACTGACAGGGACGACACCGATGAGAATGACGGAAATGCCTGCGAGGCCTGAAACCGCCCCTTCTGGTTGGCCAGAAGAACCAACTCGGCATCACCGGGATTCGCCACGACCAGATCCCGCTCGCCGTCACCATTAACATCACCAAGCGCGTAACTGGCCGCTTCCCGCATCTTGTTGAAGATGGGATAAATTTCCGGCGCGCCATGCTCCAGGGCATATCCCGACTCCGACACACCCACTTCAGGAGAGCGCAAACGCAGAAACTCGAGCGAGCCCGTGCGTGAATTCACCAGGCCAAGGGTCGGCGCCCCGCCGGCATAAGTGCCCAAGGGCACGACCACTCTGGCAGGACGCTCCATCATATGGCGGCTTTCGGGACCAAACTGTCCACCTGCAATTTGTTCACGCATCGCCAAAACCTGCCTGCCGTCCGTACTGAGATAAAGAAGGTCGGGAAGCCCGTCTGCGGTTGCGTCAAACAGCATGAGGTTGAACGGATTTTCCCCGGAAGTATAAAGTAAACGTGGCTCGTTCAGATCTCCACCTCTTCCGGGGCGGAAGACACGAATCGCATCTGCAGCGAGCACAAAAAGTTCGACGGAGCCATCCATGTCCACATCGGCCGCTTTGATCGAATGAGTCCAACCGACAGCTTCAAAACCATCATATTCCCGGGAGTCCACCCACTCGCCGTCTTCATCCTGATAACGAACGGTCAGCGGGACTTCCCCGGAGGTATACGCCAGGTCGACCCGCCCGTCGCCGTTCAAGTCTTCCATCACCATATCAAAAACAGGAAAGCCGACGGTTAGGGCGCGCTTCTCAAAAAGCGCGTCTTCCAGAACCGGTTCCCAGCGACTACGAGTGACAGACTTCTTAGGGTCCCGCGCAGCTTCACCCTTCGGGAGTTGATAGAGAAACTCGATTTTCCCGGCGTCATTGTTGATCACCGCCAAATCTCTCAACCCATCGCCATCAATATCCGTCGGAGTCAGCGAACGTGTCGACCAGTCCAGCTTCACGACCTCCGGGGCACCGAATCCGATTTTATGTAGGGAGGTGTTTTCCGCCGGAAGACTGGCATGGGCGAGCAAAGAAAAACCGAGCAGCGCAGGAACGTGGCATTTCATCATGAACCTTCCTTCCGCAGTAGAATCATCTCACTGAAAATGCCGTCTTCTGCTTCGTAGGTTTCCGTTATCAGGTGCCAGGGGATTTCCATCTCTGAGGGTAGTTTGGAAGGGTCCAGTGAAGGGCCCCGACCCGACAATTGTCCCGCGCTGGCAATCGACTCCAGTAATGAAACCACCACTTGTTCCAGGTCAGTGTAAGAACGGGACACCACATCCGGGTGCCGCACCTGATCGACCAGCATGCGTGTTTCCGCCTTTTGCCAAAAACCGGCATCCTGTGACTGCATGTCGGTAAGCACGCCCTGCACGAGTCCGACCCTGCCGACACAGACGATCAGATGAGTCCGGGTGACAACATAGCTGAAATCATAGGCGGGCACATCGGGCATGGCCGGATCGGCAACGCCGGGAATCGTATGAATGGTTTCGCCCTGAAAATCCCGTGTCCTGATCTGCTCGCGCGTGCCCGGAACCAGGTCTTTCAGTGCCTCCAATGCTCCGGAAAGAGCCGCCGCATCTTTTATCTCAAAAACATAAACCTGTTCGGCTTGGGCAAAGGAATTCTCGTCCGGCAGGCCCTCGGGCATAACCGAAAAGCTGACGATCTCCGATCCGAAATTTTCCAGCAGGGCGCTGCGTAAATCGACTCCGGTGTTCGTCTTCACCTGCTGCAGCTGGATGTTGATCAGCGCGGGCGTATTGGGACTGGCCACACCCAATAATGCTTCGAGGCGTGCGAACATTTCACTCAAATCGAATCTCGCCACCGTGCTGGCAAGGACATCCTCGGGGACGTAAGTCGCAGCGGGCAAAGCTCCCGCTTCGTAAGTCAAAAGCTGTAAAAAGCCCAATTTCTCCCGGTAGACGATGGCACTGTGCGAAGCGATACCATCCTCTGTTATCTTACAATTGAAACTGATGGCCTGAAGAGCTTCCAATGCGAGCGCAGCCTCGAGGCTCTGACCGCTGACACCGAACATCGCCATGCCACCGGCCGTCGCCTGTTTGAGCAAAGCTTTGTTTAGCTTGGGCATGACGGATTCCAGATTCATGTAGAGATTCAAATCCACGGCACCGGACTCCTCACGCACCCGTTGATAGGGACGGCTGCGGGCAATCGGCTCTTCACTGCCCGCTTTAATTGATTCCACCAACGAGCGCAGCCGTTCTTCCGGCCTCGCCAATATAAAGACACCGTCCACCAAGGCATAGCCATCTTCGATGTAGGTATCCTCGCCGTCGAAAACTTCGTCAAAGTAGAGCGTTTCGCCCATAAAGTTTTCTTCAATCATCTCATGCTCGATGGCGGGATTAACTTCCTGCTGCGCTTTGGCATTTCGCTCGAATTGTATTTGCATGAGTTCGTCGAGGCGATCAGCCGATCCGGTGAAGTTGGCCATAATCGCGATATCCGGCTTATCCGCATCCTGCAGCAGCAACCCGGGAAGGTTATACAAGGCCAGGCCAAACTGGCCGGAAAAGAGCTCAAACAACTCTTCTTCATCCAGGTCAAACTCATCCAGCAGCTGCTTAAAATCCGTTTCGCTCTCCGCGTCATTGGCTTCGTCAAACACCGGGGCAAAATATTCAGAGAGCGACGCATCCCCAAGATCACGGACCAATGGATGCTCCAGCCAGGCTTTACGCAGCTCGGAGATATCCCGAACGGTCAGCATGACGTCCGCATCGGTTTCGATAATCGTGTCAAAGGCTTTGCCTGAGGCCTGCGCAATAAGCACAGATAGAGACAGTAAAATGAATCGGTTAATTCTCATACGGGTGACGATTGAATGATTCTAATCTTCCGGCTGCTCCCCTTCGGTCCCGGAAATGGCAGGTGGTGTGAGGTAGCGAAATCCTGCGTTCGGATTGCGCGGGTCAAACGCATAGGCCTCCAGGTTATCCAGAAATGATTTTAGAGTCCTGGATGAAATCGAAAAACCCAGCCCCTCGGCACCAACAGCCGCGATCTTCATATTATTCACTCCCACAACTTCCCCTCTAAGATTAAAGAGTGGCCCGCCGGAGTTACCGGGATTGATTTGCGTCGTGGTCTGAAGGTAGAGGCGTCCGCCGATGACACGGTTTGCCACGCTGATAATCCCTTCCGAAACGGTTCGATCGAGCCCGAGCGGACTGCCGATAGCGAAGACCGGTTGCCCCTCGCGCAGTCCCTGATCCGCCGCCGCCAGCGAAACAATCTTGAACGGTTCTTCCACCTCGGAATCGATCTTCAGGAGAGCAAGGTCCAACTCCGCACTGGTGGCCACGATGCGAACGTTATCGTAACTGATTTTGTTCAGCTCGCGTTCGCCCTCTTTGAAGATGGTTATGGAGATACGATGCTCACCGGCAATCACGTGGTTGTTCGTCACCACGTAACCGTCTTTATTGATAACAAATCCGGAGCCCAGGCCCGTCGGCGTTTGAACCAGCGCGACCGCCTCGCCCAGCTGATCGATCCAGTCGCGAATCGAACGATCATCGCCCGGCTGAGCTATCTGGTAGAGCATGTTGCCTTCGCTGGAGGTTCCGGGCGCAGCGGTGGCACTTTCCACACTATGCATGGAAGCGATGAAAGCCTTCGGTACTTTCACGAGTTCAAATCCCAGATCGACGTAATAACTACCCGAACGTTCAATCACGACCTCCCCCCGGAGAGAGGCTCCGTTTTTGAGTTCAATCGCCTGGAAACCCTGCAATGCAGAGCTTATTCCAAGCAGTAGACCGGAAAATAGGCAAAGTCGCATAACAGCTAACAAAAGAGAAAAAGACGATCAGGCCAACAAAAACGGCCTTTTTCAACAGGTCTTATACCCGCAATGGTACCTCATTTATCGGGCTTTTCGAAATAGAAGCTCAATAATCCGGGGTTGACCAAAACTTTCTCAAGACGCGTCAGCGAAATCGTCTCGCCATCCATTCGGGTTTCCACTTCGTAAGCGAAAGGATAACCACTCACCTCCCTGTAATCACGATAGAGGATCTGCAAGCTGACACGCCCTTCTGCGTTCAGGCGGTCAATACGCAAAATCTGAGCGTTTTCCGGATGGAGATAATAGAGGCTGGGAAGTGATTGAGGCTCTGCCACACGTAGCACAAATGCGTAGTTTCCCCCCACCTGCTCGCGACCTTCGAGGCGAATCGTGTTTTCGGGCTTCTCGAGATGACGATAAAGGGGGCTCTCAAAACGGGCTTCTCTTTTCAAGGTTTCCAAACTTGCCCCAGAAAGTTCCTCGGTCGTCGACTCGCTGCCCTGCTTCGTCTGCAACCAGGCCTGATTTCCATTATAAATGCTGGTTATGGTGGTATCGCCCCGCTCAAGCTGGTAGCGAATCGAGGACGGTCGTTTTTTCCGAAGCTGGAAGCCGAATTCGACACCTCTTTGTATTTGCACCCCTTCAATACTGATCGAAGCCAAGCGGTTGGCTTCTCTGAGGCCGCCATACGTTTCCGTGTATTTCTGCAGCAACTGACGTATCGTAAACTCATCGCCGACACCCTGCGCGACGACCGCGGCGCCGAAGCAGCTGAGAAAATAAAGTATAATGAACCCTCGACGCATTGTCACATACTAGCGCCTCTACAGCTTGTAGCAAGACCACAAGATGCGCGGGTTTTGGCCAAAGGGAAAGGATTGTCAAAGCACAGGGAAGCCGCCTCAATCCCCTGCATGACTGCTCAATCTGTAACTCAATGGCTCGAGGGACACCAGGTTCCTCTGGAGTTCGCCCAACTCGGCGGCTGGGCCTTTGCCATTCTCTACCTGCTGGTCTTTGCGCTCTTAGCCAACTTTCTGGCGAAGCGGCTGATTGCTTACATCATCCACCCGGTCATCAAAAAGACTTCCACCGAGTGGGACGACCTTCTGATCAGTAACGGTGTTTTTGTCCGCCTCTCTCATATTGTTCCGGCAATCGCAATTCAGGTTTTTTCGCCCCTGCTCCTAGGCAGCGGGGACAACATGACCAAAGTCATCGACTTGGCGGTTAACCTCTACCTGATCATCATCGCGCTCTATGTCATCGACGGCGGGCTCAACTTCATGCGTGCACTCTGGGAACGCGGGCCTCTGGGCAAGCGATTCCCGGCCAAGAGTTTCACTCAGGCCTTCAAGTTGGTGGTGAACTTGATCGGCATTATTTTCATCCTTTCTGTACTTTTTGATGAATCGCCGCTGGTACTTTTCTCCGGTCTCGGCGCCGTCACCGCAATCCTGCTTTTGATTTTCAAGGATGCAATTCTCGGGCTGGTCGCGGGATTTCAGCTCTCGGTCAACAATATGGTCATGGTGGGGGACTGGATCGCCATGCCCGCGCGCGGTGCCGACGGCGACGTTATCGACGTCTCCCTGACCACCGTAAAAGTGCAGAACTGGGACAAAACGATCACGACGATTCCAACCTACGCCTTAATCTCGGATTCTTTCAAAAACTGGCGCGGCATGAGTGAAGCCGGAGGCCGCCGGATCAAGCGGGCTCTGAATATCGACATGCGCACGATTCAATTCGCCAACGAAGAACTCCTTGAGCGTTTCAAGCGCATCCGTCTGCTTCGTTCCTACCTCGATGCGAAGCTTGAGGAGATCCAAAAGTACAATGCCGATGTCGGCGACGATCTGGCCGAGCTGATCAATGGCCGGCGCCTGACCAATATTGGCACCTTCCGCGCTTACTGCCTGGCTTATCTGCGCAACCACCCAAAGGTCCGTCAGGACTTGACGCTATTGGTGCGCCAACTTGCTCCGGAAGAGCACGGTCTGCCGATCGAGATTTACGTTTTCAGCAATGATATCGCCTGGGCGAACTACGAAGCCATCCAGGCCGACATCTTCGACCACTTCCTCTCCGTACTGCCCGAGTTCAATCTCAGCAGCTACCAGGCACCCAGCGGGGCCGATCTTGAAAAAGCCGCAGCAGCCTTCAAAAGCTGACCGCCTCACTCCACCTGCAGGATAAGTCCGCTGAGCGACTGGCTCTCCGGAAAGTTGAGCCGCATGGGATAGTCAAAAGGCTGGCTGGTGCGCGCAAAAATCCTTGCCTCCCGGCCTACTTTTGCCGCCGCCTCGGCAACCATTGATTCAAACTCAGACAGCACGCGGCCACGGGAATAGGTCGCCAACAAACCGCCCTCCGACAGACCGGCGAAAGCTTGACGGTGCAATTCACCCACTTGTTCATCCGACTTCGAGTAAGTAGACGGCGGATCCATCACGATCGCGTCGAACTCACCCGGCTCGGATGAGCGCAGATAATCCAAGGCATCGCTGACCTCCGCTTCCATGTGCAGCCCGTTGCGCTGAGCATTCGCCCCAATGGCTTTGACGTAATTCTCCTCTAAATCCACTGAAACAACACGTGTTGCGCCCGCCCGGGCCGCTTGCATCGCAAAGGCTCCGCTGTGGGAGAAAAGATCCAGCACGGCCCTACCTTCACAGAGACTGCCTACCAGCGGATGCTGCTCCCGCTGATCGAGATAAAAGCGGGGCTTTTGCGCGTTCAGCAGGTCGATACGGTAAAGGAGTTCATCCACCTCGATCCAGCGGCCTTTCAGGCCCTGGCCGCTGTAGGTCTTCGGCTCCGCGCCCTGGTCAATGACCAACTCAACCGGATTCACCAGTTCTTTCAAGACCTCGGCAATCAGATCGGCATGGGCACGGACAGCCGCCGTCTCCAGAGAGAGCCAAAGCACATCTCCGAAAAGCTCGACGACCAAACCCGGTAAATAATCCGCATCCGAGCTCACCAAGCGTTGACAGGATTCATCGCTCCGACGTTCAACGGCTTCGACAAGACTGGCCGACACGTAAGCCTCGTCAAACGCCACATCCTCTGCGTGGCTGTAACGGCGCCAGACAACTGAACGCTCCACGAAATGGAGGATACCACAACCCATGGAGTGTCCTTGGATATCAGTTAGATGCAGTGATTGCCCCTCAACCGCTTGAGCCGTAAGCGTTCCCAAATGGGAGAGCTCCACCCAAGGATGACCGGGCACACACCCGGCACGCTCGATTTGCATCGTCTCCAAAGCCATCAAATTAGAATTGGTGATGGCCCCCGGCTGTCCAGTTCAACCCGCTCTTATTCTTAATAATCCCTTTCTCGAGGGCGAAACGAAGCAAGCTGGCCTCATCACTGACTCCGAGTTTTTTCATCGCAATATTCTTGTGGCGACGAACCGCAAGGGGGCTGACTCCAAGCTCCTTGGCGATGCCCTCATTACTTTCTCCCATCGAAACCGAACGAACGATTTGAAACTCCTTCTCTGATAGAAGTTTGTAATAGGCATCAGGATCTTGCCACAAATGCAAAATCTTGTCCTGAACATTAGGCGAATGAAAGACGCAGCCTGCAGAAACTTCGTTGTAAGCTTCAAAAAGCACCTCAAGCGACATTTCGTTCTTATCAACAAACCCGAGAATACCGCTGCGTTGGACTTCACGGACCACATAGTCATCACATTCGCTTGAAAGGGCCAGGATTCTAATTTCAGGAACCGCCTCCAGCATGCGCCGGGCAAGCGCAAGTCCATCCAGTTTTGGAAGCAGCAGATCCAAAACTACGAAATGAAATGGCTCAGCGGCAAAAGTCTTCCATGCGGATTCGCCGTCAGCTTCACCTTTGACGACATCAAACTCAAATTCTCTCAAGGCTACGCTTTCGAGAAGTTCCCTTACGATCTCCTCGTCTTCAACTATTAACGCCTTCATGTCACGTACCCTACGAATGGTAATTTTCGTTTTCGAGATATTTAATTGATGGAAACCAAATTTGCGCCAAAACCAGCCATGATGATATTTCCAAGAAACGGGCCAGCAGTTTCGAAGCTCACTCTCTGGGTCGCGAGTATTGGCTTTCTAAACACGACATTTGGTACCAGTGACAAAATTATCGACTTGGAGAGTTACGTCATGACCGGTTCAAACTTCAAAAATGTGGACGCTAGTTCCGAAATTCCAATCACACGGATCGATAACGATACTTTTTACAAATGGGGAGACCAGTCCGCCTACACAGCCCTACTCGATCAACCGTATAGCTACGGTTATGCCAACTCGAATAAGCAGACCAACGGCGGAACCGGATCGGCGGGGGCAAATCTGCGCGGCCTGGGCAACCTCAACACGCTTACCCTGATCAACGGGCGGCGTGCAGGTGGTAACAGCGCAATCGGTTTTGAGCACGGCGGCTTCGCCGACCTTAACTTGATTCCAATTGCAGCCATCCGTGAAATGCAGGTGGCTGTCGACGGAACCTCGGTGGCTTACGGATCGGATGCAGTTGCCGGCACGGTCAATCTCCTTCTACATCAGGATTACATAGGCGAACGGGTCGATGCGAGCTACAGCAACACAACCGATGGCGATGCCTCGGAGAAAAGCCTCTCCTTCCTTACGGGCCAACAGATCAATGAAAGCACCCACCTCGTCCTGTCGGGAAGCTGGTATGAGCGAAACGCAATCTTCGCACGCGACCGGCATATTTCCGAGAATGCCGATTTCCGGAACCAGGGCGGGACGGACCAACGGAGCGACTCATTCCCTGGAAGGTTGAATGCAAACGGCCAATCTTTAATTCTGGAGGGTGGCACTTATGCTACTTCCATAAACGATTATACGCCGTACTCTCGCGATCCGGATGGCTTCAATTACAACACTTATGCACCGACTGCACCTACCATGGAACAGAAGAGCGTAATGGCCCATGTCACCCATCAGCTTACCCAACAGATCGAGATCTGGACTGAACTGCTCTACACCGAAACCAGTTTTGAGAATGGACTTGCTCCAGCCCCATGGAGCACGACTCTTTTCCCGGATGTCCTGGAAGCGGTCAGGGGCAGCCCGCATCGCCCCGATGACTTACCCGAGGACGACATCGATTCCCTGAGTTACCGGAATCTCGAGCTTGGCAACATGAATAAGCCATCGGAAAAACAAGCGCAACGGCTTCTATTGGGGCTTCGCGGCGAATTGGACCGGTGGGACTGGGAAGCAGCCGTGATGCAAATACAATCCAGACTCGATATTCGAACCGAAGGACTCGTCGATAAAACCGGCCTGATCGAGCGCATTGACAGCGGGTTTTTCAACCCCTTCGCCATGGCATTCGCCAGGGGCACGAACGACGGGCTGTTTTTCAATAATGCAGCAGCTCTGCGGGAAGAAGCAACCTCTGCCCGCGAATCGTTCAAGGAGACGTATCGTAGCATCGACTTCATGGTCGAAGGGCCTGCCTTTGAACTTCCTGCGGGTGAGCTCAATGTATTGTTGGGCGCTGAATTCAGGGAGGAAGAAATCGACATCGATATCGATCCTTCCTTCCTTTTCCCCGGAATACCTGGGGCATGGTCAGGCTATAGCCCCTATGAAGCCGAACGCAGTGTTTTTTCCGTTTTCGGAGAGTCCATTACCCCGTTGCTTGGAGGGGATAACGGGGATGGAATGAAATTGAACCTTCACCTGGCCGCACGCTACGAAAATTATACCGATGAAAGTGCTTCCCGAAAAAACAAGTACAACCAGTTCGTCTATAAGGCAGGCTTTGAATTTATCCCGATCCGCCAGGTAACAATCAGAGGCTCATTCGGCACCGCGTTCCGAGCGCCAACGCTAAACGAGAGCTTCAATACCAACTACGCTTCCCTGGTCTATAACACCGGCAGCGATGCCAGTCCAAACCTCCAACAATTTGCGACCGTATTAGGGGCCAATCCGAATTTGGAGCCGGAACAATCCAATGTCTTAAACCTGGGGATCACCTATGAGCCCGACTTTGCTCCCGGCCTTACCGCCCGGGTGAATTACTACCGGATCGAGACCCGCGATGCCGTGAACCACAACGGTCAGCAACTTGTTAATGAGGGTGCGACAGATTTTATCTTCGCCACCCGATTCAATACAGCCGAGGTTTTGACCGACGGCGTTGATTATCAAATTACCTATCGATACAAAAACGAGCTTGGCCAATGGGAGGCCAGCGCCGGCATCAATCAGGTTTTTCGCTATGAAATCAAACCGTCGAATAATAGCGAAACGATCGATTTCCTCGGTCGCCTGGTGCACCCGCTGGTGCCGAGCGAGAGCGTGCAGGGTCCCGGCTCAATTCCCGAATACAAAGGCTACGCCCGATTAATTTGGAACCGGGGCAGCCTAACTCTGGGCGCGACCCTCAACTACATCCATTCACTCGACGACAACCCTATCATGACTGCCGACAGCCGGCCCCGTGAGATCGATTCATGGACCACGCTTGACCTGATCGCGCAATACGCATGGTCAACCCGTGAGATCGGCTGGCTGTCAGGCACGACCCTGACGCTAGGCATCGAAAATGTCACCGACGAAGCCCCGCCCTTCGCTGCCGGTGCCTTCGCCGACGGCTATGATAGCTCGCTTTACAATCTGGAGGGACGGCGCATCAGTCTTTCACTTCGAAAAGAATTTTAAGTCCGTATCCGCTTCACTCTATCATGAAAACGATATCGAGGACTGTATCGGCTGCCCAGATAGAAAAATACTCTATCTCGAAATTCCTAGTCAAATATAAGCTCGTCGTCTTCTACTGCTTTGTCGGGCTCTGCATACTGCCTTCACTGCGCGCATGGCATCTTATCGACGGGAGTGGAGAAGTCCCCTTTACGGAATTCGAGCCCCACGAACATCCCGGAACCCAGCTTTCCAATCAGGTCGCCGAGGATTCGCGTGGCAACATTTACGTGTGTAATGAAGCCGGTGTCCTGCAATACGACGGCGAGGCATGGAAGATGTTGCCCGCTACCGGCTATGTGCCGATGGCAGTCGCCATATACATCGATTCAAATAATCGGATCTGGATTGGAGGCACCGATCATTTTGGATATTACGAAGCAGGTCCCACCGGGGAACTACATTTCAACGACCTGACCGACGACTTGAACAGTGTTCTTGACGGGGACGAGCACGGCCTCATCTGGGATATTTTCTCCGATAATCAATGCCATTATATTATAACGAGCTTCCAAGTCATCGTTTGGAATGGAGTTTCATGGCAGCGCCACGACTTCAAAGTGGATCGTCGAATTCTGCCGACCTGGCTGGACGGACAACTCTACCTTCATGTTCGGGGCGATGGGCTTTACCGCTTTCGAGGCAATCGAAAAGAAAAGATCCTATCGGAACATGAATCGATCTCCAGCGGTATTATCACCGTACTATCTGCCGATGAAAACGAGCTCCGCCTGGCGACGATTAAAAACGGAATCTGGACCGCCCTGAACGGTTCGTTGAATAAGGAATTGGACAACCCTATCCCCGAGGGACAAGCGCTCGGTCATATTGCATTGAGTGAGGATAAAACACTTATCGCGTTCACGGAAGGCCTCTTTATGGTCGATGCGGCTGGAGAAGCCATACGGATTAATGAACATAAAATCCGATCGGCCAACCGTCTATTCAGATCGAGCGACGACAGTATCTGGGTCACATCGATGGATACCATTTATCGTATTCCTCCCAGCAGGCACACACGCCATGGGCAAAAAGCGGATAGTCTGGAGCGACATCGGGATCAGATCTATCTCTCGAACAGCACGAGGCTCTTCACACTTGGGCAAAGCAACGAATCGAGTCTAGCCAAAGGCTGGCTCTCCAATCCGATCTCTCGTGGGCGATACCTAGTTTATGCCGAGGGCGAGGGGCTTCAAGCAGTTTTGAACGGGAAGCGACACGACCACGCTTCGCTCGATCGAGTATCTTCGATCATTTATAAAAGTTTTTGGTCGCCTAAAGTATTCTACATCATGGACGAACCGGAAGCGAGCCGGTGGGAAGTGAACGAAGACGGATTGGTCCGGTTGAGCCGGACTGAAAACACAAAAAATATTTTCGTAGCGATGGCTGAAGTGGATACGCAGACATCACTCTATTCGACCAACGATTTTGAAATCGGATTGATTCACTGGCCGTCGAAGGGGCAATCAACAGCCACCCCCTCCAAAGAAGTATTAACACTGAATTCCGGGCAGGACAAAAGCTATCAATTTGTAAAAATCCTTCAGTTGGGCAAAGAAGCGGTCGCCGCGACCGACCGGGGCTTTTTTGCTTTCGACCCCAAAGAGAAAAACTTCAATCGCATCGAAGCCCTCCAAGGATATTTCGGCCGCACTTGGAGCGACATTGTTTATTGCCCCAGTGCCGATCGAGAGGGTGCCGTCGTTTATATCAATCAGAACAACAAGCCTTCGGAGCACCACTTGGGGATTTTGCGGCATAAGGATCAAAGCGGCTATACCTGGCAGCCGCTCAATTTGAAAAGCCTCGACGACCTGGGAATGATTCGCGCTCTTTTGCATGAGAAAAGGAATGAACAAGAGTTCCTTTGGATCGCCGGCACCAAGGACCTTTTCCGCTACGACATCACCGAGCTGTTAATCCCTCCTTCGCTTCCCGTCAATCTGACCACGATTCATGAAACGACTGATGATCGTCTTTATTACGGAGGCTTCGGTTCCCTACCCTCGGAAACACACTGGCGCTTCCCACAGAAATCCCTAAAAATCAGCTATGCCGCACCTGCCAGTGCCTTAAGCGCCAAGGGCTACCAGACTCGCTTGCTCGGCTTCCGCGATAAATGGTCGCCACTCACGGAATCGACTTCACATGAATTCAATAATTTATACGAAGGCGACTACACATTTGAAGTGCGGGCCATTGACGAACTCGGGCGTCCGGGCCCGAGCACCGCTTACGCGTTCACGATACTTCCGCCCTGGTATCGGACACATTACGCTTATCTCGGATATACCGGACTGACCTTTGCTTTCTTCCTCCTTATCGCACGCCTCTGGACGCAACACCTGCGCAGGCGCAATCTTGAACTGGAAGCCATCGTTAACCAGCGGACCGGAGAATTGAAGCTGAGTAACCAACAACTGCGGGAAGCCAATAGCGTGAAACAAAATTTCCTCGCCAGCATGAGCCACGAAATCCGCAACCCCCTGAACGGCATTCTCGGTATTGCCCAATTGCTCAAGCAAGAACCAGCCAGAGATAAGACACGTATCAACCATCTTCACGCATGCGCCGCGCATTTGCACCAACTACTCGGGCAAGTGCTCGATTTTTCCAGCATCGAGTCGGGCAGGTTGGAGGTCCGACCCTTACCATTCAATCCCGGGCAACTGATCCATGAGGTCGTTGACATGCATCGGGTACTGGCCGAAAGCAAAGGCTTGGCCGTGAAGCTGAGTATCCAAAAAACAGACCGGCTATGGATCGGTGACTCTGTGATGCTACGCCAGATTTTAATCAACCTTCTTTCCAATGCCATCAAATACACACCATCCGGTGGCATCCATTTGGAAATGAAGTACGAAGTACGGAACGACAGCCTGCAGGCGAAGTTTACCGTCGAAGATTCGGGACCTGGCATCCCGGAGGAGCATGCGGACTACATATTCCAGGATTTCACCCGGCTAAGCCGACCGGGGGAAAGTGAAGTGGCGGGGACTGGGTTGGGTCTGCCCATTGCCAAACAAATGGCCGAAAGGATGAACGGTACCATTTGTTTGGATAGTAGCCACAGCAGTGGTGCCCGCTTCATTCTGGATGCGCCTTTTGATTTCGGCAGCCCGATCCGGGCCGAAAAGCGACTGGAGAAGTCCGATCACGGTAAGCCGCTCCTGGGAAAGCATGTTCTGGTCGCGGATGACATGGATTTCAACCGATACATCTGTCGAGAGCTTCTGGAAAAATTTGGCGCGCGGGTCAGCGAAGTAGAAGACGGCCAACTTGCCCTGGAGGCACTTCTTAAAGAACGCTTTGATCTCGCGATTCTCGACATCAACATGCCCAATATTGATGGACACCAAGTCGTGCGAAAGTTCCTGCAGGCCAACATCGGACACCCCCCACTTTTTATTGCGCTTACGGCCCACGTGACTGCCGAGATGGAACATGAAGCATTTGAAGCAGGCTTTAAGCACTTCATGGAAAAACCTTTGGATCCGGATCAGGTTATGCAGATCGTGCATACACAACCACTGCACGAGAAGAAGAGAAAGGCATCCGATCTACTAAGTTATCTGGCCGGAAACGACCAAGACTCAAAATTCACTTTGCAGGCACGTTACCAGGCATCTATGCGCAAAGAGATCGAACGGCTACGCACGCGTATCGAGGGAAAGGATTACCCGAAGGCTGAAGCAACGCTCCACAAACTTCGAGGGTTAGCCAACCTGCAGCGGCGCGATGATATCATCGATAAGATGAATCAGGTTTCACTTGCCCTCTCCTCCCGTACACAGGCGGAATCCGCACTAAAACTGGTTCGGGAATTGTCGGACCTTATCTCCAACCATTAGCGGGCTTTTCGAAAGAGGCGCACCGCCAGCAGGAGCATGACGATATTCGGTAGCCAGGCCGCAAGCGCAGTCGGGATAATTTGACGCTCGCCTAGAATCGAGGCCACGCTGATCAACACGTAGAAAATCGCGAAGAACCCGAGACATTTGGACACCCCGATCATAGGGCTGGTCCGCACTCCGGAAACGGCAAAGGGCACGGCAATCCCGACAACCACCAGACAACTAAAGGGCGCTGCCAGCAGTGAAAGGTAGCGTACTTCGTAAGCATGCACGGCCGGATTTTCTTCCGCCGGGACAGCGTCGATGATGCGCTTGAGTTCGAAGAGTGAAAGCTCCTTTGGCTCCTTGTGCAGACCGAGCATCAGGTTCGGGTCCTCGTCAAAGTCTTCAAAAGTTTTTTTCTCGAACGGGAGCGATCGCAGCGGGTCGCCGGTCTGGGCATCGAACAACAGCTCCCGCCCGTCGAGAAAGACCCAGTTTCCGCGGGTGTCATCGTAATAGGCTTCACGGGCGGCAATACGACTCAACTCGTTACCCGCTTCATCCCGTGTGTGCACGTTGACTCCGAGCCCGAGCCAGGCGCGCTCGTTGAAGCGGTTCATAAACCACAGCCGCCCGTCCTTGCGATTGTCGAAGCCGAGATTGTAGAGCATGGACTTTCGTTCCACTTCCTCCGTGGTTTCAGCGGAGGCGAATTCCAGGTTCTCGTAGAAGGTCCGGGCCTGCTCCACCGCGTTGGGCACCACCAGCGAAGTAAGATAAAAAAGCAGGACCGAAAGCATAACCCCCGCCCCCCAGAGCGAACGACTGATTCGAAAAAGGCTGCTGCCCGAGGCACGCATGGCCACGATCTCATTATTCCGGTGCAAGCTACCGAGCGAAAAAAGAAGGGAAACCAGAAAGGCCACCGGAAGAACCGCAGGCAGGTAAGTGGGCAATGCCAGGGAGTAGTAGAAGAGAATCTCCCCGGCAGTGGCCTTGGCCTCCAGCAGGTCGGGGAGCGAATCATACATATTCTGGAGGATGAGGATACCAATAATCACCCCCAGCGTGAGGGCAAAGCCCACAAGCCACTCCTTCAAAATGTAGCGGTCGATTAATGACATCATGAAAGTTCTACGACAGGAGAGGGCATAAAGTCACTCTGTTTGCGCAGATTTTTTTCTGGCATGTGCTGAAAGGCTTTATCTTGATACATGCTTGATATGGCGGGATCGAAAAAAGAATCGTGGAATTCGAGAGTCGGCGTGATTCTGGCCGTCGCTGGCAGCGCTGTCGGACTGGGCAACTTTCTCCGGTTTCCCGGTCAGGCCGCCGAATACGGGGGCGGCGCCTTCATGATCGCCTATTTCCTGGCATTTTTGCTAATCGGTCTGCCCATCTGCTGGGCGGAATGGACAATGGGGCGCTTCGGCGGACAAGCCGGCTTTAACTCCTCACCGGGTATTTTCAACTACATCACCCGCAAGCCGGCCTTTAAGTATTTGGGGGTGATCGGCGTGCTCATCCCGGTGATCATTTACATGTACTACGTCTACATCGAGGCCTGGTGCCTCGGTTATGCGGTGAACTTCCTCTGCGGGAACATGGATTTCGGCACCGTGGAGGAGTCGAGTGATTTCTGGGGCGGCTTCATCGGCATCAAGGAGAACGGAAGTGCCCTTGGCATCGGATTGAAGCAAGTCGGCATCTACCTGCTGCTCGTTTTTATCCTCAACTTTGTCCTGATCTACCGGGGCATTTCCAAGGGTATCGAAATCTTCTGCAAATACGCGATGCCTACGCTGGTGTTGATCGCGATCGTTATCCTCTTCCGGGTGCTCACTCTTGGCACTCCGGACGCAGCTATGCCGGAACGCAACGTCAGCAACGGACTGGGCTTCATGTGGAATCCGGTCAAACATGTGGTGGAGACGAAAGACGAAGCAGGTGACTGGATCATCGACCACGAAACGGTGGACGCCGAAAAGTTGGCGATGGAAAAATCGACCGCCGAGACGGATGAAAACATCCGAGTGCGTCGCATCGGAATGGTCGAACAACTGCTCAACCCACAGCTCTGGCTGGCCGCTGCCGGGCAGATTTTCTTTTCACTGTCGGTGGGTTTCGGGGTCATTATCACCTACTCCAGCTACATGTCGAAGAAGGACGACGTCGTCCTCAGCGGGCTGTCGGCGACCAGTGCGAACGAGTTTTGCGAGGTGGCCCTGGGCGGGCTGATCACCCTGCCCGCGGCCGTGACCTTTCTCGGGGTAGCCGGAGTCGCCGGCATGGGAACCTTCGGGCTGGGCTTCAACGTCCTGCCGATGGTTTTTGCCAATATGGCATTCGGGGAATTATTCGGTTTTCTCTTCTTTTTCCTCCTCTTTCTCGCCGCGGTGACCAGTTCGCTCTCCATGCTGCAGCCGGGCATCGCGTTCCTGGAGGAAGCTTTAAAGATCAACCGCAAGCAATCGGTCGCCCTTCTCGGTCTGGTGACCGCTCTTGGATGTGGCTTCGTCGTTTATTTCAGCGAGAGCGTGAAGGCCCTCGACACTATGGACTTCTGGGTCGGCACCTTCCTCATCTTTGTGCTCTCCAGTATTCAAATTGTGATATTCGGCTGGGTTCTGGGGATCGACAAAGGTTTCGAACTCGCGCACCAGGGGGCCGCCGTCCGCATTCCCGCAGCCTTCAAGTTTATCATGAAGTATGTCAGTCCCCTCTTCCTGCTCATCATCTTTTCGCTCTGGGTGGCGGCGAATGTTTTCGGTATCGATTTGCGAACCGGGGAGACCAGCTACAGCGGTTATGTGCGTGACTTGTTTATTGAGCCCAACACCGTGGCATGGCTGAGCGTCAGCCTGATTGGCATTGTGGCGGCACTGTTTGTCTTCATTGTCGGTCAAAATAAAGAATACAAAGAGTTGAAAAAGGAGGATCGTTCATGACCTTACCGGGCTGGCTTATCATGTTGATCTCCGTCGGCACTGTGACGGGGCTACTTATCTGGTGCATCTACAAGGTACTCACCATCCCCAAGGAAACCGAACACATCCATGGCTTCGAGCAGGAAACACCGGACACGGATCAACGGGATTAATGGGATTAACGTTTTTACCGTAGCGGCAGCGCGATAGCAAACGCCCGGGCGCAGGGTGAAATGCAAGCATCATCGCTTTTCGCAAGCACAACCGAAACGTGGTGTCATCGCTTGCGACGGCTGAGGCGCAGCAGTGCCATTTCTTTACCAGATCGGGATACCCGGTCATCCCGCAGAAGATTCTGGCATGCGCAAGCGCAGCCTCTACCGGCTAAACGCACGCAGCCGCCCCAGCACACGATCGCGCCCCATCACCTCAAGCATGGGCAAAAGATCCGGGCCGCCGCCCTGCCCGCTCACGGCAAAACGCAAGGCAGGGAAGTAGGCGAATACCTTGACACCCTGCTGCTCGGCATGGGTCTCGAGTGCAGATTTCAAACTATCTGCATCAAAGCTTTGGGCATTCTCCAAGACGGGTAGAATTTCGGCAATCAACACTTTGGGATCGGTCTTCTTGGCAATCTTGGCCGCGGTTTTTTCATCCTCGGGGTACGCATCCTTGAAGAAGTAGCTGACATACTCCGGAAGCGCCTCGAGGGATCGGGCTTTCGGCTGCGCGAGCTTCAGGACCTCCTGCAGGTAGTCCTCGTCCTCATCCTCCGTGATAACACCGGCCTGAGCCAGAATGGGACGCACCAGAAAGGTGAAACTTCCGATTTCGAGCTCACGTAAATACTCGGCGTTCAGGGCGGACAGCTTCTGCTCGTCGAAGCGGGCGTTGCCGCGGTTGATCCCCGCAAAGTCGAAACGCTCGATAATTTCGCCGATATCCATTTTCTCGCGGTCATCCTTCGGGCTCCAACCCAGCAAGCAGATGTAGTTGCGCACCGCCGCCGGTAAAAAGCCGCGCTGTTCGTACTCTTCGATCAGCGCACCCTTGTCCCGCTTACTCATTTTACCCGGTCCGGATTCTTTGAGAATCAGGGGAATGTGCGCGAATTTCGGCGGCTCGACGCCAAAGGCTTTAAAGAGTTCTACGTGCTTGCTCGTATTCGAGAGGTGGTCCTCCCCCCGAATCACGTGCGTGATGCCCATCGCGATGTCGTCCACCACGTTCACAAAGTGAAAGACGGGACTGCCGTCTTTACGCACGATAACAAAATCCATTTCTTCAGCACGCTCAACGCGCCCGCGGACGGCATCGTCGATCACCACCGGCGCTGTCTTCACCTTCTCGACTTCAGCCTTCTTAAAATCATCGTAGGCGGTATAACGCTCACCTTCGAGTTTGAACCAAATCGCCCCATCCTTCTCGTAGGTTCGCCCGGCGGCCTCCAACTTCTTGAGATACTCATCGTAGATCGGCTGGCGCTCGCTCTGAAAATAGGGGCCGCAATCACCCCCGACTTCCGGACCTTCATCCCAATCCAGCCCAAGCCAGCGCATCCCTTCGACCAGGACACGCAAAGCTTCTTCCGTATTACGGGCTTTATCGGTATCCTCGACACGCAGAATAAATTTACCTCCGGTGTGTCGGGCATAGAGCCAGTTGAACAGTGCCGTACGGGCACTGCCGATATGAAAGAACCCTGTCGGGCTGGGAGCAAAACGAACTCGAACTTCAGACATAATATAACAGGCTAGCGCGGATAGGACCGCAAATGTGAGAGGGCTCTGAAATCAAGCTTTCGGCTCGGCCGAGTCAACGGCAGAGCACTATAAAAGCCAGAAAAGAGCACGATCCGGAACAAACGATGCCGGGAATCGGATCTTGTTTTCAGGACGTCCTGCGCATAGCATGTAAGCCAGTTGTCATCACTCCAATCTGAGAAACTACCGGATCATCCCCGGAAACTCTTACTACTAAGTGCCGACCCCGCTGAAGAAGTATTCCTTAGCCGGCACTTGGACACGGAGGATCATGGCCAGCACGAGTTGAAACTCATTCAATCGCTCGACGAGCTAAAGACCCTCGATCTGGATAAGGTTTGCCATGCCATTCTACTGGATATCCGGTCTGGGTATGACGAGGCCATTAAATCGATCAAGTGGATCGGCGAGTTGCAAAGCCAGGTCGCGCTGATCTGCCTCTGCTCCAATCACGATCAGCTCAAAGCCTATAAGTCGGTCATGCATTTGATCGATGACTACATCCTGGCCGACACCCTGCCGCACGGAGAGCTCTGCGTACGTATTAGCCATGCGATCAGAAGGCGCCTGAAAGAACATGAGCTACTTCACGAGCAGGATCTACTCCATTCCCTTATGGAGAACATCCCCGATGTGATTTACTTCAAGGACCGTGAGAGCCGGTTCACAAAAGTCAACAAGGCCATGGCCGCCAGCTACGGCCAGAACGTGGACAGCATGATCGGCAAGAATGACTTCGACCTGTTTACAGAGGAACACGCCCTCCCAGCCTACCAGGACGAACAACGCATCATGGAAACAGGTGAGCCTATCATCGGTAAGATCGAAAAGGAAACTTTTGTCGATGGCACGACCAAGTGGGTGAACACAACCAAGGTCCCCTTACGCGACAAATACGGACGGATTATCGGAACGATGGGGATTTCCCGGAATATCTCCGACCTGAAACGCGCTCAGGATACACTGACAGAAGAGCACCGCTTACTCAGCACCATACTCAATAACATACCGGACCGCATCTTCGTCAAAGACAGGGAGGGGAAATACATTGTGAGCAACCGTCTCCACCTGAAATTTTTGGGCGCGAGCGATGAGGAAGATGTTATCGGCACAACACTCTATGATCATTTCCCAAAGGAGCGGGCTGAAAAATACTTTAATGAGGATATGGAAATTATCCGTAGCGGTATCGGCCTCATCAATTCGGAAGAATCCCGGGAAAACCCGGATGGTAGCATCATTTGGTATCTGACCAGTAAAGTGCCTCTAATCGACGAGACAGGAAAATGCGTCGGCATTGTCGGTATTTCACGGGATATTAGCGCCCAGAAGCACAACGAAGAGCAGTTGCGCAATACCATCGAGGTGCTGAACGATACGCAACTGCAACTGATCGAGGCGGAAAAGTTAAAGACTGTGGGCAGGCTCGCTGCCGGCGTCGCTCATGAGGTCAAAAACCCCCTGAACGTCGTCAGTCTGGGGGCCGAATACCTCGAAACAAAAGTAACGGAGCCTCAGGAACTGATCGACATTATCAAAGACATGAAACAGGCGGTGGAAAAAGCGAATACCGTCATCTATCAACTACTCGATTACTCCTCGCCCCATGAGGTCACCACCGGCCCCCAAAATATAAACACCATCATTCGGGAGGTGCTGGCATTGATGCGTCATAATTTCAATGAAGCCCATATCGAAGTCATGACCGATTTGGCCGGCGACCTACCGATGATCGCCGTCGACGGGCAGAAAATGGAACAAGTCTTTATCAACCTCTTCCTCAATGCCATTGGAGCCATGAAAAAAGGTGGCACACTGAGCGTGCGCAGCTACTTGCAGCAAATGACGAACACCGGCTCAAATGTGTCCAGCCAGATGACAGAGCTCTTCAAAGTCGGCGAACACTTCGTCACCATTGAGGTTGCCGATACCGGGCAAGGCATCACGAATCAATCCGCGGATAAGCTGTTTGACCCCTTCTTCTCCACCAAGTCCACCGGAGAAGGCACAGGACTGGGACTCTCTGTCACACGAAGTATTGTTGAAATGCACCGGGGAATCATTACTTTAGATAATCGAAGAGACGTCCCCGGCGCCTGCGCCACCCTACACTTCCCCGTTAGCCCAGACCCCCATGCATAATTCCGGCCACTCCAAAGCGGGAGATAAAACTCGCGTCCTCGTCATCGACGATGAAGAGCGCTTCACCAAAATGGTAAAGCTCAACCTGGAAGGTACGGGGCTCTATTCTGTGCGCGCCTTGAACGAAAGCCGCAAGGCAATCGACGTGACCCGGGAATTTGAGCCCCACATCATTCTACTCGATGTCGTTATGCCGGAGGTGGATGGAGGCGATGTCGCCAACAACCTGCGTGCCCGCACAGCCACCAAAGACATCCCGATCATTTTCGTCTCCGCGATGGTCTCGAATAAGGAGTCACACTCCGGTTTCTACGAAAGCGGGGGCGAACATTTTCTCGCCAAGCCCGTCACCACGGAATGCCTCAGCGGAGCGATCGAAGAAGTCCTCTGCAAAGTTAAGTAATCGGGGCATACGACATCGCGGACGCCTTCCTTCCGGCGGTCGGGGCGGAGGGATTGCGTTGCCATCTTCGCTTATTTCATTCGCTTCGTCGAACCCGGAGGTGCGGCTTCGCCGCATCGCCCTTTCAGGGCTCATTTCGAATCCCACCGCCCCTCCAGACACAAAAAAAACCTCCGCTTAAGCAGAGGTTTAATTTTGGTCGGGGCGGAGGGATTCGAACCCCCGACCCTCTGCTCCCAAAGCAGATGCGCTAGCCAGGCTGCGCTACGCCCCGTCACCAAAAGAAGCGCGAAGTGCATCATAATAACAGCGCCTGTCAACGCGGATTTTTATCGAATTTAAGTTCGCGATTTAAAAGACGGACCGGCAGCCTAACCCTTCAATCATGAGGGTTTTCCCGAACAGATTAAATACGGTTGCGGCTAATGCTTCCCTGCATGTCTGCTGCCTGATCTGCCTCGCGACAGCCATCTCACATGGTGCAACCTTGCAACAGCAGGTCGATCAAGCGGTAAGTGCCTTCACCACTGGCCAATACCACAAATGCTACTGGACCTTTGAGAGTATTGAACTGGATTTCGGACAGGAACCTGAATTCCTCGACCGAAATTTTCAGAAAACTATCTTACCTGTCCGTGCTTACGCGGCAATGATGGCGGAGAGGCCGACCGATGCCCTGGTTCATTTCCAAACACTTTTATCCGGGCATGAGGTCAGTCCCGGCGTGCGAGCCTTTGCCCTGTATAACAAGGCAATCGCACTCTCCCAGACAAATGCCCCGGCTCAGGCAGCCCGCGCCTTTCGGGAATTTCGGCTGACTTACGACGGGAGCAACGAAGCACATTTGGCTCGCCTGCAGGAAGCCGATTTGTTGGCAGAGGTTGGAGAAATCGAGACCGCCAATCAGTTGCTGGATGATTTTTACCATTCCGAAGCTCCAGAGAGCCTCCGTATGCAGGGTCGCCTGCGTGCTTTGCAACTCGCCAGCGACCGCGGCGACAGTAAACGGGTCAACCGGATACTCTTTCAGAGCGACTGGAGCGTGGAAAGCATGCCGGACATCGCGGTGCTGAGCTTTGCGGCCGTAGAAGCGGCCGACCTTCTCCTGCAAGACCACCTGCACGACGAAGCCATGCGGGCCTACCGACTCGCGCTCCCGAAAGATGTGCTCATCGAAAAGCAGCGCGAACGATTGAGCGCCACGAAACAATCTTTTCGCCAAAAAGCTGATTTTGCGTCGAGTATCTGGAAAAGCTATTCGTCCCAACTCATCACCCGGCTGGAATCGCAACTGGCCAAGCTGGAATCCATGCCGGACTACACCCCCGGACTTTATTTACGCAGAGGCCAGGCCTACTTGCTGGGCGAGCGCTACCGGGAAGCGGCAATCCTCTTTAAAATCATCGCCCAATCCGAACGCTACGACAAGGACCTACGGGCGGAAGCCCATTACCGCTGGATACTTGCCTTAAGCGAGGCCGAAGACTGGGACGCCGCACGTCAAACGGCTGAAATGTTCATCGAGGCCCACCCCACGCATGCCTTGGCTAGCAGCGCACTGTTTCTTGTCGCACGTTCCTATCAGGGTGAAGGGCGCTACCCCGAAGCCGTCGGAGTGCTCGACGACCTGATCCGCAACTATCCCGATGACCAACAGGTGCCGCGCTGGTATTTCACCCGCGGCTACAACTACAGCGTGCTTGAAAATCAGAATGAAGCCCGCGCGAACTTTGAGACCGGGGCCGAGCAATTTCCCCGGAGTAAACTTCGTACCCAACTGAAAATGTGGGCGGGGCTGACGTACTTTTTTGAACGTGATTACGAGGTTGCGCTGAAAAGCCTGGATGAACTGGCAAAAGACAACCGCAACCATGCCCTGTATCCGGAAATTCGCTACCGGATCGCCAATGTGCAATACGCGATGCGTAATCATTCCGATGCTTTGAGGACGGCGGAAGCCCTCATTGAAGATTTCCCCGGCCACTATCGCTACGCCGAAGCGCTGGCACTGAAAGGAGATATCTACATGGGCATGGGGGAACTCGCGACGGCGGCACACGCTTTTCGCCAAGTGCCTACTGATTCACCGCAACTCTACGACTATGCCGTTTTTCAAGCAGCCAAGATCTATCGTGCCCTGGAACGTTACGACCTGCTCCGGGAACACCTGCTTGCCTACGTGGAGCGGGAAGATGCCAATGAACGGCCAAGGGTCAGCGAAGCGCTCTACTGGATAGGCTGGTCCTTTCAACAGGAAGGCCGGGCCGAGCAAAGTTTTACACTCTTCGAAGAGGCATTGAAGCGTTTTGGTAATGACCCAAAAGCCAGGGCAGTCGAGTCCATCCTCTCGGCCTATTCCGAGCTTTACCGCAGACAAAATGCGGCCGACGACTTCAATATTTGGCTGCAGGAAACGATGGAGGAAAGTCTGGCCGAGCGCCAGCTGACATGGTTTGCCCGGCTCACCCAATTCAAATCTCTTCGTCAGCAACGCCTGAACAAAGAATCCCGGGCTGATGCCACCCTGCTTTCCATCCACCGAATCGTCCCGATTGACCAACAGGACGCCGTCACACTCGCCTCCGTTGGAGTCGTTCTTGCCGAGGGCGGTTATTCTGCAGCCGACGCTTATTTTGAGCGTATCTTAAATGAATTCCCTAAACGGACTGAACGCGCTGCCGCCTTTTACGGCAAAGCATTGCTCGCGAGCCAGGCGGACCGTCTTGATGAAAGCCGCCGCTGGCTCGTGCGCTTCCTCGAAGAAACACCCACACATCCACTGGCAGCCGATAGCCGGATATTGGCAGCGGATGTGCTCCGGCGGCAAGGGCTCTACGATGCGGCGACCGAAGGTTTAAACGAAATCCTGCAACTCAAGGCAATGCGGGGACGACCTCATGCCAGAGCTTTGGCGGGATTGGCACGCATTGAAACCGACCGGGGCGACCCCAAGCGTGCGATCCCCTACTGGCAGCGCATCTATACACTCTACCGCGCTTACCCTGAGCTACTTGCCGAGGCCTACTGGGAGAGTGCCCTGCTGTTCGAAAGGATCGACGATCCGATCGCTGCGCACAATACCGTGCTGGAAATGTTGCGCGACGAACGACTAAAAGACTTTGAACAATACGAATTAGCCGAAGCCAGACAACCACAGTGGGAGCGGAAGGCGCGGGAACGGAGTGCCTTGGCCGAACAAAATGAACCTCATACAGAAAAGGAGGCCAGACAGTGAAACACACCGCGACCGTTTTCTTTCTGATCATACCAATGGTATGTTTTGGTAGAGGGATCGCTCCGCCTGAGCGTGATACGATTGAACAAGAACTAAACTCCCCAATCACGTGTCACCTGAAGAACGGCCAAGCCATCGCAGGCCACCCGGTCACTGTCACCGAAGAACAAATACAAATTGCAGCTGCTGAAGGAGCCGGCGAAATTATCTTCACATTCAACCATGACGAAGTCGGGCGAATCGAAATTCCCGGTGAGAGCTATAAGAGCCTCGCGATCGAATGGATGGAGAGCGGCAAGCCGGAAAAAGCTCTGGAGTTGATGGACCTGCTTTATCAGCAACGCAAGACGCTGCTGCATGTCATGCCCACAAGTGAGTCCAATTTCTTTGTTCTCTACATTCAGCTGATCCTTGATTCACCCGATCCGGCGCGAGCCATTGGCGCCAGCGCACGACTACGCCCGCAGCTCAAGAACCCGGCGGCACTGCGCGCTCTGGATAATGCAATTTTAGAAAGCTACCAGAAGCTGGAGCTATACGAAGAAGCGATTCCCCTGGCTGAAAATTTCGTCCATAACAGAACTCCCTACGGTAAGAGTGCCCTTGGCCACTATGTTCTGGGATGCCAGCACCTGCGTCACGCCGAATACGAAAGGGCGCTTGAAATCGCACTGCAACCGATCGTTTTTTCCTCGCTACTCCCTAAAGACAAACTGGCTCACTGCTATGCGGTCGCCATCTGCGCAGCAATGGAACTGCGTGAACGTGATTACGCAGCAACTCTCTTTGCAGAGATGCAAGGGCGTGGGTTCCTTTGGCCACAGGGAGATTCAACCCTGAAACCCTACCTGAATAAAATCGAAGAACACCTTGCTGAAAATGAAGCTAAATAAACACTCCCTTCGCATTACCTGTGCTCTAATACTTTCCATCTGCAGTCTTTCGGCGCAGAGTGCCGAATCGGCCAAGGTAACAACGGAAGCCAATCTCAGCTTGTGGGGATTGATTCAACAGGGCGGATGGGCGATGTATCCGCTCGGAATCTGCTCACTCGTAATGTTCTTCCTGATTTTTTACGCATGGAAAGAAACCCAAAGAGGCAAGTTCTACACAAAAGAACAAACCGACTCTGCGAGCAAGCACCTTTCCGATGGCTCGGTTAAAGAATGTACCGCCGCCCTCAGCTCGAACAATACCCTACTTGGTCGGGCCCTTGCCCCCACCATTCCGAAACTGGACCAGGACAGGGAGAAGGCCGAAGCGCTTTTTGTGGAAAATCTGGAAGCGGAAGAAAACTCCGTCAGCCAATGGGTGACCTACCTGAATGTTGTGGCTTCGGTCGCACCGATGATCGGACTACTTGGCACAGTCAGCGGCATGATCAGCGCCTTCCAGACCATCGGGCGCGGCGGGATGGGACGACCGGAACTGCTGGCCGGTGACATCGGGGAAGCCTTGATTACCACGGCCACCGGACTGACCATCGGCATCCCGGCGATGATAGCCTACTTCGTTCTGCGCAACCGCTTGAACAGTGCCATGATCGCGACCGCTCAAGCCGGTACGGAAATCATGGACACCAGCAGCGGCGATTAAGCGGCGGCGAAAGGCCACCGGCATGCGACGAGAGCCTGCCCTCGATTCAATCATTCATCGGCAATGGCTCCAGGCCCCCGAAGATACAGAAAGGTTTTCTGTAAGTATATAACGATGCTGGCGACTAGTTATTCCTAACACGCAACATCGCAAATAAACAGAAAACCAAATAAGGGAATAGAAATGAATAAGACAATTATCACACTTATCGTTGCGAGTTTGGCAATCCCGGCAGCGGGATTGTATGCACACTGTGGCAGCTGCGGCGCAGGCGGACACAGCGACAAATCATCTCACAAGAAAAAAGCCAACATCGTTGAGACAGCTGTGGCTGCAGGTAGTTTCGAAACACTTGTTGCTGCGGTCAAAGCGGCAGGTCTTGTCGAGACACTCAGTGGCGAAGGTCCGTTTACAGTGTTCGCCCCGACGGACGAAGCGTTCGCCGCATTACCGGAGGGAACGGTTGCGAGCCTCCTGAAACCCGAGAATAAAGATCAGTTGGTCGCCATCCTTACCTACCACGTGGTCCCGGCCAAGGTAAAAGCCAAGGACGTCAAAGCTGGTGAAGCACCTACCGTCAACGGCCAGACCGCTACAATTACCGTCAAGGACGGCAAGGTTATGGTCGAAGGTGCAAACGTCGTAAAAACTGATGTGAAGGCCAGTAACGGCATCATCCACGTGATCGACAAAGTCATTCTCCCCGAGTCCTAATAAGACTCCAACCACTCTTTCAGGTGCTTCCTTCGGGAAGCACCTTTTTTTTACCCCGGCCCGACAATCGACGGCACTGCCGAGCCATCGCTACCATCAATTTACCAGAACACACCTTCTGTAGGAGATATTAGTCGTATCGAACCACTTGTCTTAGTCTTCCCTCTCAGGAATTTTCAATAATTCGAGAGCCAGGACAGACTCAAGCACAACCACATCATCCTCTCCGAAGAGATTACCCGGAACAAGTGCCGGATTCGTCACCTCAAGGTAACCCTCCTTCTTGTAGTTGGCCAGGCGCAGACGTTTGTTTTCATCAAGACGACTACCGGCTAATAATTTATCTTTCATCAGAAAAGAATACTGCACTCCCATGTAGTTCTGTAGCAGCGAACGCCCCTGAACACCAACAAATGTAAAGTAGTGGCTTCTCACAGGTCTTAATCTTCCGGATGCGTTCGGCTTGTACTGTTGATAACATGCAATCACGCCATACCAGCCTTCGGTCAGCTTGGAGAGTTCCTCAAGACTCGGAGCATGGGTCCTCCCGTGGCTCACGATAACATATCCTTTCAAATTTCTCTTCGAATATTTTCCAGCATACCGATCCAGAGAACCATAAAACCAGGATTTATGATCAAAATAGCGTTCCACATCCTCCGCAATTCGCTCGATTGAGGAATCCCTGCGTTGATGGGGCATGATCTCCGGGGCAATCGTTTCACCCCACCATATAAGAATATTCAAAAACGTTGAATAGATGAATGGATATCTTTCTCCGATTTCCTCTTTACCTAATGATGGAATCTTTGTGCGATCCGGAACCGCGCCCACACCAATAGAAACAGGACGAGGGCCCTGGGACTTGCTTAATTCCTCCAACCGGGAGTTGCTATTTACAATATAAGGGTCGGTCTCACCTCGTTTTAATTTCCCCGTTACGTAGTCCTGATCCGCCCTGGACAACGAGGTAATCGGAACATTAAAGACACGGTCGTCTAAAACCCGACGGAACTTCACCTTGTATTTTGTCGCAGACACATACTCTGCCCGAATCTCACGACCGGATTTATCCGTCCATATCCGAACTTCACCAAAACATGAACCAGCAAAGAAAATCACCAGAAGGATTACGGGGCTTTTGACCATCGGAGCTACATAATATCGGTAATGTCTTATGCCTCCGCCCGCTTCCGGGCATCGGCTTCGATGGCTTCGAGCATTTCTTGCATCACTTTTCCGGCAGCTTCTTTCACTGATGGCAACTCTTCGGGCTCACTGACTTCCGAACGACCGAAAACGTAGAACTTAATCTTGGGCTCAGTGCCGGAGCCTCTCACGGCAAAGCTGTAGCCGTTGCCCAGTTCGAGAAAGTAGAAGTCCTGTGGCGGTATCTTTTTGCCGTCTGCATCTATAATCTCGTCCTTACCGAAGTCCGTGAATCCGGAAACCTCGACATCGCCAAAAGCCTTTGGCGGGTTGCTGCGGTATGAATCGAGGATGTTCTTAATTTTCTGCGCGCCAGCCGCACCTTCGTAGTAGATATTGATGGTTTTTTCCTCGTAATAGCCGTGCTGCAAATAAAGGGCGTCGAGATACTCCGGAAATGTCATCTCGTTGGCTTTCAGATAAGCCGCCAGTTCACAGAACATCACAACGGCTGCGTTGGCATCTTTATCACGCAGTTTATCCGTCGCGAGATAGCCGTAACTTTCCTCCCCTCCGAAGACGAAGTAGGTGGAATAATCGAGAAGCAGATCGGCACGTGTCCAAACATCGCAGGCATCGTAGTCCACAGCCAGGCCCTCCTTCTCCAGGAGCTTTGCTTTCATCTCTGCTTCGTAAGCAGCGAGTTTTTCGCCGATCCACTTAAAGCCGGTCAGGGTATTGATCGTCTTCAACCCGTGCCAATCCGCGACGGACTCCTGCATCGGACTGGTGACGAAGGTCTTAATCAGTGCGGCACTCTCCGTGCCGTCCTCGGGAAGGATCTCCGCATCTTTCAAAGTGGAAATGCGATATTCGGCCAGCACGGTGCCGATCTGGTTCCCGGTCAGCAAGACCATCTCCCCTTCAGGATTGCGGACGGCAACCCCCATGCGGTCGGCATCCGGGTCGGTGGCAACGACCACGTCGGCACCGGTTTCGTTTGCCTTGGCAATAGCCATCTCCAGAGCTTCGGCATTTTCCGGATTGGGCGACTTCACGGTGGGAAAGCGGGGATCCAGGACGCTTTGTTCCGGCACTTCGATCACCTCGACACCAAGCTTTTCCAAAACGGGCACTGAACTGATCGCCCCGGTACCGTGGATAGGGGAAAACACAATCTTAGGTGCTTCTTTCTGCATCACTTCCCGGTCGATGACCATTTCATCAAGAAGTGACAGGTAGGGTTTGTCCGCTTCCTGTTGCAGCGTAACGACCGGATCAAGATTCACTTCGAGGAACTCGGGCAGCTCCTCCAGTTTCACCTGATTGACCAGGTCGACGATGCCCTCCGCGTGCGGGGACACTACCTGGGCACCGTCTTCGAAGTAAGCTTTAAATCCGTTGTCATGCGGCGGATTGTGGCTGGCCGTAATCACGGCACCGCAAGTCGCCTCAAACTGGCGCACACAAAAGCTGAGCTGGGGGGTCGATCGTGGCCCGTCGAAAATCAGGGCTTGTCCACCGAGCTTGCACCAGGTTGAGGCCGCAAGCTCACAGAAGTGGCGGGAAAAGTGTCGCACGTCATGAGCGATTATGAAACGCGGCAGGTCATGGCGGCCGCTCTCGCGAAGATATTTCTCGCAGTAACGGAAAAGACCGATGGTAGCTTTAATGATGTTAAAGTCGTTCAGCACGTTGGTCCCCACCGCCGCGTGTTCGGGCGTACCTTGCGGACCTTCGTTCCCGATTTCCACCGACGAGGACACACGCCCGATCGTCCGCCCCCGGATACCACCGGTCCCAAAAGCCATGTTCTTGTAGAAACGGTCGTTGAGTTCGTCCCAAGCCTCCTGCTCCACGAGCTCGCTGATACTGGCGCCGACCCATTCCGGCAGAAACTCGGCCGAAGCCCAGACTTTTAGATTTTCGACGGCACTGTCGAGGAGCTTGCCCTCGTCCGCTGCGGATTGCGCTTTCTCGATTATAGACATCTCTGGATTTATTTTATAGAATCGCTCTGTTGAATCACCCGCAAAACGGACTTCAGCGTTTGCAGGTGCTGTGGAATTTTTTCGAAAACTGCCTGAGCAAGTGCTTCGACGTAGGCGTGGCTCGTGCGATTGCGGTCATCGATCCAATCGAGCAATTTCATTGAGAGCGCTTCATCCATTTGACCAATTCGGAACAACTCACGAAAACTGCCGCGCGGATGATTCGCTTCGATCGATTCTTGCGTGTATAGCCACTCGCGAGCCGCTTTCCAAACGGCTTCCGAACTGAATTCGACTCGCTGAATGGTAGCATCCCGCACAATCACACTGAATGGTTCCTCCAAGATGTCTTCCAGAGCGGCAACCGCCTGCCGTGCCTGAATTAATTTTTCCATACACGGCCCTCGTTATCAATTTTTTCAAGCGTTGCAGGAGAAACGGTGCGGGTATCGACGGTATCCAGTGGATAAATAATCTTAGAAGACCGCTCCAGCGCATCAGTAAACCGAATCAGGTCTTCATCGGCAAAACCCGTTTGCGGAAAAACCGCCAAGTCGAAATCGCTGCGGGCCCGGGCATCACCACGCGCACGCGATCCGAAAAGCACGAGCTTGTCATGGGGCAGAGTTCGGTCGGCTATGGCCCGAATCGCCTCTTCCGTAAGCGCGGCAGCATCAACTGTGTCCAAGATCGACATCAAGTAGATGCTGGAATCAGAATCTGCAATTGGCAAGACTAGTCAATAATCGTACCCTCCTTGATTTCCGGTTTGGACGAAAGCCCGTTCCACCGCTCGACAAAATCCTTCTCATCCGCGGCAAACCGATGACTGATCTCAAAGGTGAACGGCGGCAGGCCGGAGTCGTCCGTTTTTATCTCAACACCGGCTGCATTCAGCCAGCGGGTGAACATGCGAAGCTGATCCTCCTTGCAGGATTGCGGGGAATCGATCCCTTCAGCATTCTTCACCGGGCTGAAATCATCGCCCCGGGCCGCTTCGATAATCACCGGGTTCTTGGCCAGCGGCAGCGCGTCAAAGACAAACATCTCAAACTTCACGCCATTCGGTTCATCCGGGCTCGCGACAGAACCGTCCGCATCGACGTAAGGGATTTTCTTATTGGCCCGGTGAAACGGCAACTTGGTCTCCGAAGAGTCCCCGCCTGCGCGCGCAATAAAATCGCGGTCGAAAATGTGTATGGCCACACTGCCTGCCTTAAAGCGAATACCGCCATCCGCATCGGACTCTTCCTGCATCGATTCCGGCATATCGCTGTATTCGATGACCTTGGTGACACCGTCCTGGGTGCAAAAGTGCCCGACCTTCTCGAGCGCATAAGCCTTGGGCACCATCTTACTGGAGAGCTCCGACTGGCCCAGGACGTGGAAGCCCACGAAGGCAGGATCAACGCATTGCACGATGGGATTATCCACCTGAAAATAGCTGATAATATCGACACCATGGGATTTCATGGTATCCACAGCCCCGCTACGGGCCAAAGCTCTCAAGGATCCACCGTGACCGTCCGGAGTCATGGCTATTCTTCCTTTTTCCGAGAGTAGAATTTTACCCTGCAGATCCACTGCCGGCACAAGGCCCTGAACGATAAAATGGACGCTGTCCTTGGGCAGTCCGAAGTAGTCGTTCTCCTCAAATGCCGCCACCGTGGCCACATTGTTTATCTCACTGGTCAGGATGAACCAGGGGATCGTGACCCCGAAGCGCTCACCCGAACGCATGATCTTTTCCGCAAAAACCTGGAACAGGGACTTACGGGTCAGAGGCGTCACGGGATAGGTGCCCTTGGGCCCATCGTAGCCCAGGCGTGTCCCTTGGCCGCCCGCCACGGTAAAGGCGGCGACCCGTCCCCATCGAATGGCCTCGGCACCGGCTTCGAAAGCGCGGTGCCATTCAGTGGCACTGGCCTCATTATTCGGCAGCGCGATATAGGGAGCTGGCTCGAGACCGTCCAAATTCACGGAGGCATGCGAATCCCCCAGCACATGTTCCTGGACCAGAGTGCCGACCTCCTCCAAATCGATCGTGCCGGCCTGGGCCAGCAACTTTTCCTTTCCCGAATCGTCGAGTTCGTCAAAGAAACGAAACACCTGCCCCTGGCCGGCTTGTTCAAATTGAGTGATGAGCGAATGCATAAGATTACCTGGGTTGATCGTCAGCGGTTCTGTTAAAAACTCGGGAGGCAAAAGGCAAACTTCGAACCATCAGCCGGGTAAATTCATCGTTAAAATCAGGCTCGGCCGGGAAAATGCGCGATCAGGGGTCCTCGGAGAAGCGAAAGAGCAACTCATCCGGGCGCGAGTAGCCGAGCCGTTCGCGAACCACTCGCTCCAGAAATTCAGGATCTTCCAGCAAACGCGAAAGGTAAGCCTCCTTCTGCTCGAACTCTTTTCGAGCTTGTATGAGTTTCGACTCAATTCTAACTTGTCGGGCCTTAAAGTTCTCAAACTCCCGGTGAGTTTTCAGCAACAGCCCCCCGAAAAAGACGACCAACACGCCCAGCATGCCCAATAGCATGATTAACAGAACGCGCTCTTTACGCTGTGCGGAGTTTCTCGGCATACCTTGCTTAGAGAAGTTGATTTTATATCCATTGAAAAGGGTAATTTAAGTCCAGCCATGTATCAGGATTACTTTGGATTCACGGAAATGCCCTTCCACGTAACGCCCAACCCGCGTTTTCTTTTCCTCAGCCCCACCCACGAGGAGGCGCTACAGCACCTGCGCTATGGTATCGAAGACAAAAAGGGCTTCATCGTCCTGACCGGAGAAGTCGGCTGCGGAAAGACTACCCTGTGCCGAAAACTGCTGGAAGAGCTCGAATCGCGCGAGGAAGTCGACACCGCCCTTCTCCTCAATCCCCGGGTTTCCGAAACCCAGCTGCTGCGCGGCATCATGAAAGAACTGGGCGAAGAGGTGAAAGCGCGCTCGAAAAACGACCTGCTCGACAAAATGAACGACGCCCTGCTCGAGCGCATCCACGCCGGGCGGGAGATCGTAGTGATCATCGATGAGGCACAAAACCTCTCCTTCGAGGTTATGGAAATGCTGCGGATGCTCTCCAATCTGGAAACCTACGACCAAAAGCTGCTGCAAATCATTCTCATGGGCCAGCCGGAGCTGAACATCAAGCTCAAGGAGGAACGCCTGCGGCAGCTACGGCAACGCGTGCTGGTGCACTACGACCTCAAGCCACTCAACGCCCAGGAAGTGCAGCTCTATATCAACCACCGGCTCACGCTGGCCGGCAGCAACGGCCGTATCCAGTTCACGCAGCGTGCCGTGAAAAAGATCGCCGACGGCAGTCTGGGCATCCCGCGAATGATCAACAATATCTGCGACAAGTCCCTCCTCTCCACTTTCATCCGCAACGGCAACGAGGTAAACTGGTGGGACGTGCGCAAGGCCCTGAAAGACATCAATCGTTTACACAGGAAATAGCGAACGGCTCGTTAGCCTACAGTCATTAGGCATTAGCTTTTAGTCATTACTCATTTATCAAAACATGTCCCTGATCAACCAAGCACTGCGTAAAGCTCAACGCGACCGCACCCCCACACGGATGGGGGATCGCGATGCCAACGGACCTTCCACGGCCGCTCCGGCAAGCGGAAGCGGAATGAAACCCGGCCTGCTCATTGGATTGATTGCCGCCGTTGCCTTGCTTCTGGGACTGGTCGCCGGGCTCAGCGTAGTGGTTCTAAAAGGTGATGACCCCGCACCTCTCGCCCAGCAGCCGCCGACGACTAAGACGGAAAATCCAGCCGGGGAAGCGCCGCCCGAGCAGCCAAAGCCCGGGCAAACTGCGGAGAAGACGTCTGAGCCACTTGAACCGCTGGCACCGCCTGCCGTGGCCTCAACACAAACACCACCTTTGGAGCAGGAAGCCACCCCGACTGTTGTTGACGAATTGCGCAAGGCCCGCGAGGCCGCCGAAGCCAAAGCGGCGGCTGAGGCCAAAGCCGCGGAAGAAGCGGCGGCGCGCGCTGCGGCAAAGCCCAGTCAGGAGATTATCGACTGGCTTACCCAGTCAAAAGTCAACGGAGTGCGGCTTTCCGATAGCGAAAGCAAAGTCATTCTTAACGGTAAATCTTACTCTGTCGGCGAATACGTGAACTACGCCCTCGGCCTAAAGGTCATGATCATTCAGGAAAAGCGCATCCTCTTCGTCGACGAAAACGGCAAGAAGTACATGAAGCGTATTTAGTGGACTTCTGAAGGTAAAAGGTGACAGGGGGCCTAATTAAACAGCTCGCTGTGAGAGCCCGTGCGATCCCACAACAAGTCGTATCAGTTATCTGATAAATCAAAAGCCAGTCGGGTCCAATATGACATTCGCGGCAACCTAGATAGTTCCCGATCAAGTTATGATCGTGTAATACTTTGCAAAAACTTTGATCATTTTGGAAACAGGTTTTTGTAGCGAACTTGCGCCAGCAAGGTCGAAGGTGTGTCCTGAATGCCAATCGACGGCACTGGCGTGCCATCGCTAGGGCGGAGAAGGATCAAATCTTTTTTAAATAGGTATAACTTCTCCTCAAGCGGTTGTTCGTTTGCCAAAACGTCAATAACTGCAAGCAAGTCGTCTTCGTCTCGATTGGACGACTTAAGCTTCTTCAAGTCTTTCTTGAAGCGGTTCTTGAAGACAACGTTAAGCATTATTGACAAGGTCTTTAAGCACACTGCTTACCTCGTCCATACTGGTGTAACGCGGCAGATCGGCGGTCGGTTCATTGATCGCTTCAAGCGTCTCTGCATTAGGCAGATGGCGCACAAACTCTAAGACATTTCCCTTTTTATTTTAGGGAAGGCGTGCAATCTCTTCAATGATTTCTGCTGCCTTCATTAGGAGTATTATCGTTGATTTCATGGGAGATTGCAAGCCAACTGTCGTCGTGTGCGATCTCGGCCTTGAGTTCATTTTAAATGATTAGATCAGTTCGACACGGTCAATCGTCTCCATCCCGAGAGCGTCCCCCTCCAGCTTGAAGAGCACCGTGCTTTCCTCTCCCAGATCGCCGGCGATCAAGGCTCGGGCGAGACGTGTCTCCACCTGCTTCTGCAGGAAGCGCTTGAGCGGGCGGGCGCCGTAGACTGGGTCGTATCCGCGTTCGGCAATCCAATCGCGGGCACTGTCATCGAACTCGATGGTGATCCGGCGCTCGGCCAGACGATTGTTCAAGTCGGCCAACAGCAGATCCACGATTCGGGTGATTTCCTCGAGCGCGAGGGGCTTGAACAGAATAACGTCGTCAATCCGGTTCAGGAATTCGGGACGGAAGCCCTGCCGCAGCTCGGCCATGACCGATTCGCGCACGCTTTCCGGAATCTCGCTGCCGGCCACACCCTCGGTGAGGAAACGACTGCCGACGTTCGAAGTCATGATAATGACGGTGTTCTTAAAGTCGACCGTATGCCCCTGCGCATCCGTGATACGCCCGTCATCCATGACCTGGAGCAGGACATTGAATACATCGGGGTGCGCTTTCTCGATTTCATCGAAAAGAACGACACTGTAGGGCTTACGGCGAACCGCTTCAGTCAGTTGCCCCCCTTCGTCGTAACCGATATAACCGGGAGGCGCCCCGATCAAACGGGCCACGGCATGCTTCTCCATGTACTCCGACATGTCGATACGGACGATGTTTTCCTCCGTGTCGAAAAGCGTTTGCGCAAGGGTGCGCGCGAGCTCGGTCTTGCCCACGCCGGTCGGTCCGAGGAAGAGGAAACTTCCGATCGGCCGGCGCGGGTCTTTGATACCGGCCCGTGCACGCAGGATGGCTTCGGAGACAAGGCTGACGGCCTCATCCTGTCCGATCACCCTTTCATGTAGGACATCTTCGAGTCGAAGAAGTTTCTCTTTTTCGCCCTCGACCAAGCGGGTTACCGGGACACCGGTCCACTTGGATACAATATCGGCAATTTCCTCTTGCGAAACTTCCTCCTTAAGCAGCGCCCCCTCCTGAACTTCCGCAGCCTCAAGCTTCTGGAGTTGCGCTTCGAGTTCTGGCATTTTACCGTGCCGCAACTGCGCCACCGTGTTCAGGTCGTAATTACGCTCTGCTTTTTCCATTTCGATGCGGGTTGCGTCAATCGCCTCACGAACCTGGCGGATCTCGTCGATGGCGCCCTTTTCCTTGTCCCATTGCGCCCGCAGTCCGGATTCTTTCTCGCGAACATCCGCCAACTCCCGCGAAAGTACGTTGAGCCGTTGTTTGGACGCTTCGTCCTTTTCATTTTTCAACGCGGCCTCTTCGATTTCCAGCTGGAGCGCGCGGCGGGATAAGGCATCGAGTTCCTGAGGCATGCTGTCCATCTCCGTGCGGATCATGGCACAAGCTTCGTCGACCAGGTCGATGGCCTTGTCCGGGAGAAAACGCTCACTGATGTACCGGTGCGAGAGAATGGCTGCCTGCACCAGGGCGTTATCCTGAATACGCACACCATGGTGCAGCTCGAAGCGCTCACGCAGGCCGCGCAGAATCGAAATCGTGTCTTCGACATTGGGCTGGTCGACCATCACCGTCTGGAAGCGACGTTCGAGGGCGGCATCCTTTTCAATGTGCTGCCGATATTCGTCGAGCGTGGTGGCCCCGACACAGTGAAGCTCGCCGCGGGCCAGCATGGGCTTGAGCATATTGCCCGCATCCATGGCACCTTCGGTCTTGCCCGCGCCAACAATCGTGTGCAGCTCGTCAATAAAGAGCAGGATACGTCCTTCGCTGCCTTTGACTTCGGCGAGGACGGCCTTGAGCCGCTCTTCAAATTCGCCGCGGTATTTGGCGCCGGCGACCAGAGAGCCCATGTCGAGGGCGAAGATGGTCTTGTCCTTGAGCCCCTCGGGCACGTCCCCCCGCACAATGCGCTGGGCAAGCCCTTCCACGATCGCGGTCTTACCGACGCCCGGTTCACCGATCAGAACGGGATTGTTCTTGGTTTTGCGCGACAGAATACGAATGACCCGCCGGATCTCGTCATCACGACCGATCACCGGGTCCATCTTTCCCTTGCGGGCCTGCTCCACGAGGTCGATCCCGTATTTCTCAAGGGCTTCGAAGGTTGCTTCGGGCGTTCGTGTATTCACCTTCTGGTTGCCCCGCACCTCTTTCAGGACTGAGTAAAATTTATCCCGGTCGATCTCAAATTGTTGAAAGAACTTGGCGAGTTTTCCGCTGGCGGCATCGAGTAGCCCCAGAAACAGATGCTCGGTACTGACAAAATCATCGGACAGCTTTTCCTTCGCCTTCTGTGCTGCTGCCAAAGCTTTCTGCAAGGCGGCGGAGATATAGACCTGGCTGGCATTAATGCTGCCACTTGCTTTCGGCAGCGCATCCAACTCGCGCTTGAGCGCCAGATCCAAAGCAGAAGTGGTGATCCCCATACGCTCCAGCAAGCCCGGCACAATACCGTCTTCCTGCCGCACAAGCGCTAGTAGCAGATGCCAGACATCAATCTCCTGTTGGCCGTGCTGTTGTGCAAGCGACTGTGCCTCTTGAAAGGCAAAGGCGGACTTCTCGGTAAAACTGTTAAAATCAATATTCATACTTATTTGAGTTGCATGGTTCATTCCAGAATTCACCCGCGCGATGAAGATAAATTACATCTATAAGTATCTATCAATTAACAGTTTGCATACCAATAGAACAGCATCCATTGATTCCAAAAAAACTCGGTGTGAGTCAAAGCCGGCAACAGGTGCGACAAAATGGCCCATTTCGATTCCATCTCGACACTTTGCTGCTTAAGTGTAGTCCATGAACCTATGAAAACGAGAATTAGAGTCCGGACGACGCGCTTGTGGACAAGTCTTGGCCTTCTCGCCGCTTCCCTACCCCTTTCGCTACCCGCCTACCAACAGGGGAGCTATTTTCTGATCGATGTACGCGAAGACGCGAAGGCAGCGAGCAAAACCGGTCGGATTGTTGTAGCCGCCTCGGTCTTCCAGAAGAAAGCCCCGAAAGCCGGGACCGGTATTGCGGCCAAGGCGAAACGCAGCGAATTCGAAACCGAGATTACCAGCCTGCGGACAAAAGACAGCGACTTTGGCAGCCCGGGCAGCGAGTTGATCAAAAAGAAAAAGGAAGGCGCGGACAGTGAATCGTCATTCGGCGAAACCGTTCCGGCCTCCGGCGGCTTTTTCTTCGATTTTTAAGCGTTCCTATTTCCTGGTTTTCTTGGCCCGCTTGCGCTGCGGATAAAGTGTTTGGCATATGTCGCAGACCATACCGTCACAGCCGCGGGCCGTGCAGTGCTCGCGCCCGTAGTAGATAATCTGCAAGTGCAGGTCGTTCCAGCTGGACTCGGGGAAGAGGCGCTTCAGATCACGCTCGGTTTGCACGACGTTCTTGCCCGAAGTCAGCCCCCATCGCTGAGCCAGCCGATGTATATGCGTATCAACGGGAAAGGCGGGCACGCCAAAGGCCTGGCTCATGACGACGGAAGCGGTCTTGTGCCCCACCGCCGGCAAGGCCTCCAACGCCGCCATATCGGCGGGCACTTCCCCACCATGCTGGTCCAGCAGGATGCGGGAGAGTCCAGCGATGCCCTTCGACTTCATGGGCGACAAACCACAGGGCCGAATGATTTCCCGAATCTCCTCCACGGAGAGCCTGGCCATATCGGTGGGATTGTCCGCCCGGGCAAAAAGCAATGGTGTCACTTTGTTGACCCGTTCATCCGTGCATTGGGCCGAGAGCAGGACCGCGATCAAAAGCGTGTAGGCATCCTTGTGGTCCAAAGGAATTGGCGGATCCGGATACAGCTCGTTCAATCGCTTCAGAACATAGGCGGCTCGTTCGGTCTTGGTCATAGCTCGAAATGAAATTGATCGACACGTCCGGGGCTAGCCAAAAGACCGCGACGTCAGTAACGTTCGCATAAAAAAGCCGCCCCTGCGGGCGGCTGAAAAATCAGGAGAGCCGGATACAGGTGCTAGAACCAGCCTTTCTTGCCATTGATGTAGGTCGCGACGAACTCTTCGTCCGACTTGGTCAAATACATGATCCCTTCGACCAAACCGATAATTCCCATGACCCATGCAAATAACCCCAGGGTGAGCACAGAAACCAGCAGCATGATGACGCCTTCCTTGGTATAACCGAGGATGAACTTGTGAATACCCAGTGCGCCGAGCACGATAGCCAGAATACCGGCGACAATTTTCTTATCGGCACCGGCGGGCTTGGCAGCTGGTGCGGCGGGTTCTTGGGGAACGTTTTCTTCAGACATGTTAGTGCTTTCGTTAGTTGTGGTTAGAAATTTCCAGTTAATGCATCAGTCGTTTACTTTTCGAGAAAAATTTATGAGTCGCCTGACGCCGGTTCCGCTTGATCTCGCTATAGAACCGAATCGATGGTCTCCCGGTCACGCTCGTCGCGTTGTTTGAGTTGCTCCTCCCCTTTTTCGAGGGTTTTAAGTGTCACCTCGACCCCGAAAAAGGCGGTCACGGCGGCCGCAGTGGCAAAAGCGAAAATGAACACAGCGGCATAACCGCTCACCATAAAGACCCGCTTGGACAAATACAGGATGACAAGCAGGGCGACAAAAACGAAGGAAGCAAGTGGCAGATATTTTCCCGCCCAATCAGCTTCGATTTGCGGGACCACACGCACATCCACAACCCCGTAGGCGAGCAAGCCGAAGAAGAACGGAAGAATCAGCGCGACTGTGGCCGCCAGAAAGCCGCGGTCGCTTTTCAGCAGGCCCATGAAAACACGAGCCACCACAATCCAAGCGACCGCAAAAGCCCCCAGAACGACGTAGAACTGGGTCGAACCGGGCTCATAATCAATGCAGGCAGAGACCAGTTCTGAGACGGAATCGATTAATTCCTGGGGCATGATTCAAGGTTTTCCCACAGTAAGGCAGACTTTCCCCTGACGGGCCACCTTATTTTGCATGGATCGCGTGCCCTTGACAGCCCCGATAGCGGCTGACAAATAAAGGCCTTTTTTCAACACAACACAGCTATGGCATCACCTACCGACGTCCGTAAAGGCAAAGTCCTGAACTATCAAAACAACCCTCACCTCGTGCTTGATGTGCAGCACCGCACGCAGGGGCGCCAGGCCGGCTTCATGCAAGTTACCATGCGTAACCTCAATACCGGGGCCAGCACCAACACCAAAATCCGCACCACTGACTCGGTTGAGATCCTGCATACCGATATGGTCACACTCGAGTTCAGCTATATCGACGGAGACGGCTACCACTTCATGGATCCGGAAACATTCGAGGATGTGATTCTGGATGAAAGCCTGGTCGAGGATGCCAAGGATTTTCTGGTCGAAAACCAGGCCTACAGCATTCTGCATGTGGACGAAAAACCGATCTCCATCGACTTGCCCGCCTCTATTGAAATGAAAGTCACCGAATCACCGGAAGGGGTTAAGGGAGACACCGCCAGCAATGTGCAGAAGCCGGCCACACTGGAAACCGGACTTACCGTGCAGGTGCCGCTCTTCATCAAGGAAGGCGAGGTCATCAAGGTCAACACCGCCGACCGCTCCTACGCTGGCCGGGCTTAGGTTCAGAGGGCAGAGGCCCGAAGACAGTAGAGGCTCCGCTTGCGGATGCCAGTGGTAAGTCTCGCGCTGTGACGCTCGGATCGGCATCACCGCATCACGAAAACGAGCTTAAAAGAGCGTACTTCAGTGGCATCTCATACCACTTTGTGACTTTTACTGGTGGTATAGGGGATGTTGGATACGGGTGGCAAACGGAGTCGGGACATTCCTGTCCCGATTGATCGCAAGGGAGAACTTTTCTAAATTCAATATGCATCTCAATTCGCGATGCTATGGATGGACAGGAATGTCCATACTCCGTTTGTTGGCTCAGATTCGATGATATTGCCAATAAAAGTAAGCAGACGTTATTCTCTGCCAGTTGGCTCATGGCATGCGCAAGCGCAGCCTCTACAATCTCTCACCCCGGAGGCCAGTTCATCTGGCGGCCACCGAGCACATGCACGTGAAGATGCGGCACCGCCTCGCCGCCTTGTTTCCCGTTGTTGATGACAACGCGATATCCGGCATCCAGTTCCAGTTGCTTTGCCATCTCGGCCGCGGTCAGCAATAAATGACCGAGCAGGGACTGATCCTCTGTGCCGGCTTCGCCCACACGCGGAATGGGCTTTTTCGGAATAACCAGTACATGTACGGGGGCCTGCGGATCAATATCGTGAATGACGATACAAGCGTCATCCTCGTGCTCCACCTTGGCCGGAATCTCGCGGGCAATGATCTTTTCGAAGAGTGTGCTCATAGTATTATTTATATGGGTCGAAAGTCTTGGGGATACTTAGTCGCAAGCGTTTCAAGGAACAGCAAGCATAGAACTAATACCCCAGCTTGTGGATTTTAGATTGCTGATGATTCGCGGATTCGCGGCGGCATAAATCGGTTTATCCAGCTTCGACTGGATGTAGAGCAGGCCGGTCGTGCGGCGTCCCATGGTCGAGTGCTTATCCTCCGGTATACATGTTATTTTTTTCAACCGTTAATTAACGTTAATGAACGGCTCCTTCCCCGGCACTCTGGTTTCTGTTTCTTAGTTTTTTTCCGCATACCTGTTCATCCTTGGTTCCCTCCTCTTCTTCATACATCAGAGTAGATTCTCAAAGACGTTCGGCTACGGATTCTGCTTTTCAAACGCAGTCACAAAATCACTCATCAGTTCCCGCAATTTGGATTTGAGGGAACTCAAATCATCAGGCGTGGGAACACTCTCGCGTTGCATCTCATAAATTGTGGCGATGGTCCGCTGCTTATTCCGGTCGATGGTGACATAATCAAAGACTTTCAGAGTCAGTTCATAGTTATCCACGCTCCGGGACTGGGCTACCTTGATCGAGACCTCCACCAGCGGCACGTTGGTTTGCGGGGCATTCATCACATAGGGCCTCAAGTTAATATCGGCGCGTCGCAACTGCAGCTCCACGATATCACTGATATCCAAACGTTCGGCAGAAGTAATTCGGGGCGCGAGCGAAGTATCCACATTCATGTAGAGGTAGTTAATGCCTTTCAAATGCGAGGCCTCTCCGCGCTCGGTAGTCTGGGCAATGAGAGTGATGGGCAAGACGAGGAACAGGGTAAACAATCTCATGATCCCAGCATGCGATCACAGCCCAAAAAGTAAAGCGTACAGCCAGCTGTCGATTTTCGCTGCGGGGTCCTTCATCAAAGCACCACCACCTGCAATTGTGAGCCGCGGGTCGCCCAGGCGCAGGCCAGTTCTTCAATCCAGCCACGTACACGCTCATACTCGGATTGCCGGGCCTGCGTCCAGTATTTGCCCCTGGGGCAGACGGCCTCACGCAGCCCCGTGACCAAGAGTAAGGCCTCGCGCCGACCGGCCAGCTTCTTCATTTCCCCGACAATAGCCTGCCGGATCCAGAGGGCGCTGAAGACCTCCAGCTGCGGCACATGCCAGTGGGAGAACCCCATGCTGGCAGGTTCGCCCCCTTCTCCAAAATGGAGGCGCGCCAGTTTCTCGACGTAGCTCCCGAGTTGTACCTGAGCGGCGTCCTCCGGGTGCTCACGGTAGAAAAATTCCAGCGCCCGGCGGGCGTGCTCACTGCGTTCGGGATCGGAGACCCGGGCCAGCAGCTCATTGAGCGTGCGCAGCTGTTCGACGGGGTCAGGTCGTGGCATTTCCGGAAGACGACTTCAACTCGTTGATCTCCTGGGCCAGTTCCGAAAGGTCGCGGAAATCCTTGTAGACCGAAGCATAGCGTACGTAGGCGATCTGATCGAGGTGCTTCAGGCGCATCATGATCTGCTCGCCGATCGCTTTCGCCGGGAACTCGTGGTCGAACTCGTTCTCGAGGGCGGACAGGACGTCGGCGACCAGCATTTCGATCTGCATGACGTCGATCGGCCGCTTCTCCACCGCCTTCTTCAGGCCTCCGAGCATTTTCGCGCGATCAAAGTCCTCACGACGGCCGTCGCGCTTAACCACCTGCAAATCGGCGCGTAGGACCTCCTCAATCGTGGTAAAGCGATAGCCGCAATCCAGACACTCGCGACGGCGACGGATCGACGTTTCGTTCTTACCGGTTCGGGTATCGAGCACTTTTGTCTCGATCGAGGTGCATTTTGGACAACGCATGTTGAAAGGAAGTCAGAATTCAGAAGTTAGGAGCCAGAAGACAGGAATTATACCGTTTCAAAAAGTTTTGCACCTTACAGAAATGACTATTGTGGCCCCGGTTCTGGGAACCGGGGCGACCTGCATCGACCCCGAAACAGAGTTTCGAGGCTACGGAGTTACTCATCTAAAAGATTAAAACTTAAGAAAACGATATTAGAAAAACTGACGAAGTTCTATGAACTAGATGTAGTGTGACAATTTGGCAAACACTATATTTAGTGCGCAAGAAGGGCAATCAAACCGCATCTAGTCCCCATGCCCTGACTCTTAATCTTAATCTCAATCTCAATCACCCCGCCCTAGAATGATCGGGTGGGCCGACCAAGGTCTTCGATCCCAACATCTCAAAGACAAGGATCAAAACCCGCCGTAAAAACTCTGCGACCTCTGCGCCTCTGCGGTTCATGCAAAATACGCCCGGGTTTGAGTAAGAGTAGGAGCAAGGGTAAGACGATTTGAATCTCTAGAGCTTGAGGAAATTCTCCAGCATCTTCATCCCCTGCTCCGTCGCGATGGACTCCGGGTGGAACTGCACGCCCCAGAGAGGCAGCTCCTTGTGGGCCAGCCCCATGATCTCGCCCTGCTCCGTCTCAGCTGTGACTTCGAGGCAGTCGGGCAGACTTTCGCGTTCTACGATGAGAGAGTGGTAGCGGGTCGCCTCCATGGGATTGGGCAGGCCCTGGAAGATATCCGTATCGCGGTGCGTCACCGGACTGGTCTTCCCGTGCATGAGATTAGCGGCCCGGATGACCTTACCGCCGTAGTATTGGCCGATACACTGATGCCCCAAACAAACCCCGAGCAGCGGCTTCTTTCCGGCAAAAGCTTCGATCATCGCCAGCGAGACGCCGGCCTCGTTGGGCGAACAGGGCCCGGGAGAAATCATCACCCGCTCGGGATCAAGCGCGAGGGCTTCCTCCACCGTAATAGCGTCGTTGCGATAGATCTTCTGCTCCACCCCAAGCTGGCCAAAATACTGAACCAGATTGTAGGTGAAGGAATCGTAGTTATCGATGACGAGAAGCATAAGAAAATGATTTAGACCGTTAATTTACGTGAATTGACGTTAATAAGAGAAGATTTTTCCGATGTGAATGCGAATGATGTTTAAGCGTTTTCGTCGATGACGAATCCTCCTGAACAATCTAAACCATCATTCACGTTAATTCACGTTAATTAACGGTTCTAAACATCATCCCCCATCACCCGGGCCGCTTCCTGCACGTCCTTGTCGCCGCGGCCGGAGAGGTTGCCCACGATGATCTGGTCGCTGCTCATTTCCTTGGCGCGCTTCATGGTGTAGGCAATGCCATGGGAGGATTCCAGCGCGGGCACAATACCCTCGACCCGACATAGCGCCTTGAAGGCGTCAAGCGCTTCGTTATCGGTCGCGTAGCCGAAGCGGATACGATCGGCATCGCGGTAGTAGGCGTGCTCGGGGCCGATGGCCGCATAGTCGAGCCCGGCGGATACGGAGTGCGTCAGATCAATCTGGCCCTCATCGCTCTGTAGAATCCAGGTCTTGGCTCCCTGCAGCACGCCGAGACGACCGCCCTCGAAACGGGCGGCATGCTCACCGGGCTTGATGCCGTGACCGCCGGCTTCCACGCCGGTCAGCGCCACTTCCAGGTCTTTGAGAAAGGCGAAAAAGATCCCGATGGCATTGGAGCCGCCACCCACGCAGGCAGTAACTTCGTCCGGCAGGCGCCCGGCCTTTTCCAGAATTTGACGGCGGGTCTCTTCACCGATCACCCGGTGAAAGTCCCGTACCATCATGGGGAAAGGATGCGCGCCCAGCGCCGAGCCGATGATGTAGTGCGTCGTGCGCACATTGGTCACCCAGTCGCGCATGGCCTCGTTGACCGCCTCCTTCAAGGTCTTCTGCCCGGCCGAGACGCCCCGCACCTCGGCCCCGCAGAGCCGCATACGATAGACGTTGAGGGACTGGCGGCGCATGTCCTCCTCGCCCATGTAGATGACGCACTCAAAGCCCATCTTGGCGCACATCGCCGCCGTGGCGATGCCGTGCTGCCCGGCCCCCGTTTCGGCAATGATACGCTTCTTCCCCATCCGCTTGGCCAGCAGGGCCTGCCCGAGCGCATTGTTGATCTTGTGGGCCCCCGTATGGAGCAAGTCCTCGCGCTTGAGGTAGATCTGCGCTCCACCGCAGTGCTCGGTCAACCGCTCGGCAAAATAAAGATTGGTCGGACGGCCGGCGAATTCACGCAGGTGATGGTCCAATTCTTTTTGAAATTCGTGATCCTTCCGCGCCGCCTTGTAAGCCTCGGTCAGCTCGAAGAGCGGAGTCATCAAGGTCTCGGGCACATACATGCCCCCATAGGGCCCAAAATGGCCCCGCTCATCCGGGAGGCTGAGCGGATCAAGTTCTAGTCCTGGCGTCGCAGTTGGCATACTTAGAATACGGCGCGCAGAGCGCGGCTTTGTCAAGCGCGGTGGTGGGTAACATAATCGAGTTAACGGCTGTCAGTGTAAGAAAATAAAAGAAACCGTTAACCGCAGAGTTCGGAGAGCGCGCTGAGGCTTCGCCGAGCGGTTTCATTTTTCGGTTCTTCGAAGATTTTCGTGGAGGACTATTTGCGTTCTCGGGGTGATTCATCCCCCGACCCGAATGGCAGACTTGTTTGCACCGTGCCTGACAGGTCACAGCCGATTGGGGCGCTCCAAGCGGAAGCCCATTCGCAGCCCCTAACCCGCTCGGTCGGGGGATGAATCACCCCGACAACTTCTACCGAATATATCGTTTCTCTTTGAACGCTTGAGGACTCGTCGGAAAGCTCGTTTCTCAGACATCTACAAATAGCCCATTTCCTTCTCCCTCAGTTCTCCGCGTTCTCCCCGAACTCTGCGGTTCAAAAATTGCTTCGTCATTTTCGGAAGACCTTCGTCTATTCCTCTTTGTCGTATTTCAGTTCGACCAATCCTCCCAGTCCAAACCTTCGATCAATTTAAAATGGCGCACATTCAACGTGGCAAGGGTCAGATTGTGCGCAACGGCGATGGCTGCCATACTCAGATCGAAATCATCAACCGATTTGCCGAGCTGACTTTGCCTCGCCTTCATCTCTCCAAAGACCGAAGCCACTGGGGCCGTAAAATCAAAAACCTGCAGGCGACCCTTGAGTATCGCCCGATAGGCGCTCCATAACTTATCGGAATCCTTGAGAAACAGACCATACTCGACCTCGGCAATGGCCATGGCGGGCACAGCCAACTTGCCATCACCCTGTTGCTGCCAACGGCTCTGGCACACAGGCAGAGGCTGCGGACGAATGGGCTGGGAAAAGACCGACGTATCCAGTAGGTAGCGAAGCGCCATCAGTCCAAGGGATTCGCATGCTTGTCCGCGTGGGTCTTTCGTTCCGGCAGCTCAAAGTCCTCGTCGAATACACCCTGTTGGGCCTCAATCTGGGCCCGGCGTGCCCAGACATCGGAGCGAGCCGATGCCGCATCTTCCACGTAGGGGCGAATCTCCGCGACCGGCCGATTGCGGTCCAGGACGATGATGGAATTTCCAGTCTGCCGCACCCGCTTGAGATAACGGCTCAATTGGTTACGTAGCTCTCCAGTCTTCACCTCCATGTAGCCAAGTATTTTAAACTATTTGGCTAAGTCAAGCTTGGTGGTAGGTCCCTAGTCATCGCAGGTGGCACTCAAAACCTTCATGCACACCCCTCAGCAACAGGCCGCGGTTTCCAAGTACAAAAAAATCCGCTCCGAAGCTGGAGCGGATTTTTGAAATTTAAAATGGCAGCAACCTTAGCTGCGACGGCGGCGCAGCATGACCGAAGTCAAGGCGAGCAAGCCGCCGAGGAGCGCGAAGGTGCCGGGTTCCGGGACAGGAGTGACATCGGCATACGATATGCCAAAGCGGATTTCGTCAGTTTCGGCACGAGGATCAGACGTTTTGTTCCAAAATGTGATAGTGTCGAAGTTGCTCTGGGTCAAAGACGCCGATACGGTTTGTTGGACATCGCCCAGAACCAGATCAGTGCCAGGGGTATAGATATTGATGGTATCGGTAGCGCCAAAAATAATTTCACCAACCACGAAAAGGTCAGTTCCAGAGGTATATCCTACGCCGCTAGATGAGCTAACAACTCCTCCGCTCCAAGTGGCCGCTTCCAGCCCACCCTTAATACGAAAACCAATTCCATCGCCAGAGTTTTGAAGAGGAACGTTATTTGTATCATTTCCTTCGTCAGTACTGAGGGCGAAAGCGAAATCAGGATTGGAGCCTGAAATCGTGTTGATAATCACGCTGAACCAAAGCGTGTCACCGTCATCCATGAATGTGTCAAAAGTGCTGCCAATATCAGTCCATGAAGAATCGTCAGACATGGTAACCTTGTTGCCTACAACAGAAAGCGACCCCCAAGACATGCCCGGACTCTCGATGGTTGAACCATTGTCGCTCCATACACCTGAAGTCTCAGTAGAAAGATCGCCAGTATTATAATCAAAACCTTCGTAGAAAAGCGTCTGGGCGCTAAGCGCGCTAACAGCCAAGAATACTGCTGAAAGTGTGGGAATGAATGGTAAGTCATTCATAGAGATTAGACTACATAAACAGCGACTGTTAGTAACACAATCACACCCTGATCTTTTTTTCAAGACAATAACAGCCCTACCCACCTGCCCTTATCCGGACAGGAAAAACCTCGCCTTTACGACATTATTCTCAAAAATAGCCTCTAAAAATCAAAAAGAGCCATGCCCTTCGACATCCTTTCCCCTTCTGAGCAGGTCGCTCAACATTTAAAGAAACTGATCCTGCGCGGTCGCTGGGACCGAAACCTTCCGGGCACGCCGGCGCTGTCCAAAGAAACCGGGATCGACCGTAAGACGATCACGGCGGCCATTCAGCTGCTGGAGGAACAGGGCGTTGTCCAATCCCAGGGGGCCGGGCGGCCGCGAAAGATCGTCCTGTCCGAGAAACAGCGGCGGAGGGGGTTAAAAATCACTCTTCTCCTTTATGATGAAGGGGTGAAGGACAAGCTCTATATTCAAAAACTGCAGAGCCTGCTGACGGCGGCCGGCCACACTCTGGAATTTTCCAGACGCAGCTTGACCAGCATGGGCATGGACCTCGAGAAGGTGAAGCGCTTTGTCCGGGCGAATCCCTCGGATGTTTGGATCCCGACCGCGGCCTCAAAGGAGATACTGGAATGGTTCGCCACCCAACCCTTCGCCACAATAGCGCTGTTTGGCCGTCGGCGCGAGGTCCCGATTGCCGGTGCAGGGCCCGATAAGATCGGGGCCATTCGGGAATTAACCCAAAAGCTCATCTCGCTGGGACATGAGCGCATCGTCATGTTCAGTCGGGAGGAGCGCTTACACCCCAGCCTGGGCCTCTTCGAACGGGTCTATTTGGAAACGCTGCAAGCCAACGGCATTAAAGCGGGCAGTTACAACCTGCCCGACTGGAAGAGTAATGCCAGAGGCTTTCAGGAGTGCCTGGACGGACTTTTTAAAGTGACACCCCCGACCGCACTGATCATCGAGGAAAGCCAGTTTTTCGTGGCGGCCCTGCTCGAGCTTTCGCGACGCGGCATTTCCATCCCCGAGCAAATCTCCATCTGCTGCACCGACAACGACATAGTTTTTGAAATGTGCGCCCCCCACGTGACCTGCATCAACTGGCCCTCCGACCCGGTGGTGCAGCATATTGTCAAATGGGTGAGAAAAGTTAGTCGCGGGAAAGTGAATAATAAGCAGGTCTACACCCCGGCCAGCATCCTGGAAGGCGGGACGATCGGTCCGGTGCCGGGGGCGCGTGCCCAAACGGGCGAGACATAAAAAAGAGACGCTCCTTTTCGAATCGGCTAGCTGCAGCAACGACGGCGAAAACCGGCACACAAGGCCAGTATCCCGAAAACCAAGGCCGAAGGCTCCGGAATCCGGTCCACGGTAAAGTTGATGTTATCGATCACGCCAGAGGAGATGTTAGAGTCCGGATTACCCATCCAGAGGTCTTTGAAGGCGATCCCGATGTCCTTGCCGAAGTGCTCGCTGTCGGCGGGCAAGCCGGTGTAGGTCAGCGTGACCCGGGAAAAGGACGGCCCGGCGTCGACGGTTCCGGTGGCTTGGCCCAAAATGGTATGCTCCTTGTCCGGCATGTCCCGTTTTTTCCCGCCCAGGTCCTCCCCGCGGTCGGCGCCGGGATTGAAAGCGAGAATGTAAGCGTCGTAACCCATGGCGACGGAGGGGTCCTCATTGTCGTTCCGGTCCTGCTGTACATCAAAGGAGAGCGTGTAGACCGACCCCTCTTCCAGGGTGATGCGGAAAGCTGCTTCCGATGAGACAATTTGAGGTGAGGCGGTGTAGCGGAAGGCATAGGCCTGATTGTTTCCGACTGAGGCGGAGAAAGCGTTGTTGACCGCATCGACAATCCCCTGCCGTTCCGCCCCGTAGACGAGATTGCCGGTATCCGGGTTGATCGGCCCCACCACCCATGCGCCGGGCCTTCGCTCGCTGGTGAATTTCGGCTCGGTGGTCTCCGTCACATTGGGAAATTCAAAATTTTCCCGAAAGATCTCATTGGCATTGGCTGTCGCCGCGCACACCAAAGCTCCGCCCGCTAAAAAAATGAGTGTTTTTCTGATCAAGGACATAATTCAAACCTCTGCTAGGTTCATGCCTTCAGGGCAAAATATAAAGCATGAAGCATCGTGAAAACTGAGTTCACATTTTATTTACTGAACGGATTACTTTTCCGGTCATAAATAATGTCTAAGAATTCGGTCGACCCCGCTGTCACAAGCGAGCAAGGCCACGTCGCCTGAGGCTCCATTGGATTACGCCCGCACAAGTCAAAACTCAGTTTTGGGGTGAGCGAGACACGAGGAAGAAGATCAAACCGCACCGGGCCCCGCTGTCACCAGCGACCATGTCCGGCGTCCTGTCCGGCGTAGCTTGGAAAAGCGCAGACGGAGGCCACCGAGGCTAAATTTTCTTCAAGGCCGCTTCAAAGGCAGCCACATCCTCGGGTGTATCGATTCCGATGGTCGGCTGGTCGGTAATCCCGACGTGGATTTTGTACCCATGCTCCATGGCGCGGAGCTGCTCGAGTTTTTCCAGCTCTTCCAGATAGCCCGGCTCCAGGGAGGAAAATGCGGATAGGAAATCAGCGGTGTAGGCGTAGAGCCCGAGATGACGGTAGACCAGATGCTCCGAAAGCCAGGCGACGTCGATTTGCCCCTGCTGATCGCGGGCGAAGGGAATAGGCGAGCGCGAGAAATAGAGCGCAAGGCCGGCGCGGTCGCGGACGACTTTGACCTGATTGGGATTGGCAAAGTCCTCCGGCCGCTCGAAGCGGACCGCAAGCGTGGACATGGCAGCGCCACCTTTGAGGCCGGCGGCGAGGGCGCGGATCTGCTCGCCGGTGACGAGGGGTTCGTCGCCCTGCACGTTGATGACGGCCGACGCGCCGACGCTGGCATTGGCTTCGGCGAGTCGATCCGTCCCACTGGGATGATCGGGACGAGTCATCACGGTTTGGTAGCCGGCGGCGCCGAGACAGTCTTCCAACTCGGCATCGTCCACCGCAAAATAAAGCGGGAACTCCGGAGCCACCTCGCGAATGCGCTCCGCTGTCCAGAGAATAACCGGTTTGCCCTGAACGGGGTGAAGCAGCTTGCGCGGGAAGCGGGAGGACGTGAGCCGGGTGGGCACAATTATAACAGGCGTCTTTGACATCTTGCCCCCAATCATCATGAAAGATCGGCAATGAACAAGGAAATCAGTGCGACCCACGCGGCTAAATTACGTGATACCGACCCGAAGGTGACCTTTCTCGATGTGCGGGAAGACTCGGAGCTGGCCATCTGCCGGATCGAGGGGGCCTTGCACATTCCGATGGGCGAGATTCCGGAGCGGGCGGATTCGCTGCCAAAAGACGAAACCATGGTGGTTTTTTGCCACCACGGCATGCGCAGTGCCAACGTACAGCAGTATCTGGAAGCCAAGGGCTTTAAGAAAGTTTTGAATCTGGCCGGGGGCATTCACAGCTGGTCGCTGGAAGTGGATCCCGGGACGCCGCGGTATTGAACGGCTATTTTGAGGTCATGCGATAGACGCCGTCCCAGGGATCGGGCGCGCCGTGCTCGATAAATTCCCGGCAGCGGGCCGCAAGGACCTCGGAAGGAGTGGTCGGGGCAAACTCGCGGCACGGCTCATGCGGCAGGCTGGCCTCGAAACCGGATAATGCCGATTCCCACCGCCCGGCGAAATAAGCGTCCAGAGCTTCCTCATAGGCCTTCTTGCAGGACTTTCGCTTGGCTTCGTCCAAGGTACCGTCCCAGAGCTCGAAGATATCGACCGGCTGGCTGCGACCCTTGACGATGATTCGGTCCAATTTGCGGTAATCCAGGCTGCCGCCGTGCGCCAGAGCGGCCTTCAGGGTGTCTTCAGTGATCATGGTATAGACACCGTAGCTCTTGGCCCCGCTTTCGCAGCGGGCGGCGAGATTCACCGAGTCGCCCATCATGGTATAGGTGAATCGCATCTTGCTGCCCATGTTGCCGATAACAGCCTCACCGGTATTAATGCCAATGCGCGTGCGCATCTTCAGCACCTTCTCCGGCCATTTACCTTCCTGCGCCCAGTGCAGACGCAATTCGGCATGCCGCTCCTGCATCCGTACGGCCGAGTAGCATGCCTTAATGGCATGATCTTCGACCGGGTAAGGCATCCCGAACATGGTGACGATGGCATCGCCAATATATTTATCCAGGGTACCCTGCTGCTCCTGAAAGGTTTGGGTCATGGCGCCCAGGTATTCATTCATCAGTGCCACGAGATCACTCGGACTGAGTTCCTCCGAGATCGCGGAGAAGCCCTCAACATCGGAAAAGAGCGCAGTGACCTGGACTTCCGTGCCTCCAAGCTCGGGGTCGCGCTCCGACTCCACCATTTCCTCGACGAGGCTGGGCGAAACATAGGCCCCGAAGAGCGTTTTGATACGCCGACGCTGCCACTCCTCCACGCTCAACTTAAAAACGACGACAAGCAAAGTTGCAGTCGCGGCACCACCCACCGGCGCGATCAGCGGCAGGATACAGGACCCGTAATTAAAGGCATAAAAAACCAGACCGGTGTAAGCGAGAAGCGCAACCACGCCTCCGGCACGGGTCCACACCCGCCCCCGGCCGCTCCACAGAATCAGGACCGACACCATGATGGTGAGGAGAAAAACAATCAGAGACGAACCGATCCCTTGAACCCGGGAAACATAAGCCTGCTCTTGAACGGTTCGGTAGACGTTGGCGTGCAGCCCGACCTTGGGCATAGGCGCACGGCTAAAAGGCGTGGGCGCGAGGTCCTTTAAGGTGGCATCCACACCCCCGATAAAAATAACCTTGTCGTGGAAGCGCTCGAACCAAGCCTCCCACTCGGATACTGCGGCAGCATCGCCTGCCGCGGCCGCCGCCCCAAGCGTATTGGCCGCTTCGAGCACATCCGCCATGCTGTAGTGTAGCCCGGCGCCTTGGTCCGCCCAGTCCCTGAACCAATTGACCTCAATCGTCTGCCCCTGGATCAGCGGTATTTCGCGAAAGATCGAGCCCTCCCTGCGGATGCGCAGAGCACTCCCGGACCACTCGACTGCTTCTGAATCAAGGTCATGAGCAGCAAGAAAAACTTCCAAACCCAAACTTAGCAGCCGATGCGAGCTATGAGCCGGGATCGGATCGAGCGCAAATCCATCGGCGTCCTTTAATTGCATATTGCCACCCTCCAGCACGATTTCCGGATCGTTGAGAATATGGTAAAAATAACGCCGCTGCCCGTTAATCAAATGCCGACTAAAGCCTTCGCCCTCGGCCTCAATAATCGCGGGGAGCATGTGGGGCACATCGCCCCGGTTGAGCTCTTCATCCACGTTGGCCAACCCCAGGCGACCGGTATCAAATGTAATAATGGGAAATGTCGGCGCCTCCGGGAAAGGCACGTCCGGCGGATCCGTAAACCCATTACGGCGAAGGGGTAATTCCGACAGACCTCCGCTTGTGCCCGTGTAGGCTGCCGCAAGTACCAACTTATCGGAGTAGCGAGCCACCACTTGCCCGAAGCGCAGATCACCTTTCCGCGCCCGCTTTACGTCGAGCAAAGAGCCGGTGCCCATGGGCGAGAAAATAATATCGACCCCAACCGCCCGAGCCTTTCCGGGTCCAAGCAGGGCCTCGACCGTCTGGGCGAAATTTAAACGGTCCCAAGGCTTATCTCCCATTTTGGCCACCGTCTTCGGATCCACATTGACGAAAACAATCGGTGCCCCCGAGACTTTCTCCCCACGCACAAGGTAACGCCAACGAAGAGCCTCCTGCTCCACACCGTCCAAGAGACCGGATAGGCTTAGAGCAACCCAGAGCCCGGCAGACATGGCAATGAGTACCGCGTAGGCGATGAGTTGTCTGGTCCGGCTCACGTAAGCTCTTTTTAGCGGTTAAAAAAGTTCGGCCTGATTCTTTGAGGGTGGTTTCACTTCACCGCGAAACGGTGAAATGGTTTCGGCACGGGGCGCGAACTCAATCACGCGTGGGCGTCTGGCCTGTTCTACGGGCCGGCCATCATTCGACGGGGAAACAACCACCTCCACATCGCTAAAATCAGCGAGCGCTTTGGTATGGGCCCACAGTTTCGTTTGATCCATTTCGTCCAGCTCCATACGATCCAATCGAGATAAAAACTGCTCGAATTTTTCACGAATTTGGTCGGTCTGCTCCCCCACTTCAATTGCCGGCGCCAAATAACTGCCCGCACCCGAGATCCGCTGCCCTGCGTAAATCAAGTAGGATTCCCCGCGTTTGTCACTGAGGCGAACCGTCCCTTCCGTGCAGGAAATCGTGAAATCGTAGATGTTACTGCGGTAGTCGAAGTCAATCCGCACGAGCAAGACCGCCTTAACACTCGAGATCCGGCCAAAGGGAGTTTCCACGACAAACTTGGAATCGGCAGTCAGCGAGCGACTGTCAATCAGGAGCTCGCCCCGGCGCAAATTAAGAATCATACGACTACGAATTTCCGTAAGTTCCTCCCGTTCACCGGTACTTTGGGCCTCGTAAAGACCTTCAAAACGCTCGACAGAAAAATAACCTCCCCCACGAAAACCGAGCGTCATAGCGTTTGAGGTATGAATGAGAATCGACCCATCCGCCTGCGCCTGACTGGAAAACATCCCGGAAAAATAGGTCGCCTGCCCGAAATCCTGGTAAGTCTTACCCGCGGCGGTATCCGTCAACTGAACCTCGCCCGAGGCCTCGACCACCATGGCCGAGCCACGCACCCACGCTTCGGCCGCAACAGGCCGGACGCCGAACACGAGCAATAGAATGACAAATTTCGGAAAGGTTCTCATGGATCAAAGAATTAACAGTTTCTGCTCCAGGCGCCGGGCAGCGGCATTGTTCGGATCGATTTCAAGCGCGCGGCGAACCTGCTCGACCGCTTCTTCGCGCATCGAAGCATCGCTGCCCAGAAATGCCGCGTAATAGTAATGTGCGTTACTCGAATTGGGGGCGAGCTCAACCGCACGCTTCAATGCGGTGCCGGCTTCTTCAATTTTGCCGGATAGCGCAAGTGCCACACCCAGTTGGGAGGAAGCCAGCCAATACTCCGGGCAAATCTCGTAGGCCCTGGACGCGGCCTTGACAGCACGTGCGCCCGTTGTGGCAAACTTTGAGGGGTCACGGTAATGCAACTGACAGATCGCCATACTGAGGCCGGCCCAGGCATCCGCATTTTCAGGGTTTGCAATGAGCGCATCCTCGTAAGTTTCGATCACCTGATCAAGCAGTTCAAACTTGCCCGACACGCCAATGCCCCGCTCCACCAAGTTTTCCAGGCGCTGTCTGGCCTGTAGTTCCTGTCCCTGCGACTCAAGAAGCAGCGATGCATGCGACCAAAAGACCGCAGCGACCGTGGTCCCAATGAGAAAGTAAAGCATGCCGAACGATCGAAATTTCGGCAGCGGGAGGGTCCGGCGATAGCTGGACTTGACCAGGACCGCACCCATCAAGGTGGCATAGAGCAAGAGGGCAGGGATATAAATCAGGAAGTGAAGTGCTCCGCTCAAAATAATAGCGATACCGGCACTAATCGCCAGAGAAAGAAAGAACTTCTGCGAAGACATGACGTCACGGCTTCGGGATTTCAACTTGAATGGCTCTTTCGACCACTGCCGTAAAGATCTCAAAAAGACAACGCCCAGGGGGATGAACAAAAGCCCCGCACCGATGAATCCATACGCGCTGAGAACCAGCAGGAAATCGTTGTGTGGCGTCACCGGCAATTCTGCAAGGGAGAGATCTGGGCTGCTCTCCAACATCAAAGAAAAGCTCCCGGCCCCACTGCCAAAGATCGGATTTTGAGCCAGTTGACTCAGTGTCTCCCGCCAAAGCACGAGGCGAATCCCCTCGCCTTCAGGTGTCAGCGCCTGGACCAGGCCTCGCTCAAAGAGCGGGTTGAACGAATACATCAGGAGAAAGACTGCCAGTGCGGCAGCAACCCCGATAAAAGAATACAGGTAACGGCGCCCCAATCCCTCGAAACAAAACCAGGGTACGACAGCCATCATCACCACCACCGCAGCCGCCGCCCAATAGGTTTGGGTCAGAGTGATCCCGACAACCAGGATAAGGGCCACATAGAAACTGAGAACCCGCAAGACTTTCGGCAGCCGGGGAACGAATGCGGCAATGGTGAAGCAGGGAAGTAGAATCAGTAAGAACGTGGCAAAACTGCCCGGATCCGCAAAGATACCGGTCGCCTGACCGCGATACCGGGCACTGATTTCAAGCGGGTAGCCGATGGCAATCGCCGCCATTTTCGTCGAGTCCTGAAAAAACTGATAGTAGCCGACGAAGATCCCCTTTGCGACCGGGACCATCGCGATGATCAAGAGCGCCCAGAGGTGCGCCCGGGTCCGGACGTTGTTGACCGCAACCCAGCCGAAGAGAAAGGCGGTCAAAAAATAAACCAGTTCGTAGCTGCCACGCCATGGCGTCGGCGTCCAAAACATGACCGAGGCGAAGCCCCAGATCAGGAAGGGGACAAACAGGAAGGGCACCGGATTGAGCTTACGCGACTCCGGCCGGCACACGGCCAGGCTTAGTCCGTGCAACGCCATCAGGAGAACATAGAGCGGCAGCTGCTGAAGCTGAGTTTCCGGCCGAACGCCGCCCAGCTGTGTCGCCGTAAGCACGATGATAGCACCCAGACAAAAGGTGATCAACCAATCGAGAAAATTGGCCCAGGTGAGCTCACCGAAGTAATCAATACTTCCGGCTTTTTTGATTAGGGATGGCATAAGAAATCAGCAAACTTCTGAGATAGATTTATCTGACATCTGGGTAAACGCATATTTTGTGCCCGCAGGCAATCCAAACTCCTGTCTTGCACTTCGGTGCCTATAAAAGAGAAATGAAGTAACACGCATTTTGTAATGACGAAAAAACTACTCGTATTCGGCGGTTCCGGTCACGCGAAAGATGTCATCGCTGCGGCGCGGGTGATGGGCTATGAGCGCTTCGGGATCGTCACGACCGACGGCACCTCCCATATTGAAGGACTGTCTGCCGTAGCGGAGGCGGATTTCAAACCCGACCAATACGCCGATTGGGACTGCATTGCCGCCATAGGTAACAACGACCACCGAAAGCGCTTCTACGAGCAGTATGCTGCTAAGATAAATTTCGTCAGTATTATCTCAAAGGAAGCCTCCATCTCTGAATCCGCGACCATCGGACCGGGCACCTACATCGGAGCGTTTGCCTACATCGGCCCGGATGCCGTCGTGGGGGATGCCTGCATCGTGAACACACACAGCATCGTCGGCCACGATGCCAAAATTTCAGATTTTACCCACGTCGGCCCCCGGGTCTGCCTGTCCGGACATGTCGAACTCGGCAAGAATGTCTTCATCGGTGCCGGCGCCAGCTTCAACAACGGAAGCTATGATGCGCCGCTGTGCGTGCCGGACGGCGTGCATATCGGCATGGGATGCCAGATCACCGAGTCGATCCGCCACCAGAATGTACGACTTATCCCGAAGCCAAATTATATCCTTATGCAAAGGTGAAGCGATGATGGCTGAAGTGCCGCTCAATTAAGCTTCGACTGGGCATTTTCCCTGGTCAGCCCAAGTCCTTCCAGGGCGGACAGGATATCATCAAGCTCGCCGCTTGCTTCCACCTCTTCGAACGGCTTGTTCGAAGAGATCCGGACAAAAAGCTGGTCCTGGCCGAGGTCGAAGCCCATCTGATACATGTTGTAGATGAAGTAAAACTGACGCTTGAAACTATCGATGCCGGAACTGGTCCAAATCATGTTTTTGATATGCTTGTTCGGCTCGCCTCCGAGCAGATGCCAGAAAAGCACATACACTTCGTTGTTATCCTTCTCGTAGACGCCCCACTCGTGCTCTTTGAGGGGATAGCCGGACATCTTGACACTTCGATTGCTTTCGCGCTCCAGCACGTCCCAACCGGCAATCACCCAGCAACTGTCCGGATTGTGAATGGCTACCGAACTGTAAGGCTCACTGCCCGGAAACCAGTAGGCCACGTAGACCATAATTTCAGTATCCCCTTTGGTGTACTGACGGCAAAAAACATCGTCCAGGTCGAGCACATCCAGAACCCGCTCCTCCCCCTCCGGCGTTTGGGAGAGTGGCACGTTGGTGGAATGCCAGCCTGCAATATGCTCCGGAAGCAGTTCCTCGAGTGAGCGGTCAATCGTCGGCTCAACTTCGGGCACAAAAAAAGCGAAGACCAGGCCGGTCGACATGACGAGGATCAGGCCGAGGGCCATGCATACTAGAACGAAACGCTTCACAGGGGGGGGGGGTGGAATCTACGGAAATAAGAGGTGAATAATAGATTGAGCTAAGCCAGCTAATGTTTTGAGTCAAGTTTGCGCCCTACCTTGAAACAAAGCCTATCGGTGTAACAAAGTCGTTGCACAAGACGAAAAGCTTGCCTTTCATGATCGCCAAATACGGAGCTAATCCAACACATTTACATTCTAATTAATCAGAACTACCAACGACCCAACAAAGGAAACACCTTGGATATAAAACTGATCAAACAAGTCGTCGATTTAATGAAACGCTCGGAACTCTCGGAGTTCGAATTTGAAGAAGAGGGCTTCAAGCTGAGGCTGAGCCGTGACAACGGCGACGCGCCGCAGATCATACAAGCGCCCGCTCCTGTTGCCCAACCGGCGGCAGCACAGCAACCTGCTGCCGCGGCAGCACCTGCCGAAGAAGCCGCAAAACCTGCTGAAGAGGCCGGCATTTCCGTGATCAAGTCACCGATGGTCGGTACTTTCTACCGCGCCCCGTCACCGGACAGCCCGACCTTTACGGATGTCGGCAAAAAGGTTGGCTCCGAAAGCGTCGTCTGTATCATCGAAGCGATGAAGGTCATGAATGAGATTCAGGCCGAACTTAGCGGAACCATTACTGAAGTGCTCGTTGAGAATGGCGAGGCAGTCGAATACGGCCAGCCACTCTTCAAAGTGAAAACTGCTTAACGCTCTGGATGATAAAAAAAGTCCTTATCGCAAACCGGGGCGAGATTGCGCTGCGCATCGTCCGGGCCTGTAACGAACTGGGAATCAAGACGCTTTGTGTCTACTCCGAGGCGGATGAGCAGTCGCTCCACGTGCAGCTCGCTGACGAGGCGATCTGCATCGGCCCGCCCCCGAGCCATCTGAGCTACCTGAAAGCGGACCGCATCATCGCCGCAGCCGAAATTGCAAATGTGGATGCGATCCACCCGGGATACGGTTTCCTGGCGGAAAATGCCGACTTCGCCGAGCAATGTGAAAACTGCAAAATCAAATTTATCGGCCCCAGCTCGGACGCCATCGTTAACTTCGGCGACAAAGCACGGGCCCGCGAAATGGCGGTCAAAGCCAAGGTTCCTGTCATTCCCGGCAGCGAAGGAATCGTGGATAATGAGAAGGACGCCCTCGCCGTCGCGAAGAAGATCGGTTTCCCCGTCATCATCAAGGCAGTGGCCGGCGGTGGCGGTAAGGGCATGCGCGTGGCGCACAACGCCGTTGCCTTCACCAAGGAATACAGCAGCGCCCGCAACGAAGCAGAGAAGGCTTTCGGTAACGGTGCCGTTTACATCGAGAAATTCCTCGAAGCACCGCGCCATATCGAAATCCAGATTCTGGGCGACCAGCACGGAAACGTCATCCACCTCGGCGAGCGCGACTGCTCGGTGCAGCGACGCCACCAGAAGGTAATCGAGGAAGCTCCCTCCCCTTTCATCAGTGCGGAGACCCGCAAAAAGATGGGGCGCGATGCCGTCAAGCTGGCGAAGTCGGTCAATTACGAAGGCGCCGGGACCATCGAGTTTCTCATGGATGAGAAGCAAAACTACTACTTCATCGAGATGAATACCCGGATCCAGGTGGAACACGGGGTGACGGAAGAAATCACCGGTGTTGATCTGGTCAAGGAACAGCTGCTGATCGCCAGCGGACAGAAACTCAGCTACGAGCAGAAGGACATCAAGATCACCCGCCATGCGATCGAGTGCCGCGTTTGCGCAGAGGATCCGAGCCGTAATTTTGCGCCCTGCCCGGGCGAGATCACGCTTTACTACTCCCCCGGCGGACACGGCGTGCGGATCGACTCGCACGTTTACAGCGGTTACACCATTCCACCGCACTACGACAGTATGATTGCCAAGGTCATGACCTTCGGGAAGACCCGCGAACTGGCCCTGGACCGGATGGATCGTGCCCTCGGGGAATATCTCATCCGGGGCATCAAAACCAATATTCCTTTCAGCCGCGCCATCATCCGCGACCCTTACTTCCGCGAGGGTAAAGCGACCACCAAATTCATTGAAGAATTTATTAATCGCGTCCCAAAGGATATTTACACCTGAGCATACACACCCTAAGTTAATCACTATGAACAAGGAATCCGATAATCCAAACGAGTCTTCCATCCCAACGGTTTCTGAAGATTCCAATACACTCGGCGACATTCGCATTAACCACAGCGTCGTCGCGAGTATTGTCCGGCTGGCTGCCCTGGAAGTAGCCGGCGTCGCTGCAGTCGGTGGCGGATTCGTCGATGGTATCGCTGAGATCTTCTCCAAAAAGGGAGATGAAAGAGGTGTGCGGGTCGAAGAAGACGAGGCAGGCGACTATCAAATTGAGATCCGCGTCATCCTCCGTTTCGGAGTTGAGCTGGCGGCCGTTGCTACCCAGATCCAACAGCGTATTTCCGAGCAGGTTGAAAAAATGACCAGCAAAAATGTTTCCCGCGTCAATGTAGTCATTGATGGAGTGCGCACGCACGAGGAAGAGAAGCAGCAGGAAGAGTGGGAAGACGAGCACACGGATTAATTCCGAAACGGGCGATTTATGGATTGGGCGACACTAAGCGAAACTCTTGAGCATTTGACTCAGCCGACATATCTTTACAGCGCTGCGGCGGTGCTGGTGCTTGCCTTTTTTCTCATACTCCTCGTACGGCGCCAGCCCAAGAATGTGACGGCTTATGTCACCACGAATGGCCAGGTCATGGTCAGCCGTTCGGCAATCGTCGAACTGGTGCAAACTTCCTGCGAGCAAATCAAGGAAGTGTCCAAGCCGCAGGTCCGCATGAATGCGAAGGGGAACAAAACCCACTTCGAAGTACGCCTGAAACTGGCCAGTGGCGCCCAGCTGCGCTCCATCGAAGAAACATTGCAATCCCACCTGCGTAAGGCTTTGACGGAAAATCTCGGCATCGAAAACCTCGGCCGGATCAACATCGTGGCGACTGGTTTTAAAAGCGGGCGGCTTGAGCCCAGCAGCTCGATTGCCAAGAAGCAGCCCGACCCGGAACCGGCGGAAGAGCCGGAGGAAGAAATCTTCGACGATCCGGAAGAACCGAAAAGCGGCACTTCGTCGTCTTACTAAGGCACCTCCCTGAAAGCTTGCTCGCCGCTGCACCCCCAGGATTTGGATCAACACGTAAGTCCAGCTTGATCTCATGGCGGAGCCCGACAATCTTGGCCGCGAATCAACATGGACAAGCTATCTGAAATCATGGCCGCCAAGCGGCAGGCTCTCGCTGGCAGCATTCGGCCGGTTCGGAACCAGGAACTGGAACGCCTCGGGCAAATGCAGCGCCAGGGCGGCAGCTTTCTCAAGGCACTTGCCCGAAAGGACAGGCTCTCTGTCATCGCAGAGATCAAACGCAAGTCACCCTCTGCCGGCGAAATCGCCTCGGCCACCCTGGATGCCGTGGAACAGGCGCGGGAGTATGTGAATGCGGAAGCCGACTGCCTCTCGATCCTGACCGATACGGATTATTTCGGCGGCAAGTTGCAGGACCTTTGGGATGTGGTGGAGTTTTTGGAGTGCCACCAGCGCAAAACGCCCTGTCTCCGCAAGGATTTCATGGTTCACCCCGTTCAGGTGGCCGAAGCGGCCGAGGCCGGAGCCCGCTGCATCCTCATCATCGTTCGCGCATTGGAAAACGACGAAATCAAAGCCCTCCGCGATGCTGCAGACATCGCCGGTTTGGACATTCTCTACGAAATTCACGAAGAGCGCGAATTGGAAAAAGCCCTGCGGTTCGACCCGAAGATTATCGGAGTCAACAACCGGGACCTGAAACGATTCAAAACCGATCTGGTCGTGTCCGAAGCGCTCATCCCGCAAATCCCCAACGGGATCATCAAGGTCAGCGAAAGCGGTATCTTCGACCCTGAGGATGCCACCCGTGCCCGTGAATGTGGGGCCGATGCAATCCTGGTGGGGGAAGCACTCATGAAAGCGGAGGATCCGGAAGCACTCATGGAAGCCTTTCACCAAGCCTGATCGTCCCACCTTTCTACCTCCCCACCTTCACATGCCGCTAAGCCCAAGCCAAACGAAAGAGCTTCTGAGTAAGCTGGGCCATCAGCCTAATAAGAAGCTGGGGCAGAACTTCCTGATCGACGGCAATATTGTCCGCAAGTCGGTCGAACTTGCCGGCCTGCAAAAGGGAGATGCAGTCGTCGAAGTCGGACCGGGCCTGGGAACCCTTTCGCAGGCCATACTGGCATCGGGCAGTAAACTTTGGGCCGTTGAGCGCGATCCGGCACTATCCGCATACTTACGTGAGTCGCTGCTTCCCGGGTCGCCCCAGTTTCACCTGACGGAAGGCGATTGTCTTGATTTTCCGCTGGCAGGCCTCCCGTCGGCTCAATCCGATGACTTTAAGATCGTGGCCAACCTCCCCTACGCAGTTTCCACGCCCTGGATGGAAGCCGTTCTGTCCGGTCCATTACCGGAATGCATGGTACTGATGCTACAAAAGGAAGCGGCCGACCGCTACGCTGCCCAGCACGGCAGTAAGAATTTCGGTGCCATCTCCATATTCCTGCAATCGGCTTACACGATCCGGGGCAAGCATCCGGTCTCAGCGGCCTGCTTCTGCCCCGCACCGAAGGTCGATTCCGCCCTGCTCTGGTTGGAGCGAAAACCCAATGCAGTCCGTTTCTCCGAGGCCGCCAGGCAGTGTGTGCGACGCATTTTCACCCAACGCCGCAAACAACTCGGCGCTCTGTGTCGAAAAGAGGCTGAGCCGGAGGCCAAATTCTGGTTTGCGCAACTCCTCGAGCAGGGCGTCTCAGACAATGTGCGGCCCGAAGAGGTACCACTTGAGCATTGGCAAGCACTGGCAAAAGCGCTCAGCTAGTTTCGATGAACCCGATTCGCTGGAAACTTCATTGGCAAATCCTGCTTGCTCTCGTACTGGGGGCTATTTTCGGGCTCTTTATACTCCCCGGAGCCAGTGAGGGTTTCCAATCCGCCACTCTGGGGTTCTGCGCGTTCGTCGGCAGCCTGTTCATGAACGCGCTCAAGATGATCATCGTCCCGCTGATTGTCACCTCGATCATCGGGGGTGTCATGCACCTCGGGGGAGAGAAGGGCCTGGGGCGCATTGGCGGCAAGACTTTGCTTTATTATACCACGAGCGGCGCACTGGCCGTCACCGTCGGCTTGCTGGTGGTCAATATCATGGCCCCGGGCAACGTGGATGCAGAGACCGCACAGGCGATGCTGGGCGAAGCGGAGATCACTTCGGCCGATCAAGGTTTGATCGAGAAAGTGGAAGGCCGGGACGCCAGCGATGTGGTGGAAGTCTTCCTTCGCATGTTTCCGTCAAACATCGTCGATGCTGCCAGTAACAACGGGCAATTGCTCGGAGTCATTACTTTCTCGATTCTATTCGGCCTCTTCATCGGCAAGCTGAATCCCGACTTGCGTGAAGCCCAGCAAAAATTCTGGGATAGCGCCCAGCAGGTCATGCTCATGCTGACCGAGTTTATCATTCGCTTTGCCCCCATCGGTGTCTTCGGACTGGTCACGCCAAAATTGCTTGAAGCCCCCTTTGACAAACTGCTCGGAGCGATCCTGGCATTCTTTCTCACCGTCCTCATCGCACTGGCACTCCACTTTATTATCAGCCTCGGCCTCATCCTTAAATTCTTTGGTAAGGTGCGGCCGATAGAACACTACAAGGCGATGAGCCCCGTGCTGTTGACCGCCTTTTCCACATCCAGCTCTTCGGCGACCCTGCCCCTGACCATGGAAACCGTTGAAGAAGAGGCAAAGGTCTCAAGCAAAACCTGTTCTTTTACTCTGCCGCTGGGCGCAACGGTCAACATGGACGGCACTGCGCTCTATGAATGTATTGTCGTGTTGTTTATCTCGCAGCTCTACGCCTCCGCCGGAGGCGTGGCACTAGACCTCGGCCAGCAGCTGCTCGTCGTCTTTCTTGCCCTGACCACGAGTATCGGGGTTGCCGGCATACCGGCAGCCAGTCTGGTCGCGATTGCGGTTATTCTACCCGCTGTCGGCCTACCGGTGGAAGCCATTGGCGTTATCTGGGCGACCGACCGCCTCCTCGACATGTGCCGAACCGCAGTCAACGTTTTCTCCGATACCGTAGGTGCCGTCGTCATCGCCCGCTCCGAAGGCGAGACGCCCTACGGGAATGTCGAACATTCAACCCCCAAGATTGAACATTGAACGTTGAATTGGTATTCGGTGCGTTTCATGAGTACCATAAAACTACGTACGAATAACTCATTATGACCACAGAAGAACGCCTTAACGAACTCGGTATCGAACTACCCGCTGCACCGGCACCCGCCGGCAACTATGTGCCCGCTTACCAAACCGGAAACCTGCTCTATCTGTCCGGCGCGATTTGCCTGGTGAACGGAGAAATGACCCACACGGGAAAAGTCGGCGCCGAACGTGATCTCGCATACGGGCAAGCCGCCGCCCGGGTCTGCGCATTGAATCTGCTCGCTGTAGCCAAAGCATATCTGGGTGATCTCGATAAAATCAAACAGGTCGTGCACCTTGGTGGTTTTGTGAACGGCGCCCCCAGCTTTTCCGACAGCCCGGCCGTCATCAACGGCGCATCGGACACCATGGTTGAAATTTTAGGTGACCGCGGGCGCCATACCCGGGCCGCCGTCGCCGTAACCGGTCTACCGAAAGACACGACCGTCGAAATTACCGCCGTCATCGAAGTCAACTAAAAGAGCCGGGCACTGAAAATAGGCCCGACCCACAGGGCGTATGGTCGCCGAACGCTTTCGCGTTTGGCCCGATGTAGCCGAATGCCTTCGCATTTGGCCCGATGCTTGCACTGAACCACACACGAACCAAAGCCAAAGGGCTTCGGCTACTTCGACTAATCGACCGTAGCCAAACGCCTTCGCAGTTCGCCCGTGTCGTGTAGCCGAACGCCTTTGCGTTTGGAACATGCGCCATTCGGCCTCGGTACGCGAGCCGGCCAAAGCCAAAGGGCTTCGGCTACAAAATTCGATCGGCCTGGCCTTAAGGGCAACTGCCTTTAACCGGCAAAAGGTTCCGTCTCAGGGCCCATGTAGCCTTCCTGCTGGTCTTCGACGACAACGTTGGAACGTATTCCGCCGCGTCCCCGCCAAATCGTCTCCAACCGGGCCCAACGCGGCTTGGTTGCGGCATAAAGATCTTCGAAAATCTTGTTCGTCGCCGCTTCAAAAAAGATTCCCTTGTTCCGGTAGCTATGGAGGTAGAGCTTCATGGATTTCAGTTCGATGCAGATCTGATCAGGCGCGTAGCTGAAAACCACCGTGGCATAATCCGGATGGCCGGTCATCGGACAGGTCGAGGTGAATTCTTCCTGAATGTGCTGAATCGTGTAATTGCGCTCCGGATTCGGGTTGGGAAAGGTCTCAATGTCCATGATTTGCAAATTGAGCGTAGTTTCCGAAAAATTCAACTCCTTTGCCACCCCGCTAATTCGACCCGGCGCAATCGCTACCCGCAATGTCACACTGTCAGAACTGAATTCGAACTGCGATAGAAATCAGCCTTTACCCGCACCCAGGAAAACACGAACCTTCACCAGTGAACAACGAGAGCGCAAAGACCGGTTGCCTGACACTGATTTCGACTCCGATCGGGAATCTTTCGGACTTATCGGAACGATCCATCGAATATTTGCGGACTGCCGACTGTATTGCCTGCGAGGACACCCGGGTAACGGGCAAGCTACTGTCGAAACTCAAAATTGAAAAGTCGGGCCCCCTTGTCTCCTATCGGGAAGAGAATGAAAAACACATGGCCACCGAGCTGGCCGACCGTGTGGCTGGCGGTGAACGAATTGCCCTGGTCGCCGATGCCGGCATGCCCGCCATAAGTGACCCCGGCTTTCGCCTCGTCCGTGAATGTCAAAAGCGGGGACTGCCCATCACCTGCGCACCGGGTGCGACGGCAGCCACAACCGCGCTGGCACTGTCCGGACTGCCGACTGATGGTTTTCTTTTCACCGGATTCCTCCCACCAAAAGCCGCGGCACGGAAAAGGTTTTTTGAAAAGTACCAGGATTTCGAATACACGATTATAATCTACGAGTCCTGCCACCGCATCAGTAAATTCCTCAACGATGTTATCGAAGTTCTGGGAGAGGGTCGTTGCATCAGCGTCGCCCGCGAACTGACCAAACTTCATGAGAGCATTCACTCCGGTCCGGCCGATGTCGTTCGCGACAAGATCCTCAAAGCGAGCCAAAAGGGAGAGTTCGTCGTTTGTATTGCCAAGAAGGGCTACGAGCTTTGAGCCTTTCCTAATAGACCATTGATAAAGGTCTGTCCCGGTAGGCTCGCTTGTAGCGATGGCACGATACATGTCACGCCGTCTTGTCCGGCGTAACCCGGTGAAGACGGAAGCCTCCTTAAGCGTAAGCGGAGTGCCGTCGATTATCGCTAGGATAGATCGATCGACCTTGCTCTCGCAACGTCGCTACGAGGACAAACCTTCTTGAAACTGGTATCATCTCTCTTCTGCAAAATACCTGTTTGCAAAAGGTTTCCTCCTGTAGCCCAAGCCCTTAGGGCTTCGGTCAGATGTGGTATTAAACCAAGGCTGAATGCGTATTCGGAAGGCACAAACGGGGCCACTGCGATCACTTAAACCCAAAGAGTTTCTTCAGGATGGTCACCGTGCCCGGTGCGATCGTCGGTACCCGGCCACTAATGCGAATCACCCGTCGGCAGCTCTGAGCCTCCAGAACTTGCGGATTGTAGGTCAGCACCCGTACTTCGCCGGCACGGCCGCCCAATTTCTCCTCGGCAAAGCGGGGCGTCCATTCTTTCGGCACACCGAACTCGGTAAACGCGATATCCCAAGCCACCACACGGCGCCCCGCATAGGGACGGGTCACCAGCGCGGGATAGTCCTGCACGAAATTCGGCACCTTCGCGCTGTGCACACGCACTCGTGCGGCTACGGGTAAACGCCTCAGATACTCGCGAAAAGTACTCACCTCCCCCTGGCGCATGGATCGGTAAAAATCCAGCGGGTCGACACTGACCAGATTCATACCGTTCCAATTGCCATGCCGATTTTTGCTGCCGAATCTTTGCCGATCAAACCAGGTCTGAAATTGGTCGCTTAAACGAAACCCCAGCTCGAGATGCAAGTGCGACCGCGAACGGGGAATGGAATAACCCGCTGCGGAACGCCCCATAATGCCCAGCTCCGTGCCGGCTTCGACGCGGGAACCAACCTTGAGGGAAGAATTGATCGATGCCATGTGGGCATAGAGCGAATGGAAGGAGGGCGATTCCCCGTTATGCACGACCACGATGTAGCGGCCGTAGCTACTGTAGCCCGCAGTTCGGCTGATGTGGACGACCTTGCCCGGCAGGATGGAATAAACCGGGTCAAGCGCCTCGCCGCGACTGCTTCGCTTCACCGGAAAAAGGTCGAGCCCTTCGTGGAATTTGGCGCCACCGTTCCGCACACAACCAAAGAGCCCGGACTCGACACGACCGGAGGACGTGGGCTGGACAAATGCCTCGATCGGCTTACCAGCCTGGAAGGCTTGATTGGGCGTTGGCCATATCAGGCTGGCGGATGCGGAGAGTGAAATCGAGGGTAACAGTCCCAGCGATAGAAATAACAACAACAGTCGAAATGACATAGCTTACAACTGTCTCCCTACCCTTAGAGCTCTTGTAGCTCTTTGATCGTCTTTTTCATATCCAGCACCAGTTGACCGATTTCCTCATCATCGACCTCAACAAAGGTGTAGAAGTTTCCATTTTGGATGGCTGAATCGACACGTCGGGCTCCAATCGCGTTGTTGTTCACGGTGAGGACGATGCGGCCACCCATGTTCGAGACCGTCCCACGATATAGCGCACGCGCGCCCGTTTCAGTTGTCTGAATCAACAAAGCCAGCCCCATGTCCACTTTAACCAGTTCGACATTGGCGATATCAAACTCGCTTACTAGTGGCTCCTTCTGCAGCGCGATACGTGTGCCGCTGACCGGCAACTCCACGACGTTTCCGCCAAGAGCCCCATACTGCACGCTCCGAGTCTCTATCATCAAACGCGGAATCATCATGTCCTCCGCCTCGAGCTTGTCTTTCCTGCAGCCCGTAAAAACGAGTACGATGAGCGGAATCAATAGAAGGTATTTTCGCATAGTCAGGCTTATAGAATGATATCTCCCAGGGTATCCTCAATCTTGAACATCAGGTCTCTGGAAATCTCGGTGATGGGCACCTTTAACTCCTGCTTCGTCTTAACGTGCAGATAAGTTTGCGTGCCCGAAGTCTGGCGCGGACCGATGGCCCGAAGGATACGCTTACGCTCCAGCATCAGAGCAAGCAGGTGCTTCAAAGCGTCCGAACGCTCGCGCTCATCCCCCGCTTCATTTTCGAAAAGCGAGAAGAAGAAATCCTCGGCGGAAGCCACGGTGTCACTGGTGCTGGTGGCCCCTTCTTCCGGGTCTTTCATCACCCAGGACCAGCGGCCCAGCACCTGCCCGGGCGCCTGGAGTTCCGAAAGTTCTTTTTCGTGAATGTCGGCCCGGCCGAGATCACCGGCCTCGTCGTCCACGTAAACAAGTGATACTGCCCGATCACCGGGCTCGAAGCTTTCCCCGCTGAGCGTGGATTTCCGTGAAAGTGTCTTAATCTGCCAATCCATGGTCCTTGTCAAAACGAAGAGCCTGATCCTGCGCGCGCTTCTTGCAACCAAAACCAAGGCCTCTCCCTGAATCTATTTTCATTTCCTTCTTGAAAGCGAATAAATCTTGCAGAGTGCTTACTCGAAACCAGCGTCATGCCACTCTTAACCCACACGACCCAGAAATAATATGCCACGAACAATCGCCATCGGAGATGTCCACGGCTGCGCCGACGAGTTTGAGGAACTGCTGAACGCGCTCGAACTTGATCCGGACGATCGGGTCGTCCAACTCGGAGACTTGGTCAACCGCGGCCCAAGCAGCCACGGCGTCCTGGAACTGGTTCGCGAGTACAAAATTGAGTCCATTATCGGCAACCATGAGCTACGGCTCCTCCGCGCCAAGCATGAAGGCCGCAAAGATCTCCTTAAGGATTACGACAAAACGACCATCAAGGAGCTGAGCGAAGAAGACTGGGACTACCTCGATACCATGCCAAAATTTGAATACGGCCCGACCAGGGATGTGGTCATGGTACACGGCGGATTCGTGCCCGGACAACCGTGGCAATCACAGGATGTGGATACCATTACCAGCATTCAGGTGGTCGACAAAAAAGGAAATCCGGCCAAGCGCTCGGATGCTCCGAACGCCAACCCCTGGGCGGATACCTGGGTCGGTGAACCCTTCGTCATTTACGGCCACACGCCCCGCCCCAATGTATTGGAACGACCCGGCTCAATCGGTATCGATACCGGCTGCGTCTATGGCGGTCACCTCACGGCCTATGTCGTCGAGGATAAGAGCCTCGTCCAGGTACGGGCCCGCAAAGCCTACGCACACAGCAAGCGACTTCCTGATCCGGTATAGCAGTTTAAAGTGAAGCTGAGAGTAGAACGACAAATCTCACTTACGCCCAATATTGGAATAAACCAGCTACCATGCCGCACCTGGCTCAAACCTTCACTTTCACCTTCACCCTCACTTTCCCATGAGCGACCCTATCCAACATCTCGGCCTCCTCTGCATCGATCTGCAGGATACTTTTCTGAAAGCGATTCCCGAACAGGAAGCGTTGATTCACCGCTGCCGCTTCGCGATCGAGGCCGCCAAGCTTCTCGGCGTGTCGGTTGCCGCTACCGAGCAGCGGCCTGAAAAACTCGGAGCGACAAGTGCCGCACTGACCGGGAGCTTTCCGGAAGACACGCCTGTGTTTGATAAGGCTGCTTTTTCCGCGCTCGAGGCCGAGGGCCTGGACCGCTGGATCGAGAGCAATCAAATCGATCACCTTCTGCTCATGGGCATCGAAGTCCCCATTTGTATCTACCAGACGGCGGTACAGGCGATGGGCGAAGATCTGGGCGTGACTCTGCTCAGCGACTGTGTCAGCCAGCGACGCCCCGAAGACCGGGAGGCCGTCTTTCAGCAGCTCCTGGCGATGGAAGCACACATTTTACCCTCCGAAACCATCTTTTACAGCCTCCTCGGAAGTGCCGATCACCCGCTCTTTCGCGATTATACAAAACTGGTAAAAGCTGCCACCGCTTAGGCTTGCTGGCTATTGACAAGAGATAGGCACTTCGGAAACTCTAAACCATGCGTCACCTTCTTCTTGTCCTCATCGGCTTCGCACTCGCGGGCTGTGCATCAACACCCGACGAACCGATTCGCTCGGTCGAGATCAAGGAGATCAAACCGCGCTATATTCCGGAGGAGAATTTCAAGCGGATCAGTGAATACTGGAGCGGGGCTGAAAACAAAGGGAACCGCATTATTCTGCGTAGCGACCCGGAAGTGCGCGACGGCTATTACTTCACCCTCGTACTGGACGAAAAGGTCCGCGATCTGCCGCGTGGTAGTGTCATTACCGGCGAGTTCTACACCCCGGCCTCTGCCGATCTGCAAACCCACGATTTTCCGCTGCCCAATAAAATGCCCAAGACGAAGGAAGTCTTTGTCGGGCTGACCGGCGAGGACTGGCCGGAACCGGAGGGCGTGCCCGGGGCATGGCGCTTCACGATCAAGGATGCCAACGGCGAAGTGCTCGCCAGAAAGCAGAGTTACCTCTGGAGCATGTAGACTTGGCTTTTTCCGACTGGCAGCTTTGGGCTGATGCACCGCATTTCAGCCGTACCGCTTTCGCCGAAACGCTTGATGGCGGGCAAGCTTTCCGTTGGAACAGGATAAAGAACTGCTTCGAAGGCCGATGGGCTAAAAACACCGTTCGCCTGCGGCAGGATAATAGCGGCATTCTATGGTGTGCCCCAACCGGCGACAATCCGGAGGCCGTGGGATCGGCCCTCGCGCAATACTTCGCGCTGGATACGGATTTTGCCGGACAAACCGATGCGCTCCCCTGGCGGAGCGACCCGGTACTGAAGACTGCGATCGAGGCGTTCCCCGGCCTGCGCATCCTCCGGCAGCCACTGGGCGAGACCCTATTCGGCTTTCTCTGCAGCTCGACCAAACAAATCCCTCAGATCAAAGCTATTTGCGAAGCCGTGGCAATCGACATGGGGGATCCCCTACCCGACGGTAGCCACGCCCTACCCTCCTGGGCGCAAATTGCCGCCGCCGGCGAGACCCGCCTTCGTGAGGCCAAACTTGGCTACCGGGCCCGCTACATTAACCAGACCGCGGTCTTCCTCTCGCAAAATCCCGGTTGGCTTGATGAAACCGAGGCTTTGCCCACCTCGGAAGCACGCCAGCGACTGATCTCGCTCCCCGGCGTCGGCCGTAAGATCGCCGACTGCGTGCTCCTCTTCGGCATGGGCCGCCTCGAAGCCTTCCCCATCGATACCTGGGTGCAGAAGATCCTTGTTCGCGCCTACGGGCTGGAAGGTTGGAAAAGCGATCCGTTGCTCGACTTTGCCCGCGTCCACTTCGGCCCGTCCGCGGGACTGGCCCAGCAATACCTCTTCGCCGCTGCGAGGGCCGGGCTTATTGCCAAAAAATAAACATGCTTGGTTCAGAGCAGTGAAGCATTTCTGCCTATTTTTGATCCCCACCCTAATGATTGGCTTAGCGTTGCTCTGTGGTTATTCAGCCGCCTATTATGCATGGGCTCATACAGCTCCGCCTGACACCCATAATGATTACTATGAAAGGATGCACTTAATCTATTTCGGCGCGACACTGGCCTGCATCCTTTCAGCCGCACTTTCGATGATTTGGCTTTGGCCGAAACAGAAAACAGATTCCGGCAGCGACGCTAAAGTTTGATTTACGAGAGAACCACACCACAACGCTCGCCTACTTTACCATAGACTTCGGTAGGCTGTCTTGAGTGTTCGATCAGATCTTCGTCAAATTGTAGACGTCCCTTCTGAAAAAGCGTCGCAACACAGGAGCCACCAAAACTGAAGTAGCCCTTTTCCTGACCCTTTTCCACCGGGCCGGGCGCAAAGGTGGCATGAATCGAACCCACGCAGGTCGCACCGATTTCCATAATCACAACTTTCCCGAAGGCAGGTGATTCGACGATCGTGCGTACCCGCTTGTTATGCCAGAGGATGGCCAAATCTCGACGGAGTGCCAATGGACTGACCGAGCGCAAATGGCCATTGATCAGGACCGGCGCACCAGCCTCCCCTGAAACGGGAAAGTGGTAGCGGTGGTAGTCGACCGGGCAAAGTCGTGAAATCAGCATGCTCCCGCCGGCAAACTCCTCTACCAGCGAAGCTTCGCCAAGAAATGCGGCCAGGTCAAAACGCTGCCCTTTGATGTAAAAATCCTCCACCGCATCGACGTCCGGGACTGCGAGGTGTCGCCCGTCTGCCGGAAAAACAACAGTTTCTGGCTCCGGCGCAACCGGCCGCGCTTCCGGCTTCAAGTGGCGGTAGAAAAACTGGTTGAAGTTGGCAAAGGAATCCACCGGATCGGCAAACTCATCCTCGTTCAGGCCGTATTCCTGGATGAAAGGACGGATTTTCTCACGACTGGCAGGCCGGTTCATACGCCAGCCGTACCAACGGGAAAACCAGGCGCGTTTCACCGCCAACTGGACCGTCAGCCGTCCGAGCGGATTGCCGTAGGCCCATCGTAGAAAACCCTCACCGTAGACTGTCTCGGTTTCAATCTGACCGGTCAGGCGATTATAAAACTGAATGGGTGCTGTTTGCTGCATGGTGTCGCAAGTACTTTATGCCTCTTTTTGTCGCAGAGTTGCCCAGGACAGGCCAGCCCAGACTGCAATTAGCCCAAATCCGACGCTGGCCGCAGCGTAAACGCCGGCCAGTTGCGCGTGCCCGTTCTCAATCATCGACAGCACCTGCCAACTGAAGGCCGAAAAGGTGGTGTAACTCCCGCAAAATCCGGTCATCCAGAAATGCCATTTATAGGGATGTGGGCCGGCTGCCCCACCGCTTGCCCAGAGACCGGCGATAAATCCGATCAGCAGGGACCCGCTTATGTTGATAAAAAGGGTCGACAGTGGAAATCCGCCGGTGAAATGCAACGCCAGCAAATCCAGTCCATAGCGCAGGCTACCTCCAAGTGCACTGCCCAAGCCGATCCAAAAAAGATGCATCAGGCGGTCCACCTTTCCGAAAGCGCATACCCGGCAGCGGCGACCAGAAGACAGAGGGCGACATTGGCCAGAATGTTGACCGCTAGTGCGCCTTTCCCTCGCTTCGACAGCAGACTGAGGTTTTGCAGGCTGAAAGTTGAAAAGGTCGTCAGGCCGCCACAAAAGCCGATCCCGAGAAAGGCATGCAGCCGGGCAAAGGAAAGCGCACCCTCCTCCATTGAGATACCGGCACCCAGAATGACACCCAGCAGAAAACTTCCCAGAACATTGACGAACAGGGTACCCCATGGAAATCTCTCACCCATGAGCCGGGTGAAACCTGCCGTGCATAGATGGCGGGTGACGCCGCCAAGCGCACAACCTAATGCTGTGAGAAGAAATAGCACGCAACCTGCTTGGCCCATAAGCCTGCGCTTGTAAAGCGTACCCTATCCAACCATACGAGCAACAAAACATGTCGAACCACGAAGACAGCCAGGATTTTGATCTCCGCCTCGAGCAACTCGCCGGTGCCATCGAGCGTTCCGATGCGGGTGCCATCGTTCAACTACTTGGAGAAACTGAAGGCGACGACACCGCCCTCCTCATCGACCGACTGGAAGCCGAGGAACGCTCACATTTGCTCCAACTGCTGACGCCCGAACAAGCGGCGGAAGTTCTCGAACATGTGCACTACTTCCAGGGTGCCGACATCATCGAAACGCTTCCCCCGGAAAGGGCGGCGCCCATGGTGGCCGAACTCGATTCCGACGATCGGGCCGACCTTTTGAAGGAGCTGAGCAAGCGTGACTCCAAGGCCATTCTACAGGCGCTCGCTCCGGAGCAGGCGGAAGAGACCCGTCGCTTCATGGCTTACCCCGAGGGAACTGCCGGTGCCATCATGTATAGTGAATTTGTCTCCTTTGAGGCCACCATGACGGTAAGGGAAATTCTCGAGGATATTCAAAAACACCGGGAGGACTACATCGAATACGGGGTGCAATATGCCTACGTGCTCGGCCCCCGCGGGGCGCTGTTGGGCGTACTTCCCGTGCGCAACCTGCTGTTTGCCCGTCCCGAACAGGCCGCCAGCGAAATTATGATCCCGGATCCAATCACCATTGAAGCCGAAACTCCGGTGAACGATCTGGAAAACATCTTCGAGCAACACAATTTCCTCGGCCTCCCGGTCGTCGACACAGACCACCGCCTGATCGGCATCGTCGACCGCGAGTCCAGCACCGAAGCACTCCAGGAGGCCGCCACCGAAGATCTGTTGAAATTCCAGGGCTTGATGGGCAAGGAAGAACTCCGCTCCATGCCCCTTCGGGTGCGTAGCCGGCGCCGTCTTTCCTGGCTGAGTATCAACATCGTGCTCAACCTAATTTCGGCCAGTGTGATTGCCATGCATACGGACACGCTGGAAGCGGTTATCGCCCTCGCGGTCTTTTTGCCCATTATTTCAGACATGTCCGGATGCTCCGGCAATCAGGCTGTCGCCGTCTCCATGCGCGAGCTTTCACTTCAACTGGTCAGCCCGCGTGAATTTGGGCGTGTCTTCTTGAAAGAATCCAGTGTTGGCCTGATCAACGGAGTTTGCCTCGGCCTTTTAATCGGTGCAATCGCCTGGCTTTGGAAAGGAAATGCCATGCTCGGAGCCGTCGTGGGAGCAGCACTTGCCCTAAACACGACCGTCGCCGTCTGCGTTGGAGGCCTCGTCCCCCTTCTTTTAAAAGCGCTCAAGCAGGATCCTGCCCTCGCCTCAGGCCCGATTCTGACTACTGTCACGGACATGTGTGGCTTCCTGCTGATCCTCGGCCTGGCCTCACTGGCACTGCCTTATCTCGTCTAAACCTCAAATAAGTACCAAAAATGGGCGGAAATAACCCTTGATCTTTCTCCAGAGGCCCCATTTATTCCACCGCTTTCACTTTTAACAAGGAGTCATCGTATGTCCCAACACAACAGTTTTAAAGCCGCCGGTGGTAGCGGCAAAAAGAATCGCACCGTGCTCAAGCGCTTCGAGCGCATTGATCTGCTCCGCAAGCGCGGACAGTGGGAAGACGGCAACCGCGTCGTGGGTCTGAGAAAGACCAAGCCGGAAGAATAAGACGCCGGTTCCTCTATTTTGACAAAGCCCTTTCCCCTCGAAAGGGCTTTTTTGTTTCTATTGAACGGCGAGTCGCTCGTCGACCTCGGCGATCCACTCCTTTCGTGTGGCATCGTCGACCAAGGCGACCTCAAAGCCATTCTTGGCAATTCGCCCGAGCTCAGCCGGACTGAAATCAAGATCATGGGCCAGAGCATGGTACTCATCCTCCACCCTGTTCCCGAAGGAAAACGGATCGTCGGTGCTGATCGTGCAGCGCAGCCCCCGATCAAAAAATTCACGAATCGGGTGTAGCGGCATCGATTCGACTACGTCGAGCTTCACATTACTGATCGGACAAATGTCGAAGGTCGCACCCAGATCGATGGCCAATTGAAGCACATCCGGATCATCCACCGCACGGATACCGTGCTGAATACGGCGCGCCCCCAAAATCTCAAGTGCCTCACGCACATGCCCGGAAGGACCAAACTCGCCGGCATGCGCCTTGGTCTCCAGCCCGTTGGCCCGGGCTCTTTCCCAGAGCTTCGGCGTCCAGTGCTCCAAAGGCAGATACTCGACCCCGTGTAAATCGATCCCGGCAAGACCTTCCCAGTTGATGCAATCCTGAAGCACAGGCGCGAGCACCTTGTTGTATGAATCCCGGGCCATTCCCATAAATACCCGCACCTCCAAACCCTTTGGGGCAGCACTGCGGATCGCCGCCACGATCTCCGGTCCGGGTATGTTCATAAACTCGATGATGCCCGCGTGAAACGAGATTTCCACGTAGCGGATATTTTGCTCAAGATGTTTGGCGAAGATTATTTTAGCCGCTTCATGGTAATGCTCGGGCGAGGTAAACCACTGCACAGCGTGCTCAATCAGGTGCGACTCAAAGGCCTCAAAGGACGGCCACTTAAAATCGGGCGCCCAGCATTGCTGAGGCTCGGCAAACTTTTCCGGATTGAGGCCCTGCAGCAGTTCGTAAGGCAGCGCCCCTTCAATATGCAGATGCGTCTCGGTTTTAGGGAGAGAATGAATGAAGTGCGACAAATCTTGCTCTGTCATATTGGCTAGCACTAAAGCCGAGTGTGGAAAGTTAAAGTAAATAGATGACGTCAAAATACGGCTGCAACTTTCTACGCTTGTGGGCGATTCAGAGGATAAGCAGCACGACAGAGGCTGTGAAACTCCCAAACCAATCGTAACATGAAATACAGAAAAATGATCCTTTGCCTGCTTACAGGCAGCCTGCTCCCCTTCGTCGCAACCGCCAAACCGGACAAAGCGGCCAAACCCGGCAAGGGATTCGGAAAACTGGACAGCAACGGTGACCAAGTCATCACTCTGGATGAGGCAGAAGCCGCAGGTGCAAAAAAGTTCGTCGAGAGCTTTGCCCGGATCGATGCCGACAATAGCGGCGAAGTGACCAAAGAGGAACTACGCCAACATCATAAACAGCGCATGGAAGAGCGACGCGCCAAGCGCAAGGCCATGGATGAGGATGGCAACGGTGCCATATCCTACGACGAAGCCTCCAAGGCAGGAGCGGAAAAACTAGTCGAACACTTCGACACAATCGACAGCAACAATGACGGGGAAATCGACCGCAAGGAAATGAAGGCCCTCCGTCAGACGATGCGAAAAGAAAAAGCTCGCGACAGTTAATACTGACCGGCTTATCACCCAGCCCGGATGCGCGAGCTCCGGGCTTTTTTTGGTTCATCGTCGATTAGCGTGATGTCCCCCGGTTAAAGCTTCGAATAATGAGACATTACGCGGCCATTGAAGGAGCGTGGACATTCCTGTCCACGTTGCGTGATGGAAGAAAACGAACAATCAGGACAAGAATGCCCTGACTCCGTATCGAGCCTGTTTATTTAACTTCTCCTGGATATTACCAGATTGGCTTTTCACGAAAATCGACGATGAACCTTTTTCTTTGCCAACTTGGAGCGCTCAACAATCGCAGGATTCAATATTGGGATTCTTCGCCATTTTTGTAGAGGATGATTGCCGTAGTCGGGGTGATTCATCCCCCGACTACGAATTCAGGATGTCTTATTGTTTCGTTTGATGACCGAGTAACCGATTCGCTCGCAACGCAAAAATTTACAAATAGCCCCATTCCACAGGGTATTATACCGGCCCACCGAATAGGGATAAGGTGTAAAAAATCTCGCATCATGCAGCGGGTATCCCCTATCACCACGCATCTACATTCACTTTCTTTCTATTACTCATTACTTCAGGTCATGATTACGATTAACCAAGTCACTCACAACTTCGGCAAAAAAGTCCTCTACAACGGGATCAACTGCGTGATCGGCGCGCACGACCGCATCGCGCTGGTCGGCTCAAACGGCTCGGGAAAAACCACCCTCCTGCGCATGTTGATGGGTGAAGTCGACCCGGATAAAGGCTCCATCGACTACCCGGATTATGTCAGCATCGGCTACCTGCCACAGGATGGCATCTCCGTTTCCGGCCGCAGCCTCTACGACGAAGCAAAAAGCGCTTTCGGTGACATCCTCGAACTTCAGGGGAAAATTGAAAAAGCCGACGCCGATTTGCTGGAGATGGATACCGAATCGGAGGAATACTACGACTTGATCGATGCGATCGGCGACTGGGAACTCCAGCTTGAGGAGTTCGAGCCGCAGAAGATGAAATCGCGCATCGAGCGAATCCTCACCGGCATGGGCTTCTCAATGGACGACATGCAACGTGACACGGGCGAGTTTTCCGGCGGCTGGCAAATGCGCATCGCGCTGGCCAAACTCCTTCTGCAAAATCCATCGCTGCTGATTCTCGACGAACCGACCAACCACCTGGACATCGTCTCCCAGCACTGGGTCGAACAGTATCTCAAAAATTATCACGGCGCGCTGATTGTCATCTCTCACGACCGTGCCTTCCTCGACGAAGTGACCAACCGCACGCTCGAGCTCAAACTGGGCCAGCTGAACAGTTTCAAAGGCAACTACTCCTACTATAAGAAGGAAAGCGAGAAGCAAATCGAAGTCCTGCGTAAGGCTCATAAAAACCAGCAGAAGGAAATTTCCGAAATCAAGGACTTCATCAACAAGTTCCGCTCCAACGTGAAAAAAGCCAGCATGGTGCAAAGCCGTATCAAGCAGTTGGAGAAAATGGAGATCATCGAAATCCCCCGGGAAGAAAAGAAGATCTTCTTCCGCTTTCCACCGCCGCCACCATCCAGTGCCAAGGTAATCACGATAAAGGACCTGCACAAAGCCTACGGCGACAACGTGGTCTTTGACGGGCTGGATTTACGTATCGACAAGGGTGACCGAATCGCGGTGGTCGGCGTGAATGGTGCCGGTAAGTCAACCTTGGCGCGCATCATGGCCGATCAGGAACCCTATCAAGGAGGCGAAGTCGAAAAGGGCCTCAATACGGTGATCAGTTATTTCGCACAAACACAGGCGGACGAATTGAATCCCGCTAAAAGCGTATTGGATGAAGTCGAAGCAGCCGCCGTGAACAACCCTGACGCCAATCCGCGTGCCGCACTCGGTGCTCTTCTTTTCTCTGGCGACGAAGCCCTCAAGAAAACCGAAGTGCTTTCGGGCGGTGAAAAGAACCGTGTCGCGCTGGCTAAAATGCTGATGAAGCCGGGCAACTGCCTGATCCTCGACGAACCGACCAATCACCTGGATATCAAATCCAAAGAAGTGCTTCAGGACGCGATCAACGAATTCGATGGCACAGTCATCCTCGTAAGCCACGATCGCGCCTTCCTCGACGGCGTGGTCAACAAGGTCCTCGAAGTCGCCCCCGGCAGCACGCGTATGCTGACTTGTAACGTGACGGAATACGTCGAGCGGCTCGAAAAGGAAATGGCGGAAAAATCAGACTCGTAAGCCTTCCCAAAACGATAAAATAAAAAACGCAGCCTCTTTCGAAGCTGCGTTTTTTGTCGGGCCGAGAGTGAACTCAACCGGTAAGTTGCTTGATGATTTCGACAATCGGCAGGAAGAGCGCAATGACGATAAAGCCGACAACCAAGGCCAGAAAGACAATCATCACCGGCTCGATAATCGAGGTGATACCAGCGACCGCATTATCGACGTCCTCGTCGTAATTATCCGCGATGCGATTGAGCATCTCCGCCAATTCACCGGTCTCCTCACCGACATCCACCATACTGGTCACCATGTTGGGAAAGACTGATTCGCGCTCCATTTGAGCGGCAAGTGGCTCCCCGTCCCGCACGCTGTCGTGGATACGATTCAAGGCTCCCGCATAAAAGCTATTTCCGGTAATGTCTTTGGAAATCGTAATGGACTGCAGGATAGGCACACCGCTGGAAAGAAGCGTACCGAAGGTGCGGGTGATGCGCGCGATATTCACCTTTCGTACAAGGTCGCCGATCTTGGGTAGATTAATCGAACACCAATTAAATATTTTTTTGCCGAAAGTCGTTCTAAGCAGAAATTTGAAACCAAAGAAAGCAACCACACAGATCACAATACTGAGGATAATGTTTTGCTGCATGAAATTACTGATACTGATGACCAGTTGCGTCGGCCCCGGCAGGGCAGAGCCACCGAGCATATCGTCGAAAATCGTCTGAAACTTCGGCACCACCACTGTCATCAACAATGCGACAATCGCCACGGCCACACCGACCACGACGATCGGGTAAACCATGGCGGACTTAACTTTCTTCTTGGTCCTCAGGGCTTTTTCCATGAAGCCGGCAAGTCGCGAAAGAACCGTGTCGAGGACACCGCCCGCTTCACCGGCCTTCACCATGTTAATGTAGAGGCGGTCGAAAATTTTCGGATGCTGAGACAGGCCATCGGAAAAAGAGTTACCGGACTTCACCTGTTCGGCGATTTGCTCCAGAACTGCCCGGAACCGGAGATTTTTCTCCTGGCGAATCATCACCTCCAGTCCGCGAAGCAGCGGAAGGCCCGCCTGCAGGAGTGTGGCAAGTTGCCGGGTAAACGTGGAAAGGTCCTCCTGGCTGATCACTTTACCAAAAGCAATGCCCTTCTTTTTGGCTTTACCGCCGTCTTTCGCTTTTTTGCCACCAGAACCAGCGCTACTACCACCCGTGGCCGTTACTTTGGTTGGCATCAACCCAGCCGCGCTGAGCTTGGAATTAGCATCTTCTTGACTCTCAGCGTCGACCGTTCCGGTCTTTTGCTTACCATTGGCGTCAATCGCCGTGTATTTGAATTTTGCCATGGGACGTTGGGGTTAGGTATATTTGAGGACTTCTTCGATCGTAGAATTCCCATCAAAAATGGCACGTAGACCATCATCGCGCAAGCTTCTCATTCCTTGTTCGAGAGCTTTTTGTTTGATCGAGAGTGTCGGGGCACGCTGATTGATTAATTCGCGGATAGCGTCCGAAACCACAATCATTTCAAACAAACCGATACGGCCGCTGTAACCGGTATTACTGCAGTTCGGGCAGCCCTCCCCGTAATAAAAATCCTTATCGGCAATCTCGAGTGGGTCGACGTCGAGCATATCGATCAGTTCCTGGCCAGGCTCGTAAGCGGTCTGACAGCTCTTGCAAATTCGACGAACCAAGCGTTGGGCCAATATGGCTTCCAGGGATGCGGAAATCAGGAAGGGCTCCAGCCCCATATCAATCAGACGGGTGACCGCGCCCGGGGCATCGTTGGTGTGTAGGGTGCTCAAAACCACGTGCCCGGTCAGGGAAGCCTGAACCGCGATCTGGGCCGTCTCAAGGTCACGAATCTCCCCGACCATGATCTTATCCGGATCCTGACGCAGGAAAGCGCGCAGCGCACGGGCGAAATCGAGACCGACCTGGTGGTTTACCGCAACCTGCATAATGCCGTCGATCTCGTACTCGACAGGATCTTCGGCCGTCAGGATTTTCGTTTCGACGTCATTGACCTCACGAAGCGCACTATAGAGGGTTGTCGTTTTACCCGAACCCGTTGGTCCGGTAACGATAAAGATGCCGTTGGGCCGATCCACCAAATCGCGAATATTGTGAAGAATGTCTTCCGGCAAACTGAGGGCTTCGAGATCAAGGTTCACCACGGATTTATCCAGCACCCGAAGCACCACACTTTCCCCGAACTGCGTGGGCAAAGTCGAGACGCGCAAGTCGACCGGACGACCCGCAATGGTCATCTTAATCCGGCCATCCTGTGGGATGCGGCGCTCCGAAATATTCATATTGGACAGCACCTTCACGCGCGAGGTCACCGGAACTGCCAGGTTACGCGGTGGCGGCGCCATTTCATACAGCGCACCGTCGATCCGATAGCGAATACGAAACTGATCTTCAAAGGGCTCAAAGTGGATGTCGGATGCCTTGTCCTTAATGGCCTGCTGGAGAACAAGATTCACGAAACGGATGATCGGCGTCTGATTTGCCAAATCCGTAAGATCCCCTTCGGAAAGGTCGTCTTCCGAGTCGGAGTAGGTCTCCCCAATATCGCCCAGAATATCATCAATCGAAGAATCCTCCTCACCGTATGTCGCGGTAATCAGTTCATCCAGGAATTCCGGATTACAAACAACGATCGTAATATCTTTGTTCAGCGTAAAGGTCAGGTCATCGATGATGGCCGGATTAAAAGGGTCCTTTGCCAGGACGGATACCGAAGTATCGTCCACCTCGTAGGGAACGACCGCATACATCCTCGCAACGCTCGGACGCACCGTAGACGCGACCTCTTCGGGAATCGTATTCGGCAGCTTCTCGAGATACTCGTAGCCAAGATATTCCGCGATTGCGGCCAGTATGTCGTTACGCTCCACGACACCGGCATCGACCACCGCGTCGGCAAGCGACTTACCGGTATGTAAATGGGACTCATTCAGTTCATCCAACTGCGCGGCATCAAGCAAGTTGGCTGACTTGATTATATCGTAAACGGTATCGTTGTGATCTTCGAACATCGGGGTATTACCAAGAATAGATCTGTGGTTGAAAAATAACTATGTATCAAACTTTGCTCCGCACTCAATGAGCTTATCTCTCATCGGTCCGGGCGTTTGGGATTTGGTGAGTGCTTCCTCGGCAGTAATGAGGTCGCGGTTGTAGAGACTGAGAAGGTGGGCATCCAGACCAATCATACCATGGACAGCACCGGTCTGAATGTCGGAAGCGATACGGTAGGTTTTATTTTCACGGATCAGTTGGGCGATCGACGTCGTCGTCACCATAATTTCAAAGGAAGCGATACGTCCGCCACCTTTTTTCTTACAGAGGACCTGCGAAATAACCGCGACCACCGACGAGGCCAGCTGCGTACGCATCTGGTCCTTCATATCCGCAGGAAACGCATCCACGATTCGGTCGACCGTGCGGGCCGCGCCTGTCGTGTGCAGAGTCGCAAAAACGAGGTGCCCCGTTTCCGCGGCACCAACAGCGGCTTCGATCGTCTCGAGGTCACGCATTTCCCCCACCAGAATAACATCCGGGTCCTGTCGTAAGGCGCCACGGATTGCGTCCGAAAAGGAACCGACATCCACTCCGACTTCACGCTGTGTTACGATACACTTCTTGTGCTCATGGAAATACTCGATCGGGTCCTCAATGGTAATGATATGCCCGTCATGATGCTCGTTGATCCAGTTGATCATGGAAGCGAGCGTCGTGGACTTACCCGAACCGGTGGGGCCGGTCACCAAAATAAGGCCGCGCGGTCGGCTGATGAGTTCTTTGATCTTATCCGGCAACCCGATGTCACTGAGACCGAATAAGTCGTTCGGGATTTGTCGAAGCACCATCCCGTAGGCTCCTTTGGCCCGCAAAACGCTAACCCGGAAACGGGACTTCCCCTGATAAGCAAAACCGAAATCTGCGCCACCACTTGTCTTGAGCTTTTCCTGATTCGTGCTCGAGGTGATCGCCTTCATTAAATCCTCCGAGTCTTTCGCGGTGAGCGGCGGGCCATCAACCGGGGTCATCGTGCCACTCATCCGAAGAGTCGGCGGCTGGTTGACCTGAATGTGTAAATCCGATGCGCCCTGATCCACCATCAGTTCGAGAAGGTCATTCATTTCGTAGCTCATCGTCGTAAGATAGTCTCGTCGGATTATAGGGAATCGGCCACCGTGGCGTGCAGCACTTCATTCGGTGTCGTCACACCAGCAATGACTTTGCGCACCCCGTCTTCCCGCATGGTGCGCATACCCATTTCACGGGCCTTGGCTCGAAGAGCCACCAGGCTGGCTTCCTCGTAAATCATCTGCTGCAGTTCTTCATTCACGTTAAACATTTCAAAAATGCCTACCCGCCCACGGAAACCTGTTCCGTTGCACTTGGAGCAGCCTTCGCCCTCCATGAAGGTGGCATCCGCAGTCTGGTCGGGCCTGATACCAAGCGAATTCAGCAATTTCTCATCCGGATCCGACGATCCTCGGCATGCTTGACAGTTCCTTCTTACAAGACGCTGGGCCAGCACCGCACGAACCGCCGCCGCTACCAGAAAGGGCTTGATACCAATATCAATCAAACGGCTGATTGCGCTGGGCGCATCATTCGTGTGAAGCGTACTGAAAACCATATGACCGGTTAGCGATGCATTAATGGCGATCTCAGCCGTTTCTTTGTCCCGAATTTCCCCCACCATGATAATGTTGGGCGCCTGACGCAACATGGAACGCAACGCCGCGGCAAAAGTCATGCCGACCTCGCGACGTACTTGGACCTGGTTCACGCCAGCGAGCTCATACTCAACCGGATCTTCGACCGTGATAATCTTACGGTCCGGATGGTTGATGTAGTTGAGCGCCGAATACAAAGTGGTGGACTTGCCGGAACCGGTCGGCCCGGTTACGAGAAAGACCCCGTCCGGAAGCGAAATAATCCTCTCGAAGGTGGCTTGGTCATCACTAAAGAAACCGAGTTCAGGCAGCCCCAGCCGTAGGCCTTCCTTGTCGAGAATACGCATGACAATACTCTCACCAAAAGCCGTGGGCAGGGTCGAGACACGCAGGTCGATCACCTTGGCGCCCACCTTGATATTGATGCGCCCGTCCTGCGGCACCCGTTTCTCCGCGATACTGACATTCGACATCAGTTTGATCCGGGAAACAATCGAAGGCTGCAGCCGCTTCGGCGGGTTTTCCACTTCATGCAGGACGCCGTCAATACGATAGCGGACACGAAAACGTTTTTCCAGCGGTTCCATGTGAATATCGGAAGCCCGCCTTTTCAGTGCTTCCGATATTACCATATGGACATATTTGATGATGGGGGCCTCTTCTTCCGTAGCATCCTCGACGGACGGGAGGTCGATTTGAGTGGGCAGCGCATCCGGGTCTTCCTGATCGGCAAAAATTTCGTTCACCTGCTCTGCCCTGGCGCCTTCGTAGTACTGGTGTATCGCCTTTTCGATATCCTCGAGAGGCGCCACCCGGCAGATCACAGAACGCTGAATCACATGGCTGATACTGTCGACCGCATCCATATCCAGCGGGTCGGCCACCGCGATCTCAACTTCCGTTCCGTCGGCCTCAAGCGGAATGACCTTGTAGCGATTCGCCAGTTCGAAAGGTACGACTTCAAGAGCATCGCTGGAAATGCGGACATCGCTCAAGTCAACCAAGTCCATGTTGAACTCGTCGGCGAGGACCTCGGCAACTTGCATGGGCTTTAGCTTATGTTCACTGATGAGATACTCCAATACAGCGGTGTCTTCACTCGCATCATCACTGGCAGAGACGTTCGCACGGGCATCTTCGATTGCGGCAGAATCGACAATGCCTTTATCAGTTAACAGCTGTAGAACAAATTCGTCGGCAGAAGTCACAGGGTTTTTGAATTATTTGGGGTGATCAAAGTAAAACTAACGGGCAACACTCATCAAGAATTCAGCGTTTGTGTTGGTCTTTTTGATACGCTGTATGAGCATTTCCATGGCATCAGTGGACGGTAGCCCTTTCATTGCTCTTCGCAATGAATAAATTTTCTGCATCTCGTCCGGGTGATAGAGCAGTTCCTCTTTACGGGTGCCGCTCTTGTCCATACTGAGCGCGGGGAAGATTCGCTTGTCCGAAAGTCCACGGTCGAGGTGCAACTCCATGTTGCCCGTGCCTTTGAACTCTTCGAAAATGACTTCGTCCATCTTACTACCGGTTTCGACCAGTGCTGTAGCGATAATACTCAAGCTACCACCATCTTCGATATTTCGCGCAGAGCCAAAAAAACGCTTCGGTTTTTGCAGCGCATTTGCTTCCACACCGCCGGACAAAATCTTACCGCTATTCGGCATCGTCGTATTGTAGGCGCGGGCAAGACGGGTAATCGAGTCGAGCAATATTACAACATCTTTACCAACTTCGACCATGCGACGGGCCTTTTCGATCACCATTTCGGCCGCATGCACATGGCTCTCGGCTGATTCGTCGAACGTCGAACTGATGACCTCGCCATCCACCTGACGGCGAAAATCGGTCACTTCTTCTGGACGCTCGTCGATAAGCAGGATGATCAAATGTGCCTCCGGATAATTCTTTTGTATGGCATTCGCCATCCCCTGCATGAGGACTGTCTTACCGGTGCGGGGCGGCGCCACGATCAAGCCGCGCTGTCCGAAGCCGACCGGTGTCAAACAATCGACCACCCGCATGGAAAGGTTGTCCCACTTGGCGTCGTTGTCCGACTCCATGAGAATACGTGATGTCGGGTAATACGGCACACGCTCGGTAAAAGGGACAATTTCGCTGAGCGTTTCCGGGTCTCGATCCATCACCTGCTCGATCGAGACGGCAAACGGACAGGACTCGCCCTCCCGGTGCGGGTGCAACTGAGCCTTAACGATATGCCCGCGTTTCAAGCCGAAGTGTTCAATAAAAGCCTGCGGCACGTAGGCACTGAGCGGCTTGATCCGGTAGTTGTCGCGCTCGTAGACGAGGAGCCCGCCTTCATCGTCCTCCAGCAGTTCAAGCACGCCGACACTGAAAACTCCGTGTTTTGCATCCGCGAACTGCTTGACGATGGCGTTGATCAACTGGTCCCGATTGGGCGCATGATGTCCGGTCTCGACTTCGAGAGCTGCGGCCTCGCCCCTTAATTCCGTCAGGCCCATGTCGTAGATACGGTTGTAGTCGAGCGTCTCACTACCTCCGGACTTCAGGTCAGTGGCTAAAGTTTTAATCTCATCGAGCTTTTCGAGAACTTCCCACTCAAGTAGCTGGCCGAATTCGATCGGCGTTTCCTCTTCGCGGTCACGCCGTTTTTTATTCTGCCAGTTCTTGTTTTTGCCGCGCTGTTTCCCGCGCTTGTTGTTCTTGTTCTTAAACTTGTTTCCTTTTTGTCGGTCGTGCTGATGCGGACCGCCACTCCCCTGCTGATGCGGACCGCCACCGCCTTTCTGGGGCTGACCTTTCTTATCCTTCTCCCTGTCCTTATCTTTATCCGCAACGTCGCCCCTGGCCGTTCCCCCGGATTTCTCCTCGGGGCCGTCGTCCACCACGATATCGGCACTGAACGTCACTTCATCGTCGCTGTGATCCGACACTTCCGACGAGGCTTCTTCCGGCTTGGTTTTGGATACACGTTTTTTCGCGGCCTTTTTGGCAGCCTTCTTGGCCGCCTTCTTGCGAGGTGCCTTCTTAACTGGCTCGTCCGTTTGGAGGTCCAGACTGGGTTCGTCGTTTTCTTTGGTCATGAGAAATTGAATGGGGATCAGGCTCCCTGTATCTGCCCGATTAACCGCTTGGTTTGATTTTCTAAAAATTCTAAGTTGCCCGCATTGGTAATTACATGGTCGGCAAGCCGTATCTTTTCGTCGAGCGGCATCTGTCGCTGACGACGGCGCTCGATTTCCTCTCCCGTGTAACCTCGGGCCACCATTCGGGTTTCGACCACATCAGGAGGACTGGCAACACACACAACCAAATCGAATGCTGTTTCAAGCCTTTTTTCAAACATCAAAGGGATCTCCACCAGCCAATCAGACTGAGGATCCGCCTGCACGGACTCTTGCCAGAATTTCCTAACCAGCGGGTGCAGCAACTGTTCCAGCCAGCTCAATTCTTCTTCATCCTGAAATACCTTTTCGGCAATTGCCCTTCGATTGACCTGACCATCGTCGGAGAAGATTTTATCCCCCCAACGCTCCCTGAGCGCAGCATGCACCGCAGCATCGCCCGAGAGGATATCGGCAACGATTTGATCAGACTCCAGAGTCCTCCATCCCGCATCCTGAAACATGCGGGCTACGGTGGATTTACCACAACCGATGCCACCTGTTAAACCGACCTTCATTTTATTACTGTAACCGCATCAAGCACCACATGGGAAGAAACTTAAATCGTGACATAGGAAAAAGCATACGTTCTGATAATTAGGATATGCTGGGCATCACACATTCCGCAGCCCTGATGGGTGTCGACGCACATCCTGTGCAAGTTGAAGTTAATACCGGCGAGGCGGGCGAGCTTAAATTCGTCCTGGTCGGGCTTCCGGACAGTGCCGTTAAAGAATCCCAGGATCGGGTGTTTTCCGCACTGGCTAACAGTGGCTACCGCGCACCGGCCACCAGAACGACCATCAACCTGGCTCCCGGAGACTTGAAAAAAGAAGGGCCGGCCTACGATTTACCCATCGCAATCGCTATTCTTGCCTCCATGAAGAAATGCGAAGATGCGGAACTGGACGACTTTCTGATTTCCGGCGAGCTCAGCCTCTCGGGTAAAACGCGTCCGGTCAAAGGGGCTCTGGCCATGGCCATGCTGGCCAAACGCCAGGGAAAACGTGGACTGGTCGTGCCTGCCGAATCCTCCGATGAAGCGGCGTTGGTGGAAGGCGTATCCATTTACCCGGTCGCAAGTCTCGATGAAGCGGTGCGTTTCTTCAACGGAGAGAAGATTATCGCTCCGGTGCGTGCCGAGCAAAGCAGCTACACCCAAAGGCCGCCCGAAAGGCGGCAGCTCGATTTTTCCGAGGTCAAAGGACAACAAGCCGTGCGACGGGCGGTGGAAATTGCGGTTAGCGGCGGGCATAACTTACTGATGCTGGGCTCGCCTGGCTCGGGAAAGTCGATGATCGCCAAGCGGATCCCGTCCATCATGCCGGAGCCGCAGCTGGAGGAGTTCCTGGAAATCCTCAGCATCCAGTCGGCCGCCGGCTCGACGCTCCGGCAGGGAAATCGATGCTTCCAAAGGCCTTTCCGCTCGCCGCATCACACCATCAGCGACGTGGGGCTGCTGGGCGGCGGCACCATCCCGGGGCCGGGCGAAATCTCACTGGCCCACAATGGGGTGCTCTTCCTCGACGAGCTGCCCGAGTTCAAGCGGTCCACCCTCGAAGTGCTCCGCCAACCGCTGGAGGACGGCAGCGTCACCATCTCGCGCAGTGCCGGCAAGATCACCCTGCCCAGTTCGATGATGTTGGTCGCGGCCATGAACCCATGCCCGTGTGGCTACACCGGCGATTCTTCCAGGGAGTGTCGCTGCTCCGCGCCACAGATTCAGCGCTACCGTTCCCGCATCAGTGGGCCCCTGCTCGACCGGATTGACATCCACATCGAAGCGCCGGCGCTCAGTATCAAGGAACTGCAGAACGCCAAACCGGGCGAGAGTTCGGCCACTGTTCGTGAGCGCTGCACCAGCGCGCGGGAGGTTCAGGCCGCCCGCTTCCATGACGAAAAGGAGCCCTCCATGCGCTGCAACGCCCGCATGTCGCATAAAAGCATCCGTGAATACTGCACAATTGATAAAGAACAAGGCCAACTGCTCGAACAGGCCATGGAGCAACTCTCCCTATCCGCCCGCGCCTATGACCGGATTCTCAAGGTCGCACGGACCATTGCCGACCTGGCCGGCACCCCGGAGATCGAAACGGCCCACCTTCTCGAAGCCATTCAATACCGCAGCCTGGACCGGAATACCTTCTACTGAACTCCTGTGAGCGAAGCGCCTGCGCAACTGACCGACATCGACCGGTCGAGCGCTCATTCCCGGCACTGCCTAAAAATGATGTGCAGGATGGCTCCGCAAACCCACTGCCGCAGGAATAGGCATGATTAGCCTGCCCCTTAAAAAAGGTGACGAGCCCGACTACCTGATGATTTTCTGTGATTTTCCGGGCAAGCAAACGAGTATAAAAATTTATGGCCACTAGTGCTGCGCTAGCCACGGCACTGGCTGCAACCGTTATCGGGCCTTCCGGTGATTCGGCTTATTTCCTGGCTTTCCCATCGTCGGGCACAATCCCCCGTTCGGAGGCCGGTTCGGTTTGCCATGCTCTAAAAGCCTCGGCCGGAAGGAACGCTCCAACCCGCAGCCGTTCCCCATCCCCTACTACGCTCGGTTGGGGGATGAATCACCCCGACTACGGCGGCTACACTCCACAAAAATCTACGAAGAGCCCTTTTCATCAGGACCCTATCCGTTTGAATCGGATATAAGGATAGGCCGGTTTTTTTGTGTATTAGTGAATTAGCCTGTTCCTAATAAAATCTATTCCGCCGCCGGCGACCCCGCCTCGACGTTGCTGATTTTCATTGTCATCCCGGGCGCCTCGAAATGAATCCCGATACCGACCGGACCGAAGTATTTGAGACTCCAGGGCCTCTTGCTATCCGGCTTTGGGTAGGGATTAAATAGCCGCATCTTCTCATCGTCGGCGTAGTACCCCTCGCCGTCCGATGCAGAGATGAGTTCAGCCAGGTAATCGAGAGGCAGCGAGCTCTTGTAAGCAGGCGGAAGCGACCACCCGACCGAGGCGAAGCCAAGGACCCAAAAAAGCAAGCGAGCCACGACTGGATAAGAGAAATGCGGGTGATTCAGATTGGATTTCACGACTGGGTGTTATTATTTTGAAAATAAATTGAAGCACGCTTCCACCCGCTTCCATCGACTGAGACTGCTGGTGGCATGGGGATTTAAAGTCGACCAGTCACTTCAGACGCCGACCGACGACAACAGGTTGTTCGCAAAACCCGGCCCCTGTCGACTTCCAACACGTAAATTTCGTCATCCCTCACCATGCCGGTAACCGTCATGGCACTCGATACAAAACCAAGCAAGCTCACGGAGATAATACCACCTGCGAAAGATAAGTTCCCAAGAGCAATGACCTGGCGACCAGCCACGCTGCCAGCTGCGAAGCAGCCTGAACCACATGCCTATATCAGCTCAACAAAATCAGGATAAACACTTGCACTGCCCGTTTTATCCCCCAAAGAATGACTGTCTTCCTCAAGGAGAGATGGCAGAGTGGCCGAATGCGGTTGTCTTGAAAACAATTGAGCCGAAAGGTTCCGGGGGTTCGAATCCCTCTCTCTCCGCCAGGCTTCGTCTGAAGCGAAGCTAGGCAGCCTGTCACGGGGTCTACACCAAAGTTTGGGGACCGGAGCATTTCGGGTCTACACCAAAGTTTGGGGACCGGAGCATTTCCTTTCTATTTTCGTGGTTCATCTTTAACCGCACTGGGCGATGACTCTGAGTCGGTAGTTATCAAAGTTTTTGAAGCCGTATGCGCGTCTTTG